>DASVKO010000287.1:0-7059 GCA_036385355.1 Dermatophilaceae bacterium
ACCGTCGAAGTGCGTGTCGTAGATGTGCTGGATGACGGTCTTGCCGGAGTGCAGGACGTGCGCGTACGGCACGTGATGAAAGAAGAGCAGCAACTCGTCGGGGCAGGTTTCCAACGATTCGAACGCTTCCGCCCACGGCGACCCGTACAGGCCGGCGTACCCAGTGCCGGCGGCCACGGTCCGGTCCACGCCGACCCCATCGCGGTCGGCGAAGTGGTAGGTGCCCCAGGCGGAGTACTCGTACCCGTCGATGCTGGGCCCGTAGTGGCTGCCGGGCGTCACCATCCAGCCGACGCCCAACGGCGCCGTGTACTGCTCGTAGGTGCGCCACGAGTCGAGCATGAGTGCGCGAACCACCCTGGCCACGGAGGGGTTCGACCCGAACGTGGCAGCGATCCACTCGTCGAGAATGGCCTCCGCCGACAGGGCTGGGTCCCATGCGAGCCGCCCGAACCCAAACAGGTTCGCTTGCGCGAGCTTGTGTCCGGTCCAGTTGTGATCGTCACCGATGTTAGACACCGCGCACACCCCGGACAGGGGCCGATCGTTGGCCCGCCCGGAAGCGATTGTCGAGACCGTCGCCGTGCCATCCGCATGCATGTCGAAGTCCAGCACCTGGCGCCACTGGGGCACGAGGTAGCAGACGTGACGTTGTTGGCCGGTGTACTCCTGGGCGATCTGGAACTCGACGGCGATGTTGGTGCCGCGCAGGCCCCCGATGAGTGGGGAGACGGGTTCGCGGACCTGGAAGTCCATGGGACCGTTCTTGATCTGGAGCACCACGTTGTCGTCGAACTGCCCGTCGAGCGGCATGAAGTGGTCATAGGCTGCTCGCGCGCGGTCGGTGCGCCGGTCGCGCCAGTCCTGAGCGCAGTCGTACACGAAGCACCGCCAGAACACCACGCCGCCATGGGGTTTGAGGGCGCGAGCGAGCAGGTTCGCGCCGTCGGCGTGGTCGCGCCCGTACGTGAACGGGCCGGGCCGGTTCTCCGAGTCGGCTTTGACGACGAATCCGCCGAAGTCCGGGATGGTGCGGTAGATCTCGGCCGTCACCGTCTGCCACCAGCCGGAGACGGCCGCGTCGAGCGGGTCCGCCGTGGGGAGCCCGCCGAGTTCGATCGGCGCTGCGAAGTTCGCGGACAAGAAGATCCGGATGCCGTACCCGCGGAGGATCTCGGCGATCTCGGCCACGTCCCCCAGCAGGTCCGTGATGAGGCGGGTTTCGGCGCGGTGGACGTTGACGTTGTTGATCGACAGCGCGTTGATACCCAGGGATGCCAGCAGCCGCGCGTAGTCGGTGATCCGGGACTTGTCGCGCACCACCTGCCCGTCGGCGAAGAAGATCGAGTTGCCCGAGTACCCGCGTTCGACGCTGCCCATGGCGTCGCCGACCGTCATGTTGTCCCACTGGTTCACCATGCGGATCGGGTTGACCGGGTTCTCGACCGCCACACCGTCACCCGTGTCGGCTGCGTCTTCTGCAGCCGCGTGTCGCAGGAGGTGGAAGTACCCGTAGAGCAGACCGTGCTCAGCGAGCGCGGTGATGAGGGTCGCGCCGTCGTGGCGGACGACGACGAACCCCTCGTCGGTGAGCTGGTGCGAGGCCTGCGTACCGAGGGCGATGAGTTCCGCGCGCGGCGCGGCCACGTTGACCGGGAGATCCGCGAGAGTCGCCTGGGTGGCAAGGATGACGTCTGCGCCGGACAGGCTGTCGGTGACCAGTGCCCCGTCATGCAGGTCGACGAGCGTGCCAATCTCCTGGGCGAGCGTCGCCATGATCGGGTCACGGGTGACGGAGTCATCGGCGGCGCCGAGCAGGCTGAACGTCATCCTGCCGAGTGCGCCGAGCGGGTTCAGGCCCAGCCAGCAGGCGTCCGTTTCTTCGAAGTAGTTCACACCATCACCCCATCGTTTCCGGTCGGCTCGTGCGACTCTGCATGCCCGAACGTGGTCGCGTCCGGGATCCACTGGATAAGCGCTGACGGCACAGGCTCCCTGGCACGGGTAGGTATATCAGGCGATCTGCCGGGCCGTCCCGGGGACCGCCCGGGCGGCAATGAGGACGGCGATCGCATGACGGTCCGGCAGCGTCAGCCCGGGGGCCGCGACCCCCGGCGAAGACGAGCTCCATGACCGCGCAGGCCATCGTCAGACACGAGGTCTCCCCCCGGGCAGCGGCCGATCGCCTTGGTGCGCCTCCGGACCTCCTCGAGCGAGCGCTCAAGCAGGTTGGTTGTCAACGCCGGTCCACTTTTGAGCGGGAGATCGGTGGGCCACGGCCGGGCGCGGGGTGAGGCCGCTGGGTATGGACCGCCTCAGCACGAGGGCGCGTGGTAGATTGGGAACGAGCTTACGGAGTCAGCGCCCAGCACCTGTCACATTCGGAATGCGGTTTTCGGGGGACTGGGTGGGGAGCCGTCCTGCGGCACCATTACGATCGACCGGTTCGTCGAGGCCGCGCTCCATTGAGCAATGGCTCCAGCACGCCACCACGTACCGAACGGATTCCACCGTGACCCTCACTGAGAAGAAGGCTGGGACCGAAGGCCCCACGGGCATCGGTGGGCACGGTGGTGGCGACGCGATCCTGCTCGCCGACATCTTCCGCGGCCCCGGTGAGGACCCCCTCGGTCGCCCCGCCGGATACGTCGCCGGTGTGCGCGCCGTGGCAGTGGGGATCGCCGCGAACAGGTCGATGGCGACCAGGCAGGCGGTCCAGGTCACCGACCTCGACCTCGGGATCGGGCTGTGAGCCTGCGGCGCACGCTGATCGTCGGCGCGGGGAATATCGCGGGCGCGCACGCCGCCGCGGTCGCCGCACACGGTTCGCGGGCGGTGGTCGTTGCATGCGTCGACCTCGAGCCGGCGCGGGCCCGGGACTTCGCCGCCCGACACGGGATCGAGGGGTGGAACGCCGACCTCTCCACCGCGCTGCGGCAGACCTGGCCCGACGGCGGCCGGGTGGACCTCGCGCACATCTGCACCCCGCCCGGCTCGCACGTCCCGTTGGCCGTCCAGTGCCTCGAGGCCGGTGTGCCGGTGCTCGTGGAAAAGCCGCCGGCGCTGAGCCTTGCGGAGGCCGACAAGCTGATCGCCGTCTCCGAGCGCACCGGGGTGGGCGTCGCCGTCGTCTTCCAGCACCGGTTCGGCTCCGGGGCGCGCCGGGCGCACGCATTGCTGGTCGACAGCGCGCGGTCGGACGCGGGCATCGGACGGCCGCTCCTGGCCACGTGCCACACCCTCTGGTACCGCGACAACGACTACTTCGCCGTGCCCTGGCGTGGACGGTGGGACACGGAGGGCGGCGGGCCGACGATGGGCCACGGCATCCACCAGTTCGACCTCCTGCTCGCGCTGCTCGGCTCGTGGACGGAGGTCACCGCGTTTGCCGGACGGCAGGCGCGGGACACCGACACCGAGGACGTGTCCATGGCCGTGGTGCGATTCGCCAGCGGGGCGCTCGCGACGGTCGTGAACTCGGTGGTGTCGCCGCGGCAGACGTCCTACCTGCGCATCGACACCGAGCGCGCGACGCTCGAGGTCGAGCACCTGTACGGCTATACGGACGCCGACTGGACCTTCACCGCTGCACCCGGCCACGAGGACCTCGCCGCTCTCTGGACCACCGACGACGCCGAACCGCGCAGCAGCCACGCCAGCCAGATGGCGGCGTTGCTCGATGCGATGGACGCCGGCGAGCAGCTGCCCGTGCCGCTCAGCGAGGCGCGCAGCACCCTGGAGCTGGTCGCGGCGATCTACGCCTCGGCGTTCACCGGGCAGGTCGTCCGGCGCGGGGACATCGGCCCGGGCCACCCCTTCTACGCGCGCATGGACGGCACCGGGGCACCCTGGACCGCAACGCTGGACAATGAGGAGGACCTCGCGTGACCGCACGCCGCACCCGCCTGACCGTTCGGCACGACATCGGCTGGTCGGTGCACGTCGCCCACCACGGGCAGGACCTGCTCACCTACGTCTACGCTCCGGACGACGTGCAGCTGGAGTCGCCGCGGCCGTACTTCCACCCGCTGCACACCCTCGGCGGCGACCTGGTCAGCCTGTTCCGTCCGCACGACCACGTGTGGCACAAGGGGATTGCCTGGTCCCTGCCGGACCTCGGACCCCACAACTTCTGGGGCGGACCCAACTATGTCCACGGCCAGGGGTACGTGCAGCTGGATAACAACGGGTCGATGGACCACCAGCGGTTCAGTGCCCTCGACGTGACCGACGATCGGGTGCAGGTCTCCCACCAGCTGGTCTGGCACGCGCAACCCGCCGCAGGCCAAGAGGACGGGGCGGAGATCGTGCACGAGGCACGTGCCTTCGCAGTGACCGTACCCGCCCACGACGCCTGGGTGCTGACGTTCTCCTCGGCGATCACCAACGTCTGCGGTGAGCAGCTGGACATCGGGTCGCCGACCACCAAGGGCCGGGAGAACGCCGGGTATGGGGGATTGTTCTGGCGCGGGCCGCGGTCCTTCACCGGCGGCACGATCATCGCTCCCGGGTATGCGGGAGGGGAGGAGATCCGCGGTACCCGCGCCGAGTGGATGGGCTTCACCGGCCAGCATGACCAGACCGCGCGCCACTCGAGCCTGGTCATGGTGGACGACACCGCCAACCCGCAGCACCCCCCGCAGTGGTTCATGCGCAACGAGTGGTTCGCCGGGGTGAACCCTGCACCGTTCTTCAGTGAGGAGGTGCCGTTTGGCGCCGGTCAGACACTGCAGTTCCGGTACGCCGTGGTGATCGCCGACGGTCAGGCCGACGCCCAGCGGGGCGAGGCGCTGGCGGGGCTGGGCCGCGCCGCCCTGCAGGATTGGCGATGACCGGGGCGGTGCCCGGTCCGGCCGGCGTGCCACCCTTCCCCGGCGGTACGTCGGTCAGCCACCTGCGCGTCTACGACTGGCCGACGCCGGACGGTGCCGGCCTCGCGGGCGGCGGCACGCCCCACCTGCACACCGCATCATCCGAGGCATACGTAGTGCTGGCCGGTGCCGGGAGCGTGCAGACCCTATGCCCTCAAGGGTTCGCCGAGACCGCACTGGTGCCCGGCGTGCTCGTGTGGTTCACACCGGGGGTGGTGCACCGCCTTGTCAACGCCGGTGGGCTGGAGATTCTCGTCGTCATGTCCAACGCGGGACTTCCCGAGGCGGGTGACGCGGTGCTCACGTTCCCTGCGGACCTGCTGGCTGACGTCGGGCGCTACCAGGAGGCGGCCACGCTGCCTGCGCCGGGACCTCGCTTGGGTGCGAAGGACGCGGACGACGACATCGTCGTCGCGGCGGCGGCGAGGACCCGGCGGGATCTGGCCCTGGAGGGGTTCGCGACGCTGCGCGCCCGGCTGGACCACGAGGGGCCGTCCGGCCTGGACGACCTGTACGCCGCGGCCGGGCGGCTCGTCGCGGACCGGGTGCCCGGGTGGCAGGAGATCTGGTCAGCCTGCGTGCTGGGCCAGACCGCTGCGACCGCCCAGGCGCTCACCGACCTGGCCGAAGGGAACGCACCGCACCTGGCGCAGGCGGCGGTGGGAAGCGCCACGGCCCGCCCCGGCCCACGCCGGTACGGCATGTGCGGCCGCCTGCAGACCTGGCCCCTGTGAGACCTGGCCTGCCGCTCGAGTGGCAGATGTCCGGGGCTGGGGCGCAGATCCTCCACCACGGCGCGCTGGTCGCGGGAAGGCGCTTGCCGGGCGGGGGCCTTGCATGGCAGGATCGGGCACGGCCGCACCATCGAAGGAGGCGTTGATGCCGAGAGTGGCGCTGGTCACTGGCGGCAACCGCGGGATCGGACAGGGGATCACTCGCCGCCTGCTGGCCGACGGCTTCGCGGTGTCCATCCTCGCGACGAGGGAGGAGCCTGCCGACGTTCTCGCCGAGCTCCGCGAGCTGGGCGAAGTCCGCTATGTGCGTGGGAGCGTCGCCCAGCCGGAGGACCACAAGCGTTACGTGCAGGACGCCGTCGGCGCGTGGGGTCGCCTGGACGTGCTGGTCAACAACGCGGGCGTCGGTCCGACGGTCCGCGACGATCTCCTCGACGCCGGCACCGCGAGCTTCGACCGGGTGCTGGGGATCAACCTGCGTGGACCGTACTTCCTCACGCAGGCTTTCGCGCGTGCCGTCATCGAGCTGCGTGGCCCGCTCGACGCCCCGCCCGAGCAGCCGGTCGCCACGATCATCAACGTGTCCTCGATCTCCGCCACGACGGTCTCGACCAACCGCGGCGACTACTGCATCTCCAAGGCAGGCGTCGCGATGGCCACACAGCTGTGGGCCGCGCGCCTGGCACCCGAGGGGATCGTCGTCTACGAAGTCCGCCCGGGCATCATCGCCACGGACATGACCGCGGGAGCGACCGAGAAGTACGACGCGCTGCTCGCCGCTGGTCTTGCGCCGATGCCGCGCTGGGGCCGCCCGGCCGACGTCGGCGGTGCCGTCGGGATGCTCGTGGGGGGCAGTGCACCGTACTCCACCGGTGAGATCTTCCACGTCGACGGCGGGATGCACATCCCCCGCCTCTGAATCCCCCGATGTACCGGCGGGGGGTCAGCGACGGCCGTCCGACCAAGGAGAGCACCCGATGAGCACCGACGACCCTGAGGTCCTGCGGATCGCGGGCCGAGAGGTCCCGGTCGTCACGGCCAATACCGTCGTCGTCGGCACCGGCTCCGCCGGGTTCTGCGCGGCGGATCGGTTGTGGGAGTTCGGGCAGACGGACATCGTGATGGTCACGGACAAGATCGGCGCCGGAACGTCGCGCAACGCGGGCTCGGACAAGCAGACGTACTACAAGCTGACGCTGTCCGGGGGCGACGGCGACTCCGTGCGGGAGATGGCCCAGACGCTTTTCTCGGGCGGGGCGATGGACGGCGACAACGCGCTTGCCGAGGCCGCCCTCTCGGCCCGCGGCTTCCTGCGGCTATGTGAGCTCGGCGTTCCTTTCCCGCAGAACCGGTATGGGGAGTTCATCGGCTACAAGACCGATCATGACCCGCGCCGTCGGGCGACCTCCGTGGGTCCGTACACCTCGCGCACCATGGTCGCGCAGCTCGAGAAG
>DASVKO010000288.1:0-6622 GCA_036385355.1 Dermatophilaceae bacterium
ACTTCCACCACGACAGAGCCCTTGTGATGATCAGCCTCGCTGAAAGACAGGGCGATCGGCGACCCCGAGTAACGGACGGTCTCGGAGATCCGCTGCGGACCATGCAGGTGCCCCAGCGCGACGTAGTCCGCCTGCGCGAACACCTCCGGGTGGACCGCGGAGACCCCGCCCACACTGATGTCCCGCTCGGACGCGCTGGTCGCCCCGCCGGTGACGAACGCATGCGCCATCACCACCACCGGACCCGGCCGGGACAGCGCCCGGGTGCGGACCGTGTCCATCGCGGCCCTCAGCACCGCCGCGTGGGTCCGTTCCTGCGCGCCGATCCGGTCGGCAGCCACCGATGGCTCGAGGTAGGGCAGGGGATAGACGTCGGTGTCCTTGATCGTCACCGGAACTCCCACAGAGTCCAGGCTGGTCCGGATGTGAAGACCGGCCCGGGCGAGCAGCCCGGAAGCGAAGCCGAGACGAATCGCCGAGTCGTGGTTGCCGCTGGACAGCACGACGACTGCGCCCGCGTCGACAATCCGGGTGACGGCGTCGGAGAGCAGCGCCACGGTGTCGGGGGCGGGCAGAGCCCGGTCGTAGACATCACCCGAGACGAGCACGGCATCGACGCCCTCGGCCCGGACCAGGTCGACCAGATGGTCCAGATAGCGGGCCTGGGCGTCGAGCAGCCCCACCCGGTGGAAGGACCGTCCCAGATGCCAGTCAGAGGTATGTATGAAGCGCACACCTGAAGGCTATGGCCGACCTCTGACAGGCGACGCAGGCGGTGGGCGCGTCATAGAATGGACTGCCAATTCGATAGCAGCGCAGGCACGGCTGTGCATGGCTCACGGCAAGCCCGACGAAGGAGATCGGTCATGGGTGAAGAGATAGCCAGCACGGCATTCACCCGTGAGCAACGCCAGCGTTACCGCGAGAAGGTACGCCGGGATCTCGACATCTTCGAGCACATGCTGACCCAGAGCGACTTCGACGGCGACCGCCTCCTCACCGGCCTCGAGATCGAGCTCAACCTCGTGGACGGGGACTACCAGCCGAGCATGAACAACTCCGAGGTGCTTCAGCGAATCGCGGACCCCGCCTTCCAGACCGAGCTCGGGCAGTACAACATCGAGCTCAACGTCAACCCGCGGCCCATGCCGGGTGATGCCGCGATCAGGCTGGAGGAGGACCTCCGGCAGAGCCTGAACCGCGCCGAGAGCCTCGCCGCCGAGACCGGGGCTCACATCGTGACGATCGGCATCCTGCCCACGATCATGCCGGAGCACCTTCGCGACGACTGGATGAGCCCCAACGCCAGGTACGCCGCCCTGAACAAGGCGATGATCGATGCCCGCGGGGAGGACATACACATCGACATCGAGGGCGGCCATGGTGAACGAGTTGCCATGTACACCGACTCGATCGCTCCCGAGTCGGCCTGCACCTCCGTGCAGCTGCACCTGCAGGTGACCCCGCAGGAGTTCGCCGCGCACTGGAACGCCGCTCAGGCGGTCTCCGCCCTGCAGGTCGCGGTCGGTGCCAACTCGCCATACCTCTTCGGCAAGCAGCTGTGGCACGAGACGCGGATCGAGCTGTTCACCCAGGCCATCGACACCCGCCCGAACGAGCTCAAGAACCAGGGCGTGCGACCGCGGGTCTTCTTCGGGGACAACTGGATCACGTCCATCTTCGATCTCTTCGAGGAGAACGTCCGGTACTTCCCTCCCTTGCTCCCGGAGATCAGGGACGAGGACCCGGCAGAGATGCTCAACGCCGGGAAGGCGCCGGGTCTCTTCGAGCTCAGGCTCCACAACGGCACGGTCTACCGCTGGAACCGTCCGGTCTATGACGTCGCCAACGGCGCCCCGCACCTGCGAATCGAGAACCGGGTGCTCCCGGCCGGGCCCACGATCATCGACACCCTGGCCAACTCGGCCTTCTACTATGGCGTGCTGCGCATGCTTGCCCAGGAGGACCGGCCGATCTGGACCAAGATGAGCTTCGCCGCCGCTGAGCACAACTTCCGCACGTGCGCCCAGCGTGGCATGGACTCACGGGTCTACTGGCCCGGCTTCGGAGAGGTGCCGGCAGATGAGCTGGTCCTTCGCCACCTCCTGCCGATGGCTCACGAGGGTCTCGAGCAGTGGGGCGTGTCCGACGCGGTACGCGACCGCTATCTCGGCGTGATCGAGGCCCGATGCATCTCCGGAGTCAACGGGGCCACGTGGCAGATCGCTACAGTGGAACGGCTCGAGGAACGCGGGGCAGATCGTCTCTCGGCCCTGAAGGGGATGCTGGAGCGTTATGTCGCAGCGATGCACACCAACGAGCCCGTCCACACCTGGGCCTCGTCGTAGAACCTTGCCCTGCCCGGGCGGGCGGCGATCGAGCATCAGCGCTGTCAGCGATCCTCAGCCGATGGAACACCGCTGCGCCGGCGGTTCGTCACTCTGGCAAAGTAGGGGCATGTCTGCTGACTCGCATCGAACGGTCTCCATCACCCGCACGTCGGCTGGTCGCTACACCGCGGCCAACGGCCGGGGCGGCACTTTGGACTTCGGCACCGGCGACGTCGACGACTTCACGCCGGTCGAGCTGTTCCTGGCCGCCATCGGCGGGTGTACGGCGGTCGACGTCGACATCTTCACGACCCGTCGCTCCGAGCCGGACTCGTTCGTGGTGGAGGTCGGCGGTGACAAGGTGCGCGACGAGGGCGGCAACCGGATGGAGGACCTGTCGGTGACCTTCCGGGTGACCTTTCCCGGCGGCGAGGGCGGGGACGCGGCGCGGGCGCTCCTGCCCGAGGCGGTGCAGCGCTCGCACGACCGGCTCTGCACCGTGAGCCGGACCGTGGAGCTCGGCACTCCGGTCACCACCCGCATCGAGGGCTGACCCGCCATCGTGCGCCACTACCGCGTCCTGAACGTCTTCACCGATGGTGACGACCTGTTCTCCGGCAACCCGCTGTGCGTCTTCGAGGACGCCACGGGCCTGTCCGACCAGGACATGCAAGACCTGGCCCGTCAGCTCAACCTCTCGGAGACGACGTTCATCACCCCCGGCGCCGCGCCGGTGAGCGCGAACGTCCGCATCTTCACGCCCAACTACGAGATGCCCTTCGCCGGGCACCCGACGCTGGGGACGGCATTCGTCGTGCATGAGCTGTCGAGCGCGAAAGACGCAGTCCTCCTGCGTATGCCGGCCGGAGACATCCCGGTCCGGGTCGCAGGCGACATCTGGACCCTGCAGGCGAACCCGCCGACGACCTCCCGGGTCGAGGTGGCGCGCCCGGAGCTGAGCGCCATGATCGGGCTGACCGCGGACTGTATTGCGGCAGAACCGTTGTGGGTCGACACCGGCACCGTCCAGCTGATCATCCCGTTGCGCTCGGCCGAAGACGTCCTGGCCGCATCCGCCGATCCCCGGCTCCTGGCCCGGCACGCCACGACGCCGGCCGGTGAGTCACTGGTCTACCTCTGGGCACCGACGGGTCCCGACACCATCGAGGCCCGGCTCTTCTTCAGCCAGAACAACGCCATCATCGAGGACCCCGCGACGGGGTCAGCCTGTGCCAACCTCGGCGGCTGGTTCCTGGCGAACGGTCAGCGCGGGCTTCGACGCCGGATCCACCAGGGACAGGCGATCAGGCGTCCGTCTGTGCTGGACCTGGCCGTGGGGGAGGACGGGACCATTCTGGTCAGTGGCGCCGTGCGTGAAGTCGGTCGCGGGACCTTCACCATCTGATGGCCGCCGCCCGCCGATCTGATGACAGCACCCCGAAGGCGACCTATGTCGCGTTCCTGCGGGCGATGAACGTCGGGGGACGTTTCGCCAAGATGGCCGACGTGCGAGCCGGGCTCGCACCTCAGGGTTTCGGTGAGGTTGAGAGTTACATCCAGAGCGGGAACCTTCGCTTCACCTCGAGTCTGCGATCAGCCGGCGAGGTGGAGGCCGCCCTCGAGACGGTGCTGGAGGAGCTCTGCAGGTTCACCGTGAGAACCATCGTCCGGACCCCGGCGCAGGTCGGTGAGCTGACGGCATACGGCGAAGGCCTGGCAGCTCCGCTGGAGGGGGAAGCCCGACGTTATGTCACCTTCCTCAAAGACGATCCCGGGGAGGGCTTCATCGCGGCGATGAACGGATGGGACGTCTCGGGCGAACGTGCTCACGTCAACGGCCGTGAGGTCTACCTGTGGTTCACCCACCCGTCGCACCAGGCAAAGCTCAGTAACGCCCGGATCGAGCGCGGGGGGGTCGTGGCAACCACCCGGGACTGGAAGGTCGTCTCGGCGCTGGGGCAGATGTGGGCCGTCTGACGACGTTTGACCGCCTCTTTGACGAGGCGTCACCGCTGATCCTGGAGCGCCGGCATCACCGCGAGAGCCCACTTGCGAACGGCGGCAGGTGGCCGGTGAGCGTCGTTCTCCGTCCGGACCAGGCAGCGTCCGACGCGATGGATCGGACGATGACCGCGGCCGAGGGGTACGCCGGCCCGGGACACTTTCGGACGGGGACGGCCGACTCGGTACCGCCGAGCAGGTGCGATTCCGCTACGAGGACGGCACTGCCGGGCGCCTCATGCGCCCCGAGGTCCTGACCAGGGTTC
Organism: Dermatophilaceae bacterium; assembly: GCA_036385355.1. GTDB lineage: Bacteria > Actinomycetota > Actinomycetes > Actinomycetales > Dermatophilaceae > UBA4719. The sequence continues at coordinate 4,598 of DASVKO010000288.1, forward strand.
GGACAGGCGCCTCTGCACGATCACCGGCTGACCTGGCCTGGTGAGAGCTGCGCTAGGAGGAACCCCGCAGTGAATGGCACTATGAAGAACACTGTGACGAACATCCTCAAGAACACCGATCTGAGCTCGAACCGCCTGAACCTGATGCCGATGAGCCTGGAGCTCATGGAGGCGCTGTCGGGCGGGGATCTGGAGACGGCCCGGCGAATGGTCGGATACCGCATCCCGTCGGACTGGCCGCATGTCATGACGTCGGTCCTGCGGTTCCGGATTGCCATTGCCAGGGAACGACCAGAGACGCTGCCGCTGCTCCTACGGGCGATGGTTCTGCGGGCCGACCCGGAGGTGGCCGTTGGCCGGATCGGCTTCCATGGCCCGGTCGACGAGGAGGGCATGCTGGAGATCGGCTACGAGGTGTTCCCTGCCTACCGACGGCAGGGGTACGCCCGTGAGGCCGTCGTCGCGATGTTCCGATGGGCACAGAGCGACCCCGCGGTTCTGCGGTTCCGTGCGTCGGTCAGCCCCGAGAACGAGCCATCCCGCAACCTCGTCGCCGGACTCGGGTTCATCGAGGTCGGCAGCCAGTGGGACGAGGAGGACGGCGAGGAGACCCTGTTCGAAAGGGATGCTGGTCGGACTTGGCCGCCAGGGTGAGAGGGTCGCGACCGTGAGAGCCACGACAGCCCACCGCGACACGGTTCGAGTCGTCGCCTCCTGGACCTTCGTGGCCGCCTGGACCCTGTTCTGGGCGTGGCGCATGTGGCCGGACTCCGGGGTGTCGTGGCACTTCTCCGTCGAGGGCGCCCGGCTGCTCCTGCACGGCTCCGGGCTCAACCTCTATGCCGACGCACCATGGCTGCAGACCGGCCCGCTCTCGCTGGTGGTGGCTGCCCTGCTCAGCCCGCTACCGGCCAACGTGGGCAAGAGCGTTGCCCTCGTCGCGATGACCGCAGCCGGCCCGCTGCTCATCGCCGCGCTCACGCCGTTGGTCGCCCCCGCCCGAAGGCACCGCCGGATGTTCCTCGCGGCCATCGTCCTGATACCCGCCTGGACGGTGCTCTCGGTCCGCTGGGGGCACCTCGACGACGTTCTCGCGATGGTCTTCGCGGTCCTGGCCCTGCGTGCCGTGTCAGCGGACCGGCCAGGGTGGGCGGGCCTGGCCCTGGCCGCTGCCGTCGCGGCCAAGCCGTGGGCGATCGGGTTCGTCCCGCTGCTGCTCGCACTGCCCCGCGGCCGGCTGCGGGCGGCCGCCACGGCCGCCGCCGGCACCGCGCTGGCCTGGGCACCCTTCGTACTGGCCAACCCGCGCACGCTCGGCGCGCTGCACCCTCCTGTCGGGATGTCACCGTCGTCGGGACTGCACACCCTCGGTGTCCGGGGCACCCTGGTTCCGCCCTGGGGGCGAACCGCCCAGCTCCTTCTCGCCCCCGCGGCAGCGGTCGCGGCAGTGCTGGCCAGAGGCCTGCCGGGTGTCCTGCTCGTCTCCGTCGCAGTGCGCCTGGCCCTGGACCCGAAGGACAACGCCTACTACATCGGCAGCGCCGCGCTCGCCGCGGTGGTCTTCGACCTGCTCGGCACCGACTGGACGATCCCGTGGACCACGCTGGCCACGGTGGTCGTCTTCTGGCAGCCGTTCACCAAGAACTTCGCCCACTGGCAACAGTCGACGACGGGCCTGACCCACTGGTGGTTCGCCCACCAGAGCGCGGTTGGAGCCATCCACCTGGCTTGGGCCGTCATCGTCGTCGTCCTCGTCTTCGCCTGGCCACGTCGGGCGGGTCGGGCGGGTCGGGCGGGTCCGTCCGCGGGGGAACCTCCCGGGCATCGCTGAAGTGCCCGTGAGGTCTCTCAGAGGAACCGCACAGGTAGGGAAACCATGATCGAGGTATGGACATCGATCGACGCATCGGCGTTACCGAACGGCTGCCAGTGACCAGCGACGGCGGATCGGCGAAGTTCGCCGGCCCAGCCGCCGAGAACCGACATCGCCGGGTCGGCCGGGCCGAGGTGCTGGTGGCCGTGCTG
>DASVKO010000289.1:0-7148 GCA_036385355.1 Dermatophilaceae bacterium
AACCGTCAGCTCTGAGGCGAGCGTGACCTGGGGCAGGCCAAGACGCTCGGCGAGCATGGCCGGGACAACGCCCATCGTCCCGTCCGTCGACGCCATACCGGCCAGGACCAGATCCGGGTTGCCGATCTTCTTGATGGCCTCGGCCAGGATCAGCGATGTGGCCACGGCGTCGGACCCGTGGATGGCCTCGTCCTTGACGTGCACACCCGCGTGGGCACCCATCTGCAGGGCCTTCTTGATGGCGTCGGCAGCCTTGTCGGGACCGACGGTCAGGACGGTGACGATGCTTTCTCCGGCTGCGCTCTCGGCCAGCTTGAGACCTGCCTCGATCGCATACTCATCGAGCTCCGAGAGCAGGCCATCGACGCCCAGACGGTCAGTGGTGTTATCAGATTCGTTGAACGTGGGGTCCGCGGTGGCGTCGGGCACGTACTTGACACAGACGACGATATTCATCGCTCGCTCGTCCCCTTTCCAAGGGTGTATGACTCGGGGGTTTTGGATATCTTGACAGGCCTTACCGCCGGACGCCACCGGAGGGTGATGGACGACACAGGCCCTTCCGCGGCGATACCGGCGTCAGAGCCGGGCCCAGGCCTAACGGCCCTCGAACTGCGCCTTGCCCCGCGCATGCTCGACGAAATGGGTCATGCCGATATCACGGTCACGGGTCGCGAAGATGCCGACGAACTGCATCCGCTCGATCTCCAGGCCCGTCTCGAGATCGACCTCGAGGCCACGGTCGATGGCCTCCTTGGCAGCCCGGATGGCGTATGCCGGACCGCCCACGTAACCCTCGACGCGCCGGCGCGCCGCGGCATAGACCTCTTCGGGCGGGACAACCTCGTCCACCAGACCCATCGCCAGGGCCTCCTGCGCCGGGACGAAGCGCCCGGTGAAGATCATGTCCTTGGCCCGGGCCGGGCCGATCAACCGCGAGAGCCGCTGGGTTCCGCCGGCTCCCGGGATGAGACCGAGCAGCACCTCGGGCTGGGCGAGCTTCGCGTCGTCGGCGGCCACCCGGAAGTCGCAGGCCAGGACGAGCTCACAACCCGCGCCGAGGGCGTAGCCGGTGATGGCGGCCACGGTGGGCTTGGGGATCCGGGCTATCGCGCTGAAAGCGGCCTGCAGCGCCACGGAGCGGTCGACCATGTCGGTGTACGACATGGGCTGCATCTCCTTGACGTCAGCGCCGGCGGCGAAGACCTTCTCGCCGCCATAGACGACCACCGCCGAGACGTCCTTGCGGGTGGTGGCCTCGAGGGCGGCGGCGGCGAGGCCATCCTGGACCTCGAAGTTGAGCGCGTTCATCGGAGGGCGGTCCAGACGGATGGTGCCGATGCCGTCCTCGACCTCGAACCGGACGACATCGCTCATGACTGGTCCGTCCCGGTGTCCTCGTCCATGCTTCGGCCCATGATCGTCTCGTGCCACATGTGGACCGCGGACAGGACCAGCTGGGTCGTGACCACGAGCAGGCCCTTGACGTCCGTCTCCGGTGCGATGACGTGCTCGCCGGTCACGACCAGGGTCCCGTTCGCGATGCCGGCCTTGACCACGTTCAGGCGCAGGGTCAGCTCGTTGCAGGCCTGGAGCTGGCTCAGGGCGTCCTGCGGGACATCGTCACCAACCTGCCACTGCCCGAAGACACGCATGATGGTGAAGTCGCCCTCCATGCAGCGCACGAAGAGCTGCTGGTCCTGGATCGTGAAGGCCACGTCGCCGTCCTGGTCGATGTTGGGCTCGAAACCCTCGTCGATCAAGGCGTCGAGCACACGTCCACGGAGGGGGTGCTCGCTGGGTGGAGGGGGAAAGTTCGGCAGCGAAGTCGGATCGGTCATGTGCCTAACGTAACGACTGCCTACCCTTGGTGCCATGTCCACCTCACGAGATCTCCCTCCCGACCTCGGGGCCACGGTCACCGGCGACGGCGTCGACTTCGCCATCTACGCCGGGCACGCGGACGGGGTGGAGATCTGCCTCTTCGACCCCGACGACGCCACCGGAGCCAGCGAACGCAGGGTCGCCCTGTCGGACCGCGTCCACGGGACGTGGTTCGGCTCCGTGCCGGGGCTGCGGGCAGGAGCGCGATACGGAGTGCGGGCACAGGGCCCGTGGCAGCCGTCCCAGGGGATGCGCTACAACCCCGACAAGCTGCTGCTCGATCCCTACGCCCGGGCGATCGAGGGCCAGGTGAGCTGGCGCCCCGAGGTGTTCGGCCACAAGGTCGATGCCCGGCTGCACGGAGACCCGGACGTGCGCGATGACCGTGACAGCGCGGCCTACGTGCCGAGGGCCGTGGTCGTGAACAACCGCTTCGACTGGGGCGTCGACGCCCCGCCGGCGGTGCCCTGGGCGAAGACCGTCATCTACGAGGCGCACGTCCGCAACCTCACCAGGCTGCACCCCGCGATACCGGAACCGCTGCGCGGGACGTATGCCGGGATGGCCCACCACGCCGCCGTCGAGCACCTGCAGAAGCTGGGTGTCACGTCCGTGGAGCTTCTGCCGGTCCACGCCTTCGGCCACGAGCCCGCGCTGGCACCCCGGGGGCTGGTGAACCACTGGGGCTACAACACTCTGGGTTTCAGCGCGCCGCACGGGGCGTATGCGGCGTCCGGCGATCCACAGGACCAGCTGGACGAGTTCAAGGGAATGGTCAAGCTGCTCCATGCCGCCGGTCTCGAGGTCATCCTCGACGTCGTCTACAACCACACCTGCGAGCAGGCCCGGAACGGGGCCACGTTGTCGTGGCGGGGCCTGGACAACCGCGCGTACTACCGCCTGGACGAGCGCGGACATGACATCGACGTGACGGGATGCGGAAACACCCTCGACCTGCGCAACCCGATGGTCGACCGGATGGTGATGGACTCGCTGCGGTACTGGGTCGAGCAGTGCCACGTCGACGGCTTCCGGTTCGACCTCGCGGTGGCACTCGGGCGTGGCCGCGACGACGGCTTCCGCCCGAACCACCCGTTCCTGGTCGGGCTGCAGACCGACCCGGTGCTCTCACGGGTCAAGCTGATCGCCGAGCCGTGGGACCTCGGCATCCACGGCTGGCGCACCGGCCAGTTCCCGCCCCCCTTCGCCGAGTGGAACGACCGTTTCCGTGACGAGGTGCGCACGTTCTGGCTGCCCGACGTCGCGCGCTCTGCCGGCAACGAGCCCGGACATGGCGTTCGTGACCTTGCGACGCGCCTGTCCGGGTCCCGGGATCTGTTCGGCGCCCAGGACCGCGGCCCGGTCGCGTCGATCAACTACGTCGCGGCTCACGACGGCTTCAGCCTGGCTGACACGACCGCCTACGAGCAGAAGCACAACCAGGCCAACGGCGAGGACAACCGTGACGGCCATGACGACAACCGGTCATGGAACCACGGGTTCGAGGGGCTTCCCGGCGAGCACGAGCCCGGCGCGAACACGGCCCTGCTGACCGCGCGGCGGCGCTCGATCCGCAACCTGCTGGCCACCGAGCTGTTCGCCAGCGGTGTGCCGATGATCAACGCGGGCGACGAGCTGGGGCGTTCCCAGGGCGGCAACAACAACACCTACTGCCAGGACAACGAGGTGTCCTGGCTCGACTGGGATCTCAGGCCCTGGCAGGACGACCTGCTGGCGACCACCCGCTTCCTCGCCAGGCTCAGGGCAGCCAATCCCGTTCTGGGACAACGATCCTTCTTCACCGAGCGCCGGGCGCAGAATGCCCGGATGATCGACCCTCTGTGGTTCGCGGCGAACGGTCAGCCGATGCTCCAGCGAACGTGGGACGACCCTCAGAACCGGACGCTGACGATGTACCTGGACGGCACCCAGATAGGCGGCAGCTCGCTGCTTGTCGTCTTCCACGGCGGCGCCCAGGACGCCGAGGTGACCCTGCCGCCCCGGGGCGAGGGTGCGACATACCGACTGGTCTGGGACAGCGCGTGGGAGCGACCACCTGCTTCGGGGGACGGTCAGGCCGCTGATGGCCCCTCGAGCACACCAGTTGTCCCGGACACCTCAGGCCTCTCAGAGACCCCGGGCATCTCAAAGATCCCAGACGTCGGAGACGCCTCGCACGGCGGCGACGGTGGCATCGTCACCCTCACCGCGGCATCAGTTCAGGTCTTCCGCCTCGCTCCCCGACGACAGCCGCCGATGACGCCGTAGCCAAGACACTGGTGTCAGGACACCGGTGTCAGGACACCGGTGCCAAGACGCTGGTGTCATCGGCAGCGGAGCAGCCTGAACGCCGGACTGCCAGGACGCCGGACTGCTAGGACGACCGCTGGGCGTTGGCGACCAGGCCGAGCTCCGCCGGGTTGGCCATGGCCGGGTGCGTGGGCAGGATCCGGACGGTGTAGCCGAAAGCACCGGTGCGGGTCGGCACGAGGTCGCCCTCGAAGCGGTGCCGGCCGCCCTCGTAGGACTCGGCGAAGGTCAGCGGCGCGGTCTCGATGTCGCGCAGCTCGTCCGACAGGGAGACACGACCGTGCACCACCTGCACCTCGACCTCGTCCGGGGCAAGATCGCCGAGGGAGACGAATGCCCGCACATGAAGGATGTCGCCAACCTGCGGGGAGTCCGAGACACCTGAGGACTCGACGTGATCCACCCGGACTCCGGACCAGCCGGCCCGGACCGTGGCCTTGTAGGCCGCCAGGTCACGCGCGCCTGCCCAGGTCGGTCCGTCAAGGGCCCACCCAGCACGGGCCGCGGGGCCGTAGAGCTCGGTGGTGTAGTCCTGAACCTGCCGGGAAGCCAGCACCTTCGGGCCCAGCGTGGCCAGGGTGTGCCGGATCATCGACAGCCAGCGCTGGGGCAGCCCGTCCTCGTCGACGTCATAGAACCGGGGCGCCACCGAGCCTTCGACGAGGTCGTAGAGCGCGGCCGCCTCGAGGTCGTCACGGCGATCCGGGTCCTCGACGCCGTCAGCGGTCGGGATGGCCCAGCCGTTCTGGCCGTCGTACCACTCGTCCCACCAGCCGTCGAGGATGGAGAGGTTGAGGCCGCCGTTCAGCGCGGACTTCATGCCTGAGGTGCCGCACGCCTCGAAGGGGCGCAGGGGGTTGTTCAGCCAGACGTCGCAGCCGGGGTAGAGATACTTGGCCATCGCGATGTCGTAGTTCGGCAGGAACACGACGCGGTGACGCACGGCCGGGTCGTCAGCGAACTTCACCAGCTGCTGGATGAGCTTCTTGCCGGTCTCGTCGGCAGGGTGGCTCTTGCCGGCGATGACCAGCTGAACCGGACGTTTGGGGTCCAGCAGGATCTTCTTGAGGCGAACCGGGTCGCTCAGCATCAGCGTGAGCCGTTTGTAGGTCGGAACCCGGCGGGCGAAACCGATGGTGAGAACGTCCGGGTTCAGGATGTCGTCGATCCAGCCGAGCTCGGCCGGGCTGGCGCCACGCCTGAGCCAGCTTGCCTTCATCCGGCGGCGGGCCTCGAAGACGAGCTGCTCGCGCATGTGTCGCTTGACAGCCCAGATCTCGTCACCGGGGATGTCAACGATGCCTCCCCAGGCGTCAGGGTCGGCGACATCGGTGGTCCCCAGGTGCTTTGCCGCGAGCTCGAAGACCGTTCGGTCGACCCAGGTCGGGGCGTGAACACCGTTGGTGATACTCGTGATCGGGACTTCGGTGTCATCGAACCCCGGCCAGAGGCCATCGAACATCTGACGGCTGACGACGCCGTGCAGCCGGGAGACCCCGTTAGCCCGCTGGGCAAGACGCAGGCCCATGACCGCCATGTTGAACACACCGGCGTCGCCGCCGTCGTAGGTCTCGGCGCCGAGCGCCAGCAGGCTCTCGATGGGCACGCCGGGGATGGCGTTGTCCCCGGAGAAGTACATCCGGATCTGGTCGACGCCGAAACGGTCGATGCCCGCGGGGACCGGGGTGTGCGTGGTGAAGACCGTGCCCGCACGGACAGCCTCAAGCGCCTCGGCAAAGGTCATGGAGCCCGGGGCGCCCGTGGCGTCCGGGGCTGTCAGCTCGCGCATCCGCTCGACACCCAGGAAGCCGGCGTGGCCCTCGTTCGTGTGAAAGACGTCGGGCGCCGGCGCGCCGGTCAGCCGCGACCACAGTCGAAGCGCACGGACCCCGCCGATGCCCAGCAGCATCTCCTGCTGGAGGCGCAGCTCGCCGGTGCCGCCGTAGAGACGGTCGGTGATCCCGCGGACTGCCTCGTCGTTGCCCGGGACGTCGGAGTCCAGCAGCAGTAGGGGAACGCGTCCGACCTGGGCCTTCCAGACGTGGGCGCGGAGCACCGTGCCGGCGGAAAGGGCGATCTCGATAATGCAGGGCTGTCCGTCAGCCTCCCGCAGCAGTGCCAGCGGAAGGTCGTCCGGGTCCAGGACGGGATAGGTCTCCTGCTGCCAGCCGTCGTGGCTCAGCGACTGCTTGAAGTACCCGGTCTTGTAGAACAGGCCGACACCGACGATGGGCACACCCAGGTCCGAGGCAGACTTGAGGTGGTCCCCAGCAAGGATGCCCAGCCCACCGGAGTACTGCGGGAGCGCTTCGGTGATGCCGTACTCGGGGCTGAAATAGGCGATCGAGGCGGGAGCCCCGCCCTCAACCTGGGCAGCCCAGCCCTGGTACCAGCGAGGCTCGCGCAGATAGGTGGCCAGATCCAGCGCCGCGTCGTGAACCCTCCGCACAAAACCCTCGTCCGCGGCAAGGGTCTCCAGCTCGTCAGCCGAGAGTGCGGAGAGCATCTTGGCCGGTTCCCGGTGACCCTTGGCCCAACGCTTCGGGTCGATCCCGGCGAAAAGGTCCTGGGTCGCGGGGTGCCAGCACCATCGCAGGTTGCTGGCGAGCTCCCCCAGATCGCTGATCGGCTCGGGCAGGACGGTGCGGACGCTGAAGCGACGGATAGCCTTCACGATCGAGAAGCATAGGCGACGTTGGGGTGGCCATCAGCAAGTTCTAGCCGTTCTTGGCACCGTCTCGCGAGACGGACAGCAGGACGTCCCAAAGCGGCCCATAACCACCGTCTCGCGATCTGCGGGTGCCACCGGGTAGCCTCGTGCTGATGACAGCGAGCCAACTGCACGGTGCACCCATCCCCGCACCCGGACCGGCGTCCGGACCGCCGACCAAGCCAACCAGCGCGGGCGAGCGGGCGACGGGCATGCCTGCTGTCCCGGCACCGATCGGACGCAT
>DASVKO010000290.1:0-9480 GCA_036385355.1 Dermatophilaceae bacterium
GCCGTCTCTGTGGTGAAGGTAGACGGCGGCCTCGCGGGGCTTGCCGTCCTGCATCACCGCGAGCAGCGGGCATCCCCGCTGGCACAGCTGCCGGCCAGCATCGTTGACGTGGCGCAGGATCCCCTCCCCGCAACTGTGGCCAAGCACCTCCCGTGCGCTGTATCCGGTGATGCGCTCTGCGCCGCCGTTCCAGTACGTGATGCGCCGGTCCAGGGTGACGAAGTAGACGCCATCGGAGATCTGGTCGAGCAGGTCCTCGTAGAACTCCTTCTGCATTTTTCCTCCGCGGTACGTCGGTGCGGTGGCCCGCAGACCCCGCCCGCACCTCCCATCGTCCTCGCTGTCGCGTCTCCTCACAGGGTTTTGGATCAGGCGGGTTCTCCGGGCCTCATCTCACCAGCGAATGGCAGGTCTCATCACACCAACTGACGGCGCTGAGTGCTATGAATCTAGGGACGCCCAAAGGGGCGCCAGATCTCGTCCCTTGAGGAGCATTCACATGAGTAGCGCTTTCACACCGAGCCGGTTTGACGGACAGGTTGCCATCGTGACCGGGGCCGGTTCAGGAATCGGTCGGTCGACGGCTGTCCGGCTGGCCAGCGAGGGGGCCAGAGTCATCGCCAGTGACGTGGTCCAGGATCGGCTCGACGCGCTCAAAGCAGACTTCCCCGAACTCGACATCGTCACCGTCGCCGGCGACGTGTCGCTGGAAGAGACTGCCCAGACTCTTCTTGCCACTGCCGGTGGCCGGGTGGACGTGCTGGTCAACGTGGCCGGGATCATGGACGCCTTCATCCCGCTCGCCGAGATCGACGATGCGACCTGGGAGCGGGTGTTCGCCGTGAACCTGACCTCCGTCATGCGTCTGACGCGCGCGGTGCTGCCGGGAATGATCGAGGCCGGGCAGGGCTCGATCGTCAACGTGTCCTCCGAAGCGAGTCTGCGGGCATCAGCCTCCGGGGTCGCCTACACCGCGTCCAAGCACGCGGTGAATGGACTGACGAAGAGCGTTGCCGTTCTCTATGGGCCCAAGGGAATTCGTGCGAACGCCGTTGCCCCCGGAGCGGTGAAGACGAACATCGAGGCGCCGTTCAAGTCCGAGTGGGCGCAGGAGCGTCTCGGGCCGCTCATGGCCATGATCCCCACGTTTGCCGAGGCCGAAGAGCTCGCCGCGTCGATCACCTGGCTCGCCAGCAGTGATGCCAGCAACGTCAACGGCGCCATCCTGCCCGTCGATGGGGGCTGGGCCGCGATCTAGGAACCGCAACCACGACTTCAGCCCGGTGGCAGCCCTGTGCGCCCGGCCCGCTCGGTTCGGCAGCAACCGGGGGGTATCCCGTCTGCCGTGGCGTCCCGAGAGGCAGGACGAGCCGGCTCAGCCGGTGAGGGTGTCGGCGAGCTGGCGGGGCGGGGACACAGCCTGACTGCGTTGTGCGGTTTGTGGGGCGCCGGCTGCGTACAGCATCACCAGAAGGGCCAGCGCAGTGATGGCGGCACCGGCCCAGATGGGGAGGTGTAGCCGAGGCCGGCTGAGATGGTCACGCTGCCGGGCCACGCGCCGAGGGCGTTGCCGAGGTTGAAGGCGGCGATGTTCGCACCGGAGGCGAGGGCGGGGGGGCTCGTTCGCATAGGGCCGCCTTGCCGACGAGGTTCGTTCTGCCCACGAGTTGCACCGATTTGTCCCGTGGGGCCCGGAAGGTCACGTTCGTCGCTTTGGTGTAGCGACACATCGGCTCAACGGTCAGGCTCAGACGCAGAACGGATCAGACCTTGATGAACCTCTCGCGAAGTCCCCCGTTTCGCCATACATTCAAGTATCTGGGTGGCATGGGCAGGGTCGCCTCTGTGGACGCGAGGAGGTGGAGGTTGAGATTGCTCGGAGATAGCAGCTGCCAGGTCCGGTCCGCGCGCGAACCTTCACCCCTGAGCGCCCCGCACGCCAGCAGTCCTGCTCTCATCGCCCGGCCGCGAGAGGCAGCCGTGAACCGGCCGATGGGTGCCGCGCTCATCCCGGTGGGCGAGTTCGGGCCGTTCGACGCCCTCTCGGACAGGGCCCATGAGCTCTACATGGACGGGTTCTCCGAGCAAGCCGTGCGCGCGTGCCGGGAGTGGGCGCTCGTGACCTCCCGCGGGGGCGACAGGATCACGACCCAGTTCCTGCACTACATCGAGGGCATCGCACTCCAGGACCTGGGCAGACAGCACGAAGCGGTGACCGTGGCCCTGGACCTTCTCGGCGAGCTCGAGAATGAGCCCGATCCCCTGTGGCGGGCCAAGGCGCTGGCTCTCCTGGCAGAGTCCTCGACCCAGGCCGGGGAGGTCACCCGGGCGATGGTTGCGCTGGCCGAGGGGACCTGGCTCGTCGCGCAGGCGCGCCCCGGCCGCTACAGCCACCTCTCCGCAAGTATGGCGGTGGCCCTGGCCCTGCGCTCGGTCTACCTCTTCGAGCAGGCAGACGAGCTGCTGACCGGCATCCGGCTCGGCGACGACCACTTCGTCGACCTCCTGGTGGTGCAGGAACGGGCGATACTGAGCACCTTCTGGGGGGCGACGCTCCTCCTCGTCGGTCAGGTCGACGCTGCCGCGCCACATCTGGTCGCGTCCGCCGAACAGGCGCTGCGGATGGGCCGGATCGCGGCCCTGGCCGGCAACCGCGACATGGCGGCCCGCGCGGAGGTCATCGAGGCCTACGCGATGAGCCGGCTCGGGTATGTGGACCTCGCGGCGTCACGGGTCAATGCCGCAACCCAGCGCTCCCCGCTCCGCGACGAGCTCATCGAGGCCCACCTCGCCAGCCTCGTCCTGGGCCAGGCGGCGACGCAGGCGGGCGAATACGAGCAGGCACGCCGGCACCTGCTCGCAGCCTGGAGCAACGCCGACCGTGCGAAACGCGAGATATGGTCCGCCACAGCGGCTGAGGCGTTGGCCGACCTGGATGTGGCGGAGTTCGGGTCGCACCCGGCGGTCGCCGGGTGGAAGAGGATGGCCAGGGAGGCCCTCGGCCGTTTGTGGGTCGAGCGTGATGGCCGGTTCACCGCGTTGCAGACGCTCAACGCGGTGCGCGCGCTGACCACGGAGACAGACCGGATGGGCCGGGCCGTGCTGCTCGACCCCCTCACCGGACTGGGTAACCGCCAGATGATGGCCAGCGCCATGGATCGCGCAGGGGAGGACCTCGCCGTCGTCTTCGTCGACATCGACCATTTCAAGCTGGTCAACGACCACTACTCGCACGCCGTCGGCGATGAGGTGCTTCGCCGGATAGCCGTCATCCTGCGCAGGCAGTGCCGCTCCGAGGACGTACCCGTGCGCTATGGCGGGGATGAGTTCGTCGCCCTGGTCTTCGGCGGGGGCGCGGCGGCCAAGGAGGTCGCGGAACGGTTCCACGATGCTGTGCGCGCCGCCCCGTGGGGGCAGATCGCCCCCGGCCTGGACGTCACGGTGTCCGTCGGCGTGGGACGCCCGGCCCCGGCCCAGGGGGCGATCGTCGCCGCAGACGCTGCGTGCTATGCGGCCAAGCGCACCGGTCGCGATCGCATCGTGACAGTCTGACGCGGTCATCGGCGCACAGTTGACCGACTGACCGACTGACCGACTGACCGACTGACCGACCAGGACCTCAGCACAGCCGATCGTTGCGTTGGTCGCCTGAGACCGCGGCCACGTTCCTCAGGTCATCCGGGCAGCGTGGGTGTGAGCAGGCAGCGGGACGCCATACCGACTGTGCGGGCCAGCGCCGCCTCATAGCGGTCGGCCAGCAAGCCGACGCCGCGCATCGCCCAGAGGGCCTCGACGTTCACCCATGCGACGTCGCGCGCTGCGTCGATGTTCCACGAGCTGATGAGGTGGACCACCGGGCCGACCTGCTCGTCCGCGGCCCGACCGGCCTCGGTGAGGAACGAGCGGCGGATCTCGGACTCGCAGGCAGCCAGCAGGTCGTTGACCTTCTCGTAGTCCTCGCGGATGCCGGCGTCATCCGGTGAGGCGTTGAGGCTACGGCAGGTCCGGACGACGGCTAGGGGAAGGTCGTGCCCGATGTGGGAGTTCATGCCTGCCAGGGCGAACTGGATCGGCAGCAGCGAGCGGTTGTGCCGATGCTCGAACAGGGGCGCCCATGCTTTGGGCACGTCGTCGCCCGGCGCGTCGTACGCCTCGAGCCAGAGACCAGCGAACGTCACGTCGAGCTGCTCCATGAACACCGGGTCCCGGAAGACCTGGGCACCGGTGAGTCCGGCGGCGACCGCCTCGGTCACGGTGAGGTACAGGTGGTTGAACACTGCTGCTCCGTCGCCGCGCGGCAGCTCGTCGTCGATGCTGCGAAGGCGCGCGACGACGTCCCGCACCAAGGCCCCGGGGGCGCTCATGTCCACCCGTGGCGGCCGGCCGGAAGCCCGGCCACGAACCACCCGATGCCGCTGAGGATCCCGAGGATCACCGGCTTGTCGACTCCCATGGCGCCGACGGTAGCACCGGGCCCGGTCGGTGGGCCGGTGCTACGCCGATCGAGCTCTGATACGGCGCAACCGCAGATTCACAGAGTGGTTGTTGCCGGTAGCGGGTGTCGGTGGGGGAGTCGTGGGGGGTGGGGTTGTGGTTGTGGTTGTGGGCGGAGTCGGTGTGGTGGTTGTCGCTGTGGGTCTGGGTGTGGGTTTGGGTGCTGGTGCTGGTGCTGGTGCTGGTGCTGGTGGGAGGTTGTCGGTCGCGGACGAGGGGGCGACGCCGACCTCAGCTGTGGTCGGGCTTGGCGCGACAGACAAGTTCAGGACCGCCGCGCGGATCGTCGTGCGTTGCGGGCACTGGCCGCACCAACGCGCCCGTGACGCTGTGGTGCTGTGGTGCTGTCTCAGGCTTTCTTCACCACGGAGGACTTGAGCTGCATCGCGCCGAACCCATCCACCTTGCAGTCGATGTTGTGGCCGTCCACGCCGTCGACCAGGCGGATGTTGCGGACCTTCGTGCCCACCTTGATGGAGGTGGGGTTCCCCTTGACCTTGAGGCTCTTGGTCACGATCACCGTGTCGCCGTCAGCCAGGACGTTGCCAACGGCGTCCTTGATGACGGGCTCCGGGGCTTCTTTCCCGGGAGCGTCTTCCCATTCGTGGGCACACTCCGGACAGACAAGCAGCGCACCCATCTCGTAGGTGTATCCACTCGAGCACTCGGGGCACGGGGGCAGTGAGTCAGTCACGGTGCTCAGGATAGCGATCACCAGCTACCGGCCAGCGCGTTCTGGCGGGCTCCTGCACGGGCTCGACGCGTTCTTTGGTCAGTCGGTGTCAGCGACGATGCAGCAGATCGGCTTCGCGTTCCTGGCCGGTGGCGCGCTCTACGGGATCAGGATGGCGCAGGCGGCCCTGTTCCCGGCTATGATGCTGACACAACTGTCAGGAAACATCTTGGAGAGGACTCTCAATGTTCGCCGTCCACAACCGTATCGAGGTCGCACCAGATACTGCCCAAGCCTTTGAGAAGGCCTTCGCGGAGAGCATGCGGACCACTCTCGCAGGGGTGCCCGGGCTCACTCGCAGCCTACTCATGCGCCCGGCCGACCCCAGCCAGCCGTATGTCTCCACCATGGAGTTCGAATCCCGGGACCACTTCCGGGGCTGGATGAAGTCCGACTCCTTCCGTGCCGCCCACGCCGACGCGCAGGCACCGGGCATGCAGGCCCCGTCCGCCATCGAGATGTTCACCGTCCTCGAGGACTTCACCGCCTGAAGTCGCAAACGCACACAGATCCCACCCCGACATAAGAAAGTAGGACCGTTTCCCATGTTTCTTGCGCTTCGTGACCTCTCCTTCGCCAAGGGCAGGTTTGCCCTGATGGGTCTGGTCATCGCCCTGATGGCCGTCCTGGGGGTCATTCTGACCGGGCTCGCCTCGGGTCTCACCGGCGCCGGTATCTCCGGCCTTCGTGCCCTGCCCAGCACCCACATGGCCTTCGAGGCCTCTGCCACCGGCGACCTGTTCTCCCGCAGCACCGTCTCTCTCGGTGACGTCACGGCGTACCAAGGGGCGAAGGGCGTCCAGGAGGCCGCACCTCTGGGCAACCAGCTCACGCACGGTGTCATCTCCTCCGGGGCCAGCAAGGGCAAACAGGTCGACCTCGCGGTGTTCGGTGTTGACCCGGCGTCCTTCGTCAACCCAGCGCCGAAGACCGGCGCAGGCCTCGTTGCCGGTGAGAATGGAATCCTGATCAGCAAGGAGATCGCGAATGAGGGGATCTCCATCGGTGACGTCATCACCATTGACCGAGTTGGACTGCCGCTGAAGGTGATCGGGACCGTGGGCTCCGAGTCTTTCGGCCACGTTGGTGTGGTCTACGCGCCCCTGGGCGCCTGGCAGCAGATCCACTACGGCCTTCCTGGTGACCTGCCGGCGGAGGCCCGGCAGCAGGCCACGGCCATCGCACTCAAGCTGGCCGGCGGTGCCGACGTGAGCGCGATCGACAGCCGGCTGAACCTGACCACCGTCACCCAGAAGGCGACCTACAACGCGTCCCCCGGGTACCAGGCCGAGTCCAGCACCATGACCATGATCCAGAGCTTCCTCTATGTGATCTCGGCACTTGTCGTCGGTGCGTTCTTCACCGTGTGGACGGTGCAGCGCAAGCCGGAGGTCGCCCTTCTGAAGGCGCTCGGCGGGTCGAGCAGCTACATCCTGCGTGACGCGCTCGCCCAGGTGGTGGCGGTCCTCGTCGGTGCGACCGCGCTGGGGACGGCAGTGGGCTGGGGGCTGGGTATGGCCATGCCCGACACCATGCCCTTCGCCCTCGACGCCCCGAAAGTCGCCCTGGCCTCCGGCCTGCTGATCGTTCTCGGACTCCTGGGTGCAGCCGGGGCCGTTCGTCGTATCACCAGTGTTGACCCCCTCACAGCCCTAGGAGCACAGCGATGACCGGCACCTCTGACAGCCTCGAGCTTCGTGACGTCACCCTGAGCTTCGGCGATGGTGACTCGCTCGTCAATGCACTCGACTCGGTCTCGATGACCATCGAGCCGGGCGAGTTCGTCGCCGTCGTGGGACCGTCGGGATCGGGCAAGTCGAGCCTGCTCGCCGTGTCCGGAGGCCTGGAGCAGCCCACCTCAGGCTCGGTCAGGGTTGCCGGGACGGAGCTGACCACCCTCAAGGACGGCCGCCGAACAGCACTGCGCCGCCAGAAGATCGGCTTCGTCTTCCAGCAGTCGAACCTGCTCAGCTCCCTCACTGTTCGTGACCAGCTGCTGCTCATCGCCCACCTGGACCGGAGCGTGTCGAAGGCGGCCCGCCAGAGGGCCGGCGAGCTGATCGAGTCCCTGGGCCTGTCCCAGCATGCCGACCGTCGCCCTCACCAGCTCTCCGGCGGCGAGCGCCAGCGGGTCGGCATCGCCCGTGCTCTGATGTCCAGCCCGGCGCTGCTGCTCGTGGACGAACCGACCTCGGCCCTGGACAGCCACCGCGCCCAGGACATCGTGGCACTGCTGGCGGAGCTGACCCATCGGGGCCAGACCGGGACGGTGATGGTCACCCACGACACCAGCGTCCTCGAACACGTTGACCGGGTCCTGCATATGCATGACGGCAACCTCAGCCGGGAGCCGGCGCCTTTTGCCGTTCACTGAGCGATGGCGCGGGACCCGGCCCGCCCTTGCGGAGCGTCTGACAGGCACGCGTGGCGTGGATCAGGCCACACCGCGCGTGCTGCCGCCGAGCTTGGGGGATGGGGCCCCGGATGAGGTAGCGCCGAGCCAGGCGTACGTGCGCATCTCCTCCGGCAGGCTGAGCCCCAGGCGGTTGTGATGTGCACATGGGAGGCGTGCACCGCCCCGGGGTGTGCCTGCGCGGCAGGGGGTTCAGGCGGTGGGCGAGCTGCGGCGCAGCGTCCGGATGAGGACGGCCGCGACCGCCAGGTGCATGATCGCGAGGGTTGCCTTGGGACTGCTGATGCCGGTCGACCTCACCGGAAGCGGCGCCCCTCACCGGAAGCGGCGCCCCTCGTCGCGGCGGTAGGCCCCCATGGCAAGTGAACCGGTGATCAGGGTCCAGGCGGCCAGTACCAGCAGGGTGCTGCCAGGCAGGGCGACGCCTGTGGTCGCGGAGACGACCAGATCTCGGCCGGCGCGGGTGGGCAGCCACATCGATATCGAGTTGAGCCAGCCTGGGAAGGTCTCCGGAGGCAGGAGCAGGCCCCCTGCGAACGCCAGCGGCAGGAGCAGTGACTGAGCTACCGCCAGCGCGGCCTTGGTGGACATCGAGTAGCCGATGCTGATGCCGGCGGCGAACAGCGGAAGCCCCGCGGCGAGCAGGGCGGCTGCCGTCAGGGCGAGCCGCGAGGGGTGCAGCGTGGCTGCCGTCAACAGCCAGGCGATGAGTACCAGGGGCACCAGTCCGAGCACGATGAAGGCGAGGCCGTTGACCAGCCGGCCGATCAGCCTCGGCGACGGGCCAACCGGGAGAGTGCGCAGGTAGCTGTCCCAGGGCAGGGCGCGGTCCTCGGCCACCCCAACGCCGTAGTTGAACAGACAGACGCTCATCACCGCAAAGACCGCCAGCTGGGCCGTGGCGGTGGTCGCGGCGGCCGGGTCCTTCGCGAAGGGCTGGGGAACGACGAAGAACAGAAGCGACAGGGACGGGAAGAGCATCGTCCCGATCACCGCGATCGGAACCCTGATCGTCTCGGTGAACTGGTAGCGGGCGTGCAGACCGGTCAGCCGTACCTGGCTGGCCGCGCTCATCGCGCCATTTCCGCAACGGCCGGTGCAGTCGTCTCGTTGCCCGGCGACGTCAGGGCGAGGAAGGCCTCCTCGAGTGAGGCCGTCGACACCTCCAGGTCAACGAAGGGGACGCCGGTGCTGACGAGCTGTCGAACCACCGCATCCGAGTCGGCAGTCCACAGCTCGTACAGGTCGCCTTGGCGGTTGATGCGGTCCACGCCCGCCAGCTCGGGCAGGGCTGGTGCCCGTAACCGCAGGCGGCGAGCCGGCACCAGCGAGCGAACCTCGGCGAGCGTGCCGTCAGCGCGCACCTGGCCCTGGTCGATGACGACGACCCGCTCGGCGAGGGCTTCGACCTCCTCCAGGTAGTGGCTGGTGAGCACAACGGTGCCCCCGCCCTGGTGGTAGACCCGGACGGCGTCCCACAGAGCATGACGGGCTTCGACGTCCAGGCCGGTCGTCGGCTCGTCGAGCAGCACCAGGTCCGGTCGGCCGACGAAGGCGACGGCCACCGCGAGCCGTCGTTTCTGGCCTCCCGACAGGCCGCCGGTCTGGCGCCTGTCGAGCCCGGTCAGGCCGAACTGCTCCAGCAGCTCACCCGTTGGCACCGGGTGGTCGAAGTGGCCGGCGACGAAGTCGACAACTTCCTGGACCCGCAGGGTCGGCGGCAACCCGGTCTCCTGCGGGGTGGACCCCAGCCGCCGGCGTCGGGAGGCCTCCCGGGGGTCGCCGCCGAAGAGCTCGACCGTTCCGGAGGTCGGCCTGCGCAGCCCGGCGAGCAGCTGCA
>DASVKO010000291.1:0-3170 GCA_036385355.1 Dermatophilaceae bacterium
CGCCGCGAAGCACTGGAGCACCGTCACCCGGGGCGCTGGTCACGCGCTGGACGTGGTCGCCAAGGTTCCGATCAGCCTGGTACTCGCGCCGGACAAGTTGGCGCGCACCATGCTGGGAACCGACATCGTGCCCCTGTACTCGGCCGAGCTCCCCGGCGGCGGCAGCGCCCGCAAGCGCCCGGTACCGACCGGCGTGCCGCGGGTGGTCTACTTCCCGGCGTGCGTCGGGACGATGTTCGGACCGGCCGTCGACTCCTCGCCCGGTATACAGAAGAGCTTCGAGCGGCTCTGCGAACGCGCTGGCATCACGCTGCTCGTGCCGCCGGGCATCGATGGGCTCTGCTGCGGTACGCCGTGGTCGTCGAAGGGACTCGTGGCTGGTGAGGCGGCCATGCATCGCAAGACGCTGGCGGCCCTGCGCGTAGCGACCCGCGACGGCGTACTACCCATAGTGTGCGACGCGTCGTCGTGCACCGAGGGGCTGCGACACACTATCGAGACCGACACTAGCGATACACCGATGACCATCATCGACTCGGTCGAGTTCGCCGTGACGCACGTCCTGCCCGCGCTGCCAGACTTTGCCAAGCTCGAGTCCCTTGCCCTGCATCCCACGTGTTCGTCGACCCGGATGGGCCTGAACGAGGCATTGGGGACGGTCGCCCACAGGTTGGCCGAGCGCGTGAAGGTCCCCGATAGCTGGGGCTGCTGCGCGTTCGCCGGGGACCGCGGGATGTTGCACCCCGAGCTCACCGCGTCGGCCACCCACGAGCAGGCGGTAGAAGTCGCAGCCCTGGGCGCAACCGCGCACGCCTCGTGCAACCGCACGTGCGAGCTGGGGATGACCCGGGCGACCGGCGAACCCTACCGCCACATACTCGAACTTCTGGAAGAACTGACCAACCCGAACCCGTCATGAACACCGCACCGCTCACAACCCGGTGAACCTCATGACGAGTCCAGAGGTCCTGACATAGGTGATGGGTAAGTCGCGCAGTTCGCCTGCGGTGTAAGGGTTTTCGGGTGTGTCGGAGGATCGTTTTCTGCCTCTGTTCTGAGATAATTCATGTGTGACTATCACAGGCGGCAGGATGGGTCGGGTGAGTCAGCCGGTATTGCCCTTGCTGCCAGCGGAGGCCCGTTCGATCGGTCCGTCGGTGGGACTGCTGGAGGGTCCTGACGGTGGCGTGGTGTTCGTGTTCGGGCTGGTCAGCTTTACCTTCGCCTGCTCCGACCGGGCCGGTCGGCGGTTGGCTGCGGTGCAGCTGGTGACGACGAAGATCGCCTCGGCCAGGGAGGTCGCGTCGGGGTTCGGGGTCAGCGAGACGACGCTGTGGCGATGGGTCGGTGCCTTCGCTGACAGCGGTGTCGCAGCACTGGTGCCGGAGCAGTCAGGTCCGAAGCGGCCAAGCAAGCTCACCGCGCAGTTGCGGGCACAGATTGTGGCGGCCGACGCCGCTGGGTCGACGTTGAGCAAGATCGCCGCGCGGACCGGGGTGTCGACCGCGACGGTCCGGGTCGCCCTGGGCCGAGTTGGCACCCGACCACAGCAGGCCGCCCAGCCGCTGGCGGTCAGCCCCCTCGACGACAACGAAGGCAACCACGACGAGCAGGACGTGGTGACGGTCGCTGATGTTGCTGAGGTGTCCGAGCTGGTGGTGTTGGCGCCGCCGGTGCCGCGCACCGCTGAGCGGGTCGCGGCCCGGTTTGGGGATCTCACCGAGGCTCCGGTGCAGATCACCCAGGGTGCTCATCTTCCACAGGTTGGTCTGCTGCTGGCGTTACCGGCCTTGGAGATGACCGGCCTGTTGGACGTTGCGCAGGAAACCTTCGGTGCAATGCGGAAGGGTTTCTACGGGTTGCGCGTCACCCTGCTGATGGCGGTGTTCATGGCGTTGCTCCGGCAGCCCCGCGCCGAGGCAGCAACCCGAATGCCACCAGCAGATCTAGGCCGGCTCCTGGGGCTGGATCGGGCCCCGGAGGTCAAGACGTTGCGCCGCAAGCTCGCCGAGCTCGCCAGTCATGGCAAGGGTGCGCAGCTGCAAGCCGCCTTGGGTCGTCATCACGTGAAGGTGCGTCCCGAGGCGGTCGGGTTCCTCTACCTCGACGGGCACGTCCGGGTCTACAGCGGCGGCCGGCAGCTCCCCAAGACCCATATCGCGCGGATGCGGATCGCCGGCCCCGCAACGGAAGAGACCTGGGTCGGCGACAGCGAAGGTGATCCGGTGATGGTCATCACCGCCGCCCCGTCGCAGTCGCTGGCCGCCGAGCTGCACCGGCTGCTGCCGGACCTGCGGGCCCTGGTCGGGGCGAACCGCAAGTGCACGGTGGTGTTCGACCGCGGCGGCTACTCCCCACAGGTGTTCACCGAGATCATCGCGGCCGGGTTCGATCTGATGACCTACTTCAAAGGCGCCTGGGCCCGCTCGGCGGTCAAGGAGTTCTGCACGGTCGACTTCACCGCCCCGGACGGCAGCAGCCACAGCCATCAGCTCGCCGAACGCACGATCACGCTGCCGGCCCCGGGCCAGCACGCGACCACCCATGCGCCGGCGATACCGGCGAGGACCGTCACGTTGCGGCTGATCATCCGACGCAGCCCGGACGGGCACCAGACCCCGATCCTGACCAGCCGCAACGACCTCACGGCGGCCGAGATCGCCTACCGGATGAGCAACCGGTGGCGGCAGGAGAACTACTTCAAGTACGCCCGCGAGCATTTCGCCCTGGACGCCCTCGACAGCTACGCCGACCACCCCGATGACCTCGACCGGCTGGTGCCCAACCCGGCGGAGGCCTGCGCCAAAGACCAGGTCGCGGGCGCCCGCGCCGACTTGATCGGCGCGCACGCCGACATGGCCGACGCCTTGGACGCCGCGATCATCAAGGCTGGACAGCCTGGCAACAACGGAAAGGCCACCGTCGACCCGGCCGCCGGTCAAGCCCTCACGGCCGCACAGACCGAGCTGGTCGTCGCCAAGAACGCCTCGGCCAACACCCCGAGCCACCTACCACTGGGCCAGGTCCGGCCTGGCAGCCGACTGCTGGAAACCGAACGCAAGCTGCTCACCCACGCGATCCGGATGAGCGCCTACAACAGCGAAAGCGCCCTGGCCCGGCTGCTGCGTCCGCACTACAGCCGCAGCGAACGCGAAGGCCGCGCGCTGCTA
>DASVKO010000292.1:0-27354 GCA_036385355.1 Dermatophilaceae bacterium
TATGGGGCGGCGACCATGCTCAAGGAGACCGGTCAGCACCCCACCGTGTTGCGTGAGCAGGTTTCCAGCCCCGGCGGTACCACGATGGCTGCGCTGCGCCAGCTCGACGACCACAAGGTACGGGCGGCGTTCGTCACGGCAATGGAAGCGGCTGCAGAACGCTCGAAACAGCTCGCCTCGGGCAGCACCTGAGCCGGGGCACCTTCTCCTCACCCTCGCCGCAATCCTGGAGCCCTCCACCCTATGGTGAGCGCATGAGTGAGACCACCGTGCGTGCCCTCGGTGAAGAGGACTGGCAGGAGTTCCGTGCCATTCGTCTGACGGCCCTTCGGGACTCTCCTGAGGCCTTCGTCGCCACTGCCGCACAGGAGGCAGCACTCGACGAACAGGCGTGGCGCGAGCGCATGCGCCGGGCGCGTCGACTGGTCGCCGAGCGCGATGGAACACCGCTGGGAGTTGTCAGCCTGGGGCAGGGTGACCCCGAGCATGCCTGCACCGGTGAGCTGTTCGGCCTGTGGGTCGCACCTGTTGGACGAGGCACCGGCGTTGCCTGGAAGCTGGTGCTGGCAGGCGCCGCCCAGGCCCTGGGCGATGGGCACAGGAACCTGGGCTACTGGGTTGATACGGACAACGGCTCGGCCGTGGCCTTTGCCAGCAGCTTCGGGTTCCGCCCGACGGGCACCCGTCGACCGATGAGGGTCGCGAACGAGACCGACGGAGCCGAAGAGATGGTGATGGTCCTGCCTCTGGGCGAGGATCCCGGCACCGTCCGCAGTACCGTCGTTCGCTGATCGCATCCGGTGGTCCGCCCGCGGAGGACAGGGGCCACCTGCCCCGCTCGCCGGCTTCCTTGACGGGCTACGCGGCCCTCGTCCCCACCGAGGGCGTCAGGGGCGGGCGACAAACTGTTCGAGGAGATCGGTCGGGCCGCTCACGATCAGGGTGTGCTTGGCGCTCACCTTCGTCTCCGGGACGGCATGGGTGAAGTCCTCACCGGGTGCCTTCACCCCGACGACCGTCACGCCGTACTTGGTGCGAATCGCGCTCTGCGCCAACGTGAACCCGATCGCTTCGCTTGGCGGAGACATCTTGACGATCGCATAGCCGTCGTCGAACTCGATGTAGTCCTGCAACCTGCCGTTGACCAGGTGCGCCACCCGGCGGCCCGAGTCGACCTCGGGCCTTATGACGTGCTGCACCCCGATCCGCTCCAGGATGCGGGCGTGCTCGAAGCTGACGGCCTTGGCCCAGATGGTCGGGATCCCGGCGTCGACGAGGTTGCCAGCGGTCAGTACCGACGCCTCGACCGACGTGCCGATGCCGATGACCGCGAACTTGTACGTGTTGGTGCCGCGCGCCTCGATGATCTGCGGCAGGGAGGCGTCCCCGACGATGACCCGGTTCAGCCGGCCGGCGAAGCTCTCGGCGACGATCGGGTCCTTCTCGATGGCCACGACCTTGTGCCCGAGCCGATGCAGTCCGAGGGCAGCCTCGGACCCAAATCGGCCGAGTCCGATGACGAGGACGTCGTCCTGGTACAAACGGTTCCTGGCCATGAACCCTCCCTTGTGGTGTGTAGGTCGACTCAGTCGGCGGCTCCGGCAACCTGCCGGTACCGTTCCATTATGCCAACACAGGCGCGTGTGGTCTGGGATCAGAGTTTCACGAGCTATGACTTCGGGGTGGACCACCCCATGAGTCCGACGCGTCTTGACCTCACTGCCCGGTTGTGTGGTGCTTTCGGGCTGTTCGACGGGACCGACGTCGAGATCGTCAACCCGGCGGTGCCGGGGGACGAGGTCCTGCTCGCCGTCCACGACGCGGAATACGTCGCGGCGGTCCGGCGCGCGTCGGTCGAGCCATGGGACGCGGATCAGTCCCGGGGCCTGGGCACCGAGGACGACCCCGCGTTCGTCGGGATGCATGAAGTGAGCGCGCGTATCGCGGCTGGTACCCAGAGCCTGGCGGCTGCGGTGTGGCGCGGCGAGACCGAGCACGGCGTCAACTTCTGCGGTGGACTGCACCACGCGATGCCTGACCGGGCCTCGGGGTTCTGCATCTACAACGACGTCGCGGTGGCCATCCAGTGGCTGCTCGACAATGGTGTCGAGCGAGTGGCCTATGTCGACGTGGACGTCCATCACGGCGATGGCGTCGAAAGCATCTTCTGGGACGACCCGAGAGTGCTCACCATCTCCGTGCACGAGACAGGAAAGGTGCTGTTCCCCGGCACCGGTTTTCCTGATGACACCGGTGGACCGGGTGCACCTGGCGGCGCCGTCAACGTGGCCCTGCCGCCTGGCACCGGCGACGCGGCGTGGTTGCGGGCGTTCCACTCGGTCGTGCCCCCGGTGCTGCGCGCGTTCAACCCTCAGATCCTGGTGAGCCAGCACGGGTGTGACTCACATGTCCTCGACCCGCTGGCTCACCTGGCACTGTCCGTGGACGCGCAACGTACGGCGTACGACTCCATCCATGAGCTGGCCCACGAGGTTTGTGGTGGCAGGTGGGTCGCGCTTGGCGGTGGCGGCTACGAGCTCGTCGACGTGGTGCCCAGGGCGTGGACCCATCTGACCGCGATCGCCGCGCATCGCCCGATCCCGCTCGATACAGAGGTACCGCAGGGGTGGCGGGACTACGTCCAGGAGCGGTATGGGCGGTCAGGGCCGACCCGCATGGGCGATGTCCTGCCCGAGGGCGGACGGGTGTGGTGGCGTTCCTGGGCGGTCGGGTTTGACCCAGAAGACGCGGTGGACGTGGCGGTGATGGCAACTCGGGAGGCCGTTTTCCCTCTTCACGGTCTCGACGTCTGGTTCGACTGAGCGGCGCCCTCTGGCTCGACCGAGGACCCCTTGCCGGCGTGTCGGCTGGTGCCGGCTGAACGGCTGCCAGCGGTGTCATCGGTGGGTGTCATGGGTGGAGTCTCACCCGTGGTCTCCGGTGGTCCATTTCTGCCCTTACTCTGAGTACTGGAGGCAAGCGGAGGTCTGCCGGAGGGGACGCCGGTGCGACCTCGCCTGTGGAAGGCTCGACTGGCTAGAACGTGAGGTGCACGATGGCTCAGGAACGCCGACTGGCCGACGTGCGGTTTGCCACCGTCGCCGAGGTCGCGTCGCTCATGCGCGTGTCGAAGATGACGGTGTATCGCCTGGTCCACAGTGGAGAGCTTCCGGCCGTTCGGGTCGGTCGCTCCTTCCGGGTCCTGGAGAGTGCTGTGCACGACTACCTGAGGACCTCGTTCATCGACACCGCCTGACACCCGGAGTTTGGGATGGGGGAAGCGGGGGCGGTACGCTATCGCAGAATGTTCGGCGTGGTGCGGAGTTCGTGACGGCAACGCTCGTGCCTGCAACGTTCGTGATGTCTGCAACGTTCGTGACTGCAACGGCGCGCGTCGACACAGTATTTGGTAACAGACTCAGCGCAACAACTCAGCACTGCCCACTTATTCAGGCTTGAAGGCAAAGGACACTCATGGGCTCAGTCATCAAGAAGCGCCGCAAGCGCATGGCGAAGAAGAAGCACCGCAAACTGCTTCGCAAGACGCGTCACCAGCGTCGCAACAAGAAGTAACCCACGCTTTGTGCGGGGCCCGTCACTTTCGTGGCGGGCCTTCGCGCTGCTCTGGCTAGGATCGTCTCCAGGCGTCGGGTATGGCGCCGCAACCGTGACGAAGAGGGTGACTTCATGGCGGACGTGGTTCTGGTGACCGGGGTGTCCCGTGTGCTTGGTGGTCGTTTTGCACGGTTGCTGACGGCCCAGCCGGGCATTCAGAGAGTCATCGGCATCGATGTCGTACCGCCGCCGCATGACATCGGCACCGCCGAGTTCGTCCGCGCCGACATCCGGAACCCGATGATCGCCAGGATCATCAGCCAGGCCCAGGTCGACACTGTCGTCCACATGAATGTCATCGCGACGCCCCTGTCCGCCGGGGGACGGATCTCCCAGAAGGAGATCAACGTCATCGGCACCATGCAGCTCCTCGCTGCCTGCCAGAAGGCCCCCAGCATCCGGCGCCTCGTGGTCAAGTCGTCCGCAGCGGTCTACGGCTCCTCACCTCGTGACCCGGCGATGTTCGCTGAGGACATGGGGCCCAAGGCGCTGCCCCGGGCCGGCTTCGGCAAGGACTCGGTGGAGGTCGAGGGCTACGTCCGCGGCTTCTCGCGTCGCCGCGCAGACGTTGAGATCTCCATGCTGCGGCTGGCCAACATCGTCGGTCCCGGGCTCAGAACAGGTCTGTCGGACTTCCTGACCCTGCCGGTGATCCCGCGGCCCCTGGGCTACGACGCCAGGCTCCAGCTGCTGCATGCGGACGACGCCCTCCAGGCCCTGCTGCTGGCCACCATGGGGCCTCCCGTCGGCATCGTCAACGTGGCGGCCGACGGCATGATCACGGTGCAGCAGGCTGCCCGGCTCTCCGGCCGCGTCCCGGTCCCGGTGCCTTTGCCCGCATTCGGGCTGCTGAGCCAGTTCGTCAAGCGGGCAGGGCTGGCGGACTTCTCCCAGGAACAGAGGCAGTACCTCGCGTGGGGCAGGGGCATGGACACCACCAGGATGCGGGAGGTTCTTCGTCTCGAGCCGGAGTTCACCACTCGTGCGGCTTTCGAGGACTTCATCTCCCAGGCGAGGTCAGGCCTGCCGGGCGTTGCCACGATCGGAGCTGCGGTTGGCGGGCTGACGGACACGGCGGTCAAGGTCCTCACTCGCTCAGACTCCCCGGGGAGGAACCACTGATGGCCGATTCGAAGGTAGTCCCGATCCAGGGCGCGGCCGGCGCCGCGAAGGGCCGCGGTCGTGGCTCTGGTGCGGACGCGCTGGCGGCAGGCGCAGCCAGGGCCTCGGGCGAACGGGCCAAGCGGCGCCGGACGCCCATGATGACGGATGCGTCCGGGGACGAGGTCCTGCCGCGCCCGGTTCTCAGCGCAGTCGAGGTCGGTGCGATCGCCGCGCACCGACCGACCCCTGCCCCGAAGCCGGGCCGGGTTCTGACGGCGAAGGGTGGGCGTCCCTCGCGCGCCCCCCGTGCCCCCCGTGCCCCTCGCGCCACGCCGCGGCCGCAGCGCGTCCCCGCGACGCCGGCCAGACCGTCGGTGTCGGGGTCCCGGGTGGGCGCCGGCGTCGATGAGATCGTCACCCTCGCGATTGCGACCCTGCGCCGGGCGGCGGCGGCCTCCGGGCTGTCCGGCGAGGACATCGAACGTCAGGTCGCCGCGACGCTGGCTTTTGTTCGTCGACGGCTCAGTGGTGACTACACCGTTGACGACTTCGGCTTCGATGCGGACTTCACCGAGCACGCCTACCTCCCGCTGCTGCGACCGCTGTACAAGTCGTGGTTCCGGGTGGAGGTTCGCGGCATCGAGAACATCCCCAGCTCTGGTGGCGCGCTGATCGTGGCAAACCACTCGGGCACCATTGCCTTCGACTCGTTGATGACCCAGATCGCGGTCCACGACGAGCACCCGGACCATCGATTCCTGCGCATGCTCGGAGCCGACCTGGTGTTCCGGACGCCGGTCGTCGGTTCGGTCGCGCGCAAGAGCGGCGCGACCCTGGCCGCCAATCCTGATGCCGAGCGTCTGCTGGCCTCCGGCGAGCTCGCCGGAGTCTGGCCTGAGGGCTTCAAGGGGGTCGGTAAGCCGTTCAGCGAGCGCTACAAGCTGCAGCGGTTCGGCCGGGGCGGGTTCGTCGCGGCGGCACTGCGCACCAGCGTGCCGATCGTGCCGTGCTCCATCGTCGGCGCCGAGGAGATCTACCCGATCCTCGGAAACCTCAAGACCGTCGCCAGGATCATCGGAGCCCCCTACCTTCCGGTGACGCCCACTTTCCCGCTCCTAGGCCCGCTCGGCCTGATCCCCTTGCCCAGCAAGTGGATCATCGAGTTCGGCGCGCCGGTCGAGACCGCCGGTCTGGGACCCCAGGCCGCCGACGACCCCATGGTGGTCTTCGACCTCACCGACCGGGTCCGCGAGACGATCCAGCAGACGCTCTACTCACTGCTGCTCCAGCGAAGGTCGGTGTTCTACTGAGCGCGTCCACCCGGCACACAGGTTCAGCCGGCAACAGTGTCTCCCGAGCACAGTGTCACCGGGGCACAGTGTTACCCGGAATGCAGGATCACCGGAATACAGTGACGTCGTGACCGACAGCGTCCCGGCGAGGATCACCCTCATCACCAAACCCGGCTGCCATCTGTGCGGCCCTGCGCGCGACGTGATCGAACGGGTGGCCGCAGACCTGGACATCCACTGGGTGGAGCTCTCGATCCTTGATGACCCCGAGCTGAACGCCGCGTACTGGGAGCAGATCCCGGTGACCCTGGTGGACGGGGTCCAGCATGACTTCTGGCGGGTGGACGAAGCCCGCCTGCGTCGGGCCCTGGAGAGCGCCGGCCCGATGGACGCTCCAGGCCCGTAGTCCCCGGTCCAGCCGCAGGGCCGGGATGGCCTTGCAGGATCAGGGTTCTGCTGTGCGCCGCGACTTTATCAGGGGTCTGGCGAGTTCCACGACTTTGTGTACGCGTTCACAAAGACCTATTATGGGGGGCATCCACGCGCTGCCACTGCCTCCGTGCTATGGGGTGGGGCTCGAACCTGAGAGGAGTCGGTGACTTCGTGATCGCCGACCCCACAGCACGTCAGGAGATACCGGATGCCACCGTCGCCCGACTGCCGCAGTACCTGCGCGCCCTGAGCGACCTCGCCGGGCGCGGCATCTCCTCAGTCTCCTCCGAGGAGCTGGCCGCCGCCGCAGGGGTCCGCTCGGCCAAGCTGCGCAGGGACCTCAGCCATCTTGGCTCGTACGGCGTTCGGGGAGTCGGCTACGAGGTCGAGATGCTCGCCCATGAGATCACCCGCGAGCTCGGGCTCGCTCGGGACTGGCCCGTGGCGATCGTCGGCCTGGGCAACCTGGGCCATGCGCTCGCTTCCTACCTGGGCCTGGCCACCCGGGGCTTTCAGGTTGTCGCCCTGCTGGATCGTGACCCTGAGGTGATTGGTCAGCTGATCGCCGGGATGGTCGTCGGCTCGGTGGACGACCTGGAGCGGACTGTCAGCGAGTGCGCAGTCGCCATCGGCGTCATCGCGACCCCTGCCGACTCCGCACAAGAGGTGTGTGACCGGTTGGTTGCGGTCGGCGTGAGATCGGTCCTGAACTTTGCCCCCTGCGTGCTCTCGGTGCCTGAAGGCGTCGATGTACGCAAGGTTGACCTGTCCACAGAGCTGCAGATCCTCGCCTTCCATGAACAGCGCAAGGCGCCTGCGGGTCGAGAGAGAATTTCCCTGTTGGAGGTTGCACCGTGAGTGTTGTGGTGCTGGGACTCTCGCACCGGTCCGCGCCGATCGCGCTGCTTGAGGCAGTGGCATTGGACCCTGCTCGTGCCGCGGCCCTCGCGGTCGCCGTGCGGCAGGGTGAGAACGTCACCGAGACCCTGGTGCTGGCGACCTGCAACCGGGTCGAGGTGTACGCGGATGTCGTCACCTTCCACGGCGCCGTGGCCGAGATCGGTGACGCCCTCGCGGCCGCCTCGGGGGTTCCGCTCGAGGAGCTGCAGGACCATCTGTACGTCCACTACGAGGACCGCGCGGTCAACCATGTGTTCTCCGTCGCCTGCGGCCTGGAGTCCATGGCCGTGGGCGAGGGCCAGATCCTGGGGCAGCTGCGGCTGGCGCTCCGATCGGCCCAGGAACGCGGGCAGGCAGGGGGCAGGCTCAGCTCGCTGTTCCAGCAGGCCCTGCGGGTGGGCAAGCGCGCGCACTCCGAGACGGGCATCGATCGCGTCAGCATCTCTTTGGTCGAGGCTGGCCTCGAGCGTGCCGTCGACGTGCTGGGACCTCTGGCAGAGACCCGCGTGCTCGTCGTCGGCGCCGGGTCGATGAGCAGTCTCGCGGCCACGACGATCTCACGGCTGGGCTCCGCCGAGCTGGTCATCATCAACCGGACGCTGGCCAAGGCCGAGCACCTCGCCGGCGCAACAGGTGGCCGTGCGCTCCCCCTGGCCGATCTCGAGGTGGCGCTCTCACAGGCCGACCTCGTCATCTCCTGCACCGGTGCGTTCGGTCACGTCATCACCGCCCAGACCCTCGCCGCGGGTGCTGACACGCGAGCAGCCGGGTCCCGGATGTTCATGGATCTCGGGCTGCCCCGCAACGTCGCCCCCGAGGTCGCGGACCTTCCCGGCGAGTACGTCGTGGGCCTCACCGAGCTTGATGAGATCCTGGCCACCGACAATCAGTACACCCCGCACGTCAAGGCCGTGGCCGACCTGGTGGTCGCCGAGGTCGCCGAGTACCTCGCCAACCGACGAGCCCAGGAGGTCGCCCCGGCGGTCGCCCTGTTGCGATCGCGGGCAGCGGACGTGGTGGCCGCCGAGCTGAGCCGGCTGAGTCAGCGTCTGCCCGACGACACGCCTGAGAACGCCCGCGCTGAGATCAGCCTTGCGGTGCACCGGGTCGTCGAGAAGCTTCTGCACACCCCGACGGTCCGGGCCAAGGCACTTGTGGCAGGCGGTGAGGGCGGCGACTACGCCCGCGCCCTGCGCGAGCTCTTTGACCTGGACCCCCAGGAGGTCGCCGCGATGTCGGTCCCCTCCGAGACTGGAGGCTTGGCGTGAACCCCCTCACCATTCGCCTGGGCACTCGACGAAGCGCGCTGGCCACGGCACAGGCCGGGATGATGGCTGACCAGCTCCGCGAGCTGGGACACACGGTGGAGATGGTCGAGATCACGACCATCGGTGACACCTCCACGGCATCGCTGTCCAGCATCGGTGGCACCGGCGTCTTCGCCGCCGCGATCCGCAGGGCCCTGCTTGCCGGCGAGATCGACATCGCGGTCCACTCGCTCAAGGACCTTCCGGTGGCCCCGGAGCCGGGGCTGCTCATCGCCGCGATCCCCGTCCGCGAGGACCCCCGCGACGCCCTGGTGGCACGGGACGGCCTGACCCTGGGTGAGCTTCCCGTCGGATCCGTGGTCGGCACCGGTTCCCCGCGACGGACTGCCCAGCTGGCGGCCCTCGGGCTGGGGCTGCAGGTGACGGACATCCGGGGCAACGTCGATACCCGGATCTCCCTGGTGCGCAACGGTTCCTGCGACGCGGTCCTGCTGGCGAGCGCCGGCCTCGCCCGCCTCGGCCGGCTCGACGAGGTCACCGAGTCCCTTGATCCGCTGCAGATGCTCCCCGCTCCGGGGCAGGGCGCGCTCGCCATCGAGTGCCGCACGGATCGCCCCGATCTCATCGCGGCGCTGAAACCGCTGGATGACCCGGACACCCGTGCCTGCGTGAGCGCCGAGCGTGCGCTGCTTGCCACTCTCGAAGCCGGCTGCACCGCACCCGTCGGCGTGCTCGCCGAGGTTGTCGAGGGCGAGCACGGCGTCGAGCTCTTCCTGCGCGCGTTCGCGGGCAGCCCGGACGCCAGCATCGACCTCCGCCGCTCCAGCGTCGGGGCGATCGAGGAGCCCGAACGCTGTGGCCGTGAGCTGGCGGCTGTTCTCCTCGCTGAGGGCGCCGCCGACATTGTCACCGCCGAGACCGTCCTGCCCGATATCTCCCTTCCAGATCGATCCGCTACGGAGCGTGCCTTGTGAGTCCTACGCACTCGACCGTCACAGAACAGTCCAAGTCCACCAGAACGGCCAGTCATCCTGGCCGGGTCGCCTTCGTCGGCGCCGGTCCCGGTGACCCCGCCCTGATGACCGTCCGGGCCGTGGAGTACCTCGCCGAGGCCGACGTCGTCGTCATCGACCAGGTCAGCCGCGAGGAGTTCGTGGCCCGTCACTGCCGCCCGGACGTGGTGGTCATCGATGCCGGACACGGCGAGCACGGCCAGCCGCTGACCCACGCGTCACGCTCGAAGCTGCTGGTCAAGGCCGCCAGGACGGCTGGTGCCGTCAGCGGCAACGGGCTGGTTGTCCGGCTCATGGACGGTGACCCGGCGATGTTCAACGGGCTCTCCGAAGAGGCGCTGGCCTGCCACAAGGCGGGGATCAGGTTTGAGGTGGTGCCCGGCGTGAGCGCCGTCAGCGCTGTCCCCTCGTATGCCGGTGTGCCGCTCACGTCCGCCAGCTCACCATCCCTGCACGTCGTCAGCGGTGGCACCAAGGTCGACTGGACCCGGTCGACCTCCGACAACGTCACGGTGGTCGTGCTCGGCACGCCCGAGACGCTGAGCAAGGCGCTGGCAGACCTGCTGGCGGCCGGTCGCGACGAGTCCACTCCGGTGGCGCTGACCGAGCGTGGAACCACCATCACCCAGTGCACGCACACCACCACGCTGGGTCAGGTGGTTGCCCTGATGTCATCGGCCAAGGTCGAGTTCCCGTCGCTGGCAGTGGTCGGTTCGACGGTCCCGCTGCGCGAGCAGCTCTCATGGTTCGAGACCAAACCGCTGTTCGGCTGGAACATCCTCGTGCCGCGCACCAAGGACCAGGCCGGGTCGATGACCACGCGTCTGGCGTCCTACGGCGCGACGAGCGACGTCGTCCCCACGATCAGCGTCGAACCGCCCCGCACCCCGCAGCAGATGGAACGCGCGATCAAGGGCCTGGTCACCGGGCGCTACGAGTGGATCGGGTTCACCTCCGTCAACGCCGTCCGGGCTGTTCGTGAGAAGTTCGAGGAGTTCGGCCTGGACGCCCGCGCGTTCGCCGGCCTGCGGATCGCCGCCGTGGGCGGGGTGACCGCCGGTGCCCTGCGTGAGTGGGGCCTGGAGCCCGACCTGGTGCCGTCCGGTGAGCAGTCGGCACGTGGCCTGCTCGAGGACTGGCCGCCCTTTGACGAGGTCCTGGACCCCATCAACCGGGTCTTCCTCCCGCGCGCCGACATCGCCACCGAGACGCTCGTCGCGGGTCTTCAGGAGATGGGCTGGGAGGTGGACGACGTCACGGCATACCGCACTGTTCGTGCCGCGCCACCGGCAGCCTCGATCCGTGAGGCGATCAAGACGGGCAAGTTCGACGCCGTGGTCTTCACCTCGTCCTCGACCGTGCGCAACCTGGTCGGCATCGCCGGCAAGCCGCATCCCACCACCGTCGTCGCCTGCATCGGCCCGGCCACCGCCAAAGTGGCCGAGGAGCACGGACTGCGGGTCGACGTGCTGGCTCCCGAGGCGTCCGCTGCCTCGCTGGTCGATGCCCTGGCCGAGTACGGCACGGGTCTGGCGGCCGCCGCAGCCGAGGTTGGCGAGTGCGTCGTGCGACCCAGCGCCCGTCGAGCCTCGACCCGGCGCAGCAAGGCCAAGTAGTGGAGCCACTGATCCAGCGACCGCGCCGGCTGCGACAGACCCCCGCGTTGCGGGCCCTGGTGGCCCAGACGCGGCTGCATCCGGCTGATCTGGTGCTGCCGGTGTTCGTCCGCGAGGGCGCCGCGGAGGCGCAGCCCATCGGGTCGATGCCGGGCGTTGTCCAGCACAGCCTCGACTCGCTGGTGGCGGTGGCCCATGAGGCCGTGGCGGCGGGTCTGGGCGGTCTGATGATCTTCGGGGTGCCGGCAACCCGGGACGCGACAGGTTCCGGCGCCGACGACCCCGGTGGCATCCTGAACGTGGCGCTGCGCCGGGTGCGTGACGCCGTCGGCGACGACCTCGTGGCGATGGCCGACCTGTGCCTGGACGAGTTCACCGACCACGGGCACTGCGGAGTTCTCGACTCGCAGGGGCGTGTCCTGAACGACGCCACCCTCGTGCGGTATGCCGCGATGGCTCTCGCCCAGGCGGCTGCCGGCGCGCAGGTGGTGGGCCTGAGCGGGATGATGGACGGCCAGGTCGGCTACGTCCGTGAGGCCCTCGACGGGGCCGGCTTCACCGACACGATCATCCTGGCCTATGCGGCCAAGTACGCGTCGGGGTTCTACGGGCCGTTCCGCGAGGCAGTGGAGTCCACCCTCGAGGGCGACCGCTCGACCTACCAGCAGGATCCGGCCAATACCACCGAGTCCCTGCGCGAGGTCGGGCTCGACCTTGACCAGGGCGCGGACATCGTGATGGTCAAGCCGGCGCTTCCCTATCTCGACATCCTGTCGCAGGTGGCGCAGATCTCGCCGGTGCCGGTGGCGGCCTACCAGGTGTCGGGGGAGTACGCGCAGATCGAGGCAGCCGCTGCCCATGGCTGGATCGATCGCGAACGGGTGATGATGGAGTCGCTGACCTCGATCCGGCGGGCCGGTGCCCAGATCATCCTCACCTACTACGCCCTAGAGGCAGCCCGCCTCCTCCACTGACCCTCCGCTGACCCTCTGCTGACAGGTACTGCCGTCTTGTTGCGGCGAAACCACCGAATTGAGCGCTCAGGCGGCCCGGATCGGTGGTTTCGGCGCAACAACGCCAAAGAGGCAGGGTGGCGAACGGGCGGAACGGCCCGGCAGCGGGAGCTGCCGGGCCGTTCCTGTCGGGTGTGGGCTGGGTCAGGCCGGGACGTCCGCGGTCTGGACGAGCTGAACGTCCAGGGTGATCTTGACCTTCTCGCCGACGAGCATGCCGCCGCCCTCGATCGCGACGTTCCAGGACAGGCCGAAGTCCTTGCGGTTGATCTCGGTGGTGGCCTCGAAGCCGGCGCGGGTGCCGCCCCACGGGTCGGCGCTGACGCCACCGAAGTCCAGGTTGAAGCTGACCGGGTTGCTGACACCCTTGATGGTGAGCAGGCCCTCGAGGGACTTCCCGGTCACCTTGGTGGACTTGAAGGTCATGGTGGGGTTGTTCTCGACGTCGAAGAAGTCGGCCGACTTCAGGTGGCCGTCGCGGTCTGCGCTGTTGGTGTCGATGGAGGCCAGCTGCACGGTGGCCTCGACGCTCGACTCCTCGAAGCTCGGGCCAACAGAGACGACCGCGGCGAAGTCCTTGAACTGGCCGCGGACCTTGCTCACCATGAGGTGCCGGGCGGTGAAACCGACCTCGCTGTGGGCGGCATCGACGTTCCAGACGCCAGGCTTGAGGTCAGAGAGGGTGCTCATGTGAATGCTCCTTGATTATGGTGGATTCGACTCATTTGCATGCTTTCACGTTCCGCCTGGGACACCAGCGGGAACAAGTTCATTGTTCAACTAGTAGTACGCTAGCAGGATTAAGTTTATCTTTCAACTAGAACCCGGTAGGATCCATTCCATGAACGCAAACACACCGGAGCAGCGGTGGCTCGATGCACAGGAGCAGGACGTCTGGCGTGAGTACCTGCGCGCGACCCGGCTGCTGGAGACCGCTCTGGATCATGACCTCCAGGCCCACGGGCTACAGCTTTCCGAGTATGAGATTCTCTCGATGCTCTCCGAGCAGCCGGACCGGCGCCTTCGGATGTCCGTGATCGCCGAGCTGGTCGTGCAGTCCCGCAGCCGGCTGACCCACACCGCCGGGCGCCTGGAGACCCGTGGCTGGGTGCGTCGTGAGGCCTGTGCGGGCGATCGGCGTGGGGTCGAGCTGGTGCTGACCGAGACCGGCTTCGCCGAGATCACCCGGATGGCACCGAACCACGTCGGCAGCGTTCGTGCCAACCTGCTGGACCACCTCACCCGCAAGGACCTCCTCGCCCTGGGCCGTGCCATGGCGGCCATCAGCGCGGGCATCCTGAGTACCGGGGTCTGCGACGAGGTTCGGGCAACCGAGGAACAGCCCGCCTGAGGGACGCGCCCGCCGCCGGGATGCTGCTGGCCGACCGTCACCGGCGTCCGGTGAGGCAAGCCCCGGGACGCCGGGAGCCCGACGACTGAGATGATGGTTCGCATGACCACACCCCTGACGCCATACCCGTATGACGCGCCGTCCTCCCAGGCGCTGCTGACCCGTGCCGCTGCGGTGACGCCGGGTGGGGTCAACAGCCCCGTGCGCGCCTTCCGGGCCGTCGGCGGGACGCCCAGGTTCATGGCCAGCGCCAGCGGTCCCTACCTGACCGATGTCGACGGCCGCGAGTACGTCGACCTGGTGTGTTCGTGGGGTCCGATGATCCTGGGGCACACCCACCCGGACGTGCTGGCCGCGGTTCAGGCGGCCGCGCTCAAGGGGTTCAGCTATGGGACGCCGAGCGAGAACGAGGTCGCGCTCGCCGAGGAGATCGTCGCCCGGGTCGCCCCTGTCGAGCAGGTGCGCCTGGTCAGCAGCGGAACCGAGGCGACGATGAGCGCCCTGCGGGTGGCCAGGGGGTTCACGGGCCGATCGGCGGTGGTGAAGTTCGCCGGCTGCTACCACGGGCACGTCGACGCCCTCCTTGCCGCGGCCGGCAGCGGCCTGGCGACGTTCGCCCTGCCGGACTCTGCCGGAGTGCCCGCCTCGAGCGCCGGCGAGACGATCGTCCTGCCCTACAACGATGTTCCGGCCCTCGAGGCGGCGTTCGCCGAGCACGGCCACCGGATCGCGGCAGTGATCACCGAGGCCTCCCCGGGCAACATGGGGATCGTCCCGCCCCTCCCGGGCTTCACCGAGGCTCTCCGGCGGGTGACCGCGGCGCACGGCGCCCTGCTCATCTCGGACGAGGTGATGACCGGGTTCCGGTGCAGTGCCTCGGGCTGGTATGGCCTTGAGGGTCCGTATGCCGGCGGCCCGCCCGACCTGTTCACCTTTGGCAAGGTCATGGGCGGCGGATTCCCCGCGGCGGCCTTCGGCGGGCGCGCCGACATCATGGCGATGCTCGCGCCCGACGGGCCCGTCTACCAGGCAGGGACGCTCTCGGGCAACCCTGTGGCCACGGCGGCCGGCCTGGCCACACTGCGGGGCTGCACCCCGGAGGTCTACGACCGGCTGGGCGTTGTCAGCACCACGATCGCGGACGCGACGTCCGCTGAGTTCTCCCGACACGGCATACCGCACGTGGTCCAGTGGGCCGGAAGCATGTTCAGCGTCTTCTTCCGCGAGGCAGCGGTGACCAACTACGACGAGGCCAGAGCGCAGCAGGTGCCGGCCTTCTCGGCGTTCTTCCAGTCCATGCTCAGCCAGGGTGTGCACCTGCCCCCCAGCGCGTTCGAGTGCTGGTTCGTCAGCGCCTCCCACGACGACGCGGCGGTCGACCGGGTTCTGGCGGCACTGCCCGCGGCAGCCAGGGCCGTCACGCAGTCGATGGTGGCCACCCGATGACCGCTGCCCCGGGGAGCGCTGAACGAACCGTCGTGCACCTGATGCGCCACGGGGAGGTGCACAACCCCACCGGCGTCCTCTACGGCCGGCTGCCCGACTTCCACCTCTCTGACCTGGGTCGTGAGATGGCCGAGCTTGTCGGCGTCCATCTGGGTAACCACGATGTGACGGTGGTCGTCGCGTCGTCACTGGAGCGGGCGCAGGAGACGGCGACGCCGATCGCCGCGGCCCACTCGGTGTCGATCACCACGGACGATAGGGTTATCGAGGCCGGCAACTATTTCGAGGGCAAGACCTTCGGGGTCGGTGACGGGTCGCTGAGATACCCGAAGCACTGGCCCAAGCTGATCAACCCGTTCAAGCCGTCCTGGGGGGAGCCGTACCAGGAGATCGCGGGCCGGATGCTCGCAGCCATCGCCGATGCACGCGGCCTGGCCCGGGGCCACGAGGCGGTGATCGTCTCCCACCAGCTGCCGGTGTGGACCGTGCGCTCGAAGCTCCAGGGTCGGCGCCTGTGGCACGACCCCCGCAATCGTGAGTGTTCTCTGGCTTCCCTGACCTCCCTGACGTTCCTGGGTGACGAGCTCGAGTCGGTCGACTACAGCGAGCCCGCGGCAGCGCTGCTGCCAGGGGCGCGCAAGACGGCAGGCGCATGAGCTTCGCCGCGCCGGGATCTCACCAGGTCCCGGGACTCCGCAGGGTCCCGGGTCTCCACAGGGTCATGGCCGCCATCGCGGTGGGCGCGCTGTGCCTGGGCCTGTCTGCCTGTGGCGCTGACGCCAACTCCATTGCGGCCCAGGCCAGGTCCGGAGATGGCAAGGGCTTCGTCTCCGGGGACGGCAGCATCGAGCGGGTGGAGACGGGCAAGCGGTCGGCGCCGCTGGCCCTGGCCGGCCTCACTCTGCAGGGCGCTCCGTGGAAGGTCGCCGACGCCAGGGGCAAGGTCCTGGTCCTGAATGTGTGGGGCCAGTGGTGCGGCCCCTGCGTTGCCGAGATGCCACACCTGCAACAGGTCT
Source organism: Dermatophilaceae bacterium (assembly GCA_036385355.1). GTDB lineage: Bacteria > Actinomycetota > Actinomycetes > Actinomycetales > Dermatophilaceae > UBA4719. The sequence continues at coordinate 16,067 of DASVKO010000292.1, forward strand.
GGTCTGCGCTGTCGGCGGCCGACAAGCCGGTGCAGTTCATGGGGATCAACTACCGCGATGATGTCGAGACGGCCAGGGCCTTTCTGCGGGCGGGCAAGATCACCTACCCCTCGCTGCAGGACGACGGCGGGGCCACGCTGCTGGCGCTGCGGGGCAAGGCGAACACGACACCCACGACGTTGATTCTGGACCCCCGGGGACGCCTCGCCGCCCGGGTCTCGGGGCCGGTCACGGCCGCCACGCTGAGCGGGCTCGTCAACGACGTGCTCGGCGAGAGCAGATGAGCGCTGACGCCGCGGGCGCCATCACGTCGGGCGCCCTGCCCCTTGCCCTGCTCGTGGCCCTTGCTGCCGGCTTCGTCTCCTTTGCCTCCCCGTGCGTCCTGCCTCTGGTTCCGGGCTTCCTCGGTTACGTGACGGGACTGTCCGGCCTCACTCTCGAGCAGCGCAGCCGGAGTCGGCTCATGCTCGGGGCCCTGCTGTTCGTCCTGGGTTTCAGCGTCGTGTTCATCGTTGTCGCGGTGACCGTCTCGACGGCCGGCACGCTGTTGAAGTCACACCAGAGCCTGCTGATGCGCCTTGGCGGAGTGGTGGTGATCCTGATGGCGCTGGTGTTTCTCGGCAGCGCCAGCCAGCGATCTTGGCAGCCGGGGTGGAAGCCAGCCGCCGGCCTGGCCGGAGCGCCACTGCTGGGAATGGTGTTCGGCCTGGGGTGGGCTCCCTGCACAGGGCCGACCTTCGGCGCGATCATCGCTCTCTCGACGGCGCTGTCGGGCGATCAGGACGTCATGGCCCGGGGTGTTGGCCTGGCCATGGCCTACTCGGTGGGTCTGGGCCTGCCCTTCCTGCTGATCGCCGGCGGGTACGCCCGGGCAGGCCGAGCCTCACGGTGGCTGCGAGAGCACTACCGAGGCACCCAGATCGCCGGGGGCGTGCTCCTGCTGGTCGTCGGGGTCCTGCTGGTGACCGGCCTGTGGGAGATCGTGACCACGGCGACGCAGTCCCGCCTGGTCGACCAGTTCCAGACGGTCCTGTGATGTCTGCGATGGGGCGATGGCCCGGGCATGGCGATGGCCCGGGTCCGGCAGACGCGGATGACGAGGGTGCAGGAATGACGAGGGTGCAGGAATGACGCAGAACCGGATGGACACCCGTCCCGACGAGAGCGACGTGACCCAGCCGACGCTTGGCACCGTCGGCATGCTGCGCTGGGCGTGGCGACAGCTCACGAGCATGCGGACCGCGCTGTTCCTGCTGCTCCTGCTGGCGATTGGCGCGGTGCCGGGCTCGATCTGGCCGCAGCGCAACATCGATGCCGGACGGGTGGCGGACTACCTGACGCGCCACCGCAGCACGGGTCCGTGGCTCGATCGGCTCGGCTTCTTCGACGTCTACTCCTCGCCGTGGTTCGCGGCCATCTACCTGCTGCTGTTCGTCTCTCTGGTGGGTTGCGTCGTCCCCCGCTCGAAGATCCACTGGAGGGCCATGCGGTCGCAGCCCCCGCGGGCGCCCCACCGCCTCGAGCGGCTCCCCGAGCACGGTGAGGTCGAGGTCGACGGAACCCCGGAGGACGTGCTGGCCATCGCCCGGGACATCCTGCGGGGCAGGAGCCTGCTGAGCAGGCTCGGCCGGGGTGGGCGCTATCGCCTCCGCAGCGAGGGGCTGTCCTTGAGCGCAGAGAGCGGCTACCTGCGTGAGAGCGGCAACCTGGTCTTCCACACCGCGCTGATCGTGGTCATCGTCGCCGTGGCGGTCGGCCACCTGTTCGGATGGCGTGGTGACCGCATCCTGGTCACCGGCAAGAGCTTCTCGAACACCATCTCCGCCTATGACACCTTCGACCCCGGCCCCTGGGTCGACACCGAGGGGCTGTCGCCGTTCTCCGTTGCCGTCGACAAGCTCGACGTCACCTTCGAGGAGCACAGCAGCGGCGCGCAGCGCGGGGCCCCGCGCGACTTCACGGCATACACGCGCACCCGGACCAGCCCGGATGCCCCCGAGGTCAACCAGATCCTGAAGGTCAACGGGCCGCTGAGCTTCGGGGGGACCTCGGTGTTCCTGCTCGGCAACGGCTACGCACCTGTCGTCACCGTGCGGGACAGGGCCGGACAGGTCCTCATGCACGAGGCCACTCCGTTCCTGCCGCAGGACGCCAACTACAAGTCGGTGGGCGCGATCAAGGTCTCGGCCGCCAGTCCCAAGCAGCTCGGGCTGTTCGGGTTCTTCCTGCCCTCGGAGTACCTCGACCAGGACGCCGGGCCGTCCTCGTTCTTCCCCGACCTGAAGAACCCCGCCCTCGCACTCGGCGTCTACGAGGGGGAGCTGTACCCGCAGGGGCGACCACAGTCGGTCTACACCCTCAGCACCGAGAAGATGACCCAGCTCAAGAACGCCAAGGGTGATCCCTTGCGGCTGCTGCTCAAACCGGGGCAGACCACGCAGCTGCCGGGTGGCCGGGGGAGCATCACCTTCGACGGGGTCAAGCGCTGGGCCGGGCTCTCGATTCGTTACGATCCCGGCAAGCTGCTCGCCCTCGGTGGCGCGGTGGCCGCGCTGGCCGGGCTCATCGCCTCGCTGATGATCCGCCGCCGCAGGGTGTTCGTTCGCGTGCGTCCGGCGGGACGTCGTACCGTTGTCTCGATCGGTGGCCTGGCCAAGGGCGAGGACCCCGGGCTCGGGGCAACCATCGAGGACCTGCTCCAGAGCATCAGAGAACGAAGCGAGACGAAGGGGAGCGGGACCGAACAATGACGAACGAGAGCCTCGCGCAGTACGCCAACCTGGCGGTCTACTCGGCCATGGTGGTGTTCACCATGGCCATGATCGCCTTCGCCGTCGACCTGGCCAGGGCTGTTCCCGCCGGCCTGCTGGCAGCACCGGAGACCCAGAGGGCCCCGGCGCTGGTCGGCGCGGGATCCTCCGCGAGCGGACCCTCGCCCCTGGTCGCCGATGAGGGCACGGTGCCGAGGGGGCGCAAGGCCGCCGGTGTCGCGATGATGCTCACCAGGCTGGGTGGTCTCCTGCTGGTCGCCGCCGTTGCCCTGCGGGGCCTGTCGGTCCACCGTCCTCCGCTGGGCAACATGTTCGAGTTCGCCCTCGTGGGCTCCATGTTCGTCATCCTCGCCTTTCTTGCCATCAGCCTGCGCCGGGACGTCCGCTGGCTCGGCCTGTTCGTCGTGGGCCCGGCGCTGCTGACGCTCGGACTGGCGATCACGGTCTTCTACACCGACGCCAGTGAGCTGCTGCCCTCGCTCAAGAGCGTCTGGCTGGTCATTCACGTGACGGTCGCCACGTTCTCGGTCGCCCTGTTCACCATCGCGTTCAGCGTGGTGATCCTGCACCTGGTCAAGTCGTGGCTGGAGGTCCAGGACCCGGCTTCGATGTCACGCATCAGGACCATCGTCGACACGGCCCTGCCGCCTGCGCGGTCCCTGGACCGGACGGCATACGGGATCCACGCCGTGGCCTTCCCGCTGTGGACCTTCACCCTCATCGCCGGCGCCATCTGGGCCGAGCAGGCCTGGGGCCACTACTGGAACTGGGACCCCAAGGAGGTGTGGACGTTCGTCATCTGGGTCGTCTACGCCGCCTACCTGCATGCCCGGGCGACCACCGGCTGGTCAGCCCGTTCGGCCAACTACCTGGCGCTCGCAGGCTTTGCTGCCATTCTGGTCAACTACACGGTCGTCAATGTGTTCTTCGTCGGCCAGCACTCTTATTCGGGGATGTGAGCATGGCGCGCTACACGGTGTTGCGTTTGATGATCTTCTTCGGGCTTCTCAGCGCCCTGTGGCTCCTGGGCCTGCGGGATCCGGGTCAGCGCTGGTGGTTGCTCGGACTCTCGGCGGTGGGCTCCATGGTGGTGTCGTTCTTCGTCCTGCGGGGGCCTCGGGCGCAGTTCAGCGCCAGCATCGTGCACCGCCTCGATGAGCGTGCCCACCGGTCTGGGCAAAGGCCGGACGACGAGACCGACGAGGACGCCGAGGCGAACGGGGACTCCGCGCGCGCCTGACACTGGTTCAACCCCGCGACTGATGCCGTGTTCGCGCGCGCCTGATGCCGGTTCAGGGCGGCCCCTGATGCTCTGTGGGCCGCGCGGCTGGCGCGTCGGTTGAGGCCCGTAGCCCTGATGCCGCGTGGGCCCCGCGGCTGGCGCCCTCAGCCCAGGTGGGGTGCCGCCGCCAGGCCGAGCGCCAGCAGCACGCCATAGACCAGCTCGAACCTGCCCGTCCCCGACAGCACGGGGACCAGGTCCCTGCCCCCGGCGCCGCCCAGGACCCGACGCAGCAGCGGGATCGCCAGGGCGAAGGACAGCAGGCCGAGCAGGGCGCTGGGGTGGATGGCACCGGCCACCAGGACGCAGGCGAGCGCGACGCCCAGCAGCCCGGCATACAGCGCGCGGGTGCGCCTCTGGCCGAGGCGGACCGCCAGCGTGTGCTTGCCATGCTCCTGGTCGGTGGGTATGTCGCGCAGGTTGTTGGCCACCAGGATCGCCGAGGCGATGGCGCCGACGCCGACCGCGCCGGCGATCGCGGCAGCGCTGAGGACCAGCGACTGGGTGTAGGCCGTGCCGAGGGTGGCCACCAGACCGAAGAACACGAAGACGAAGACCTCGCCCAGCCCTGAGTATCCGTAGGGTCGCTTGCCCCCGGTGTAGTACCACGCCGCGGCGATCGAGGCTGCCCCGACCGGGAGCATCGGGTAGGCACCGCTGAGGGCCACGAGGCCGAGCCCCAGCACTGCAGCGACGGCGAAGGAGAGAATTGCGGCACGCTTGACGTCGACGGCCCTGGCCAGCCCCTGACCCACCAGCCGAACGGGGCCCACCCGGTCCGCGTCGGTGCCGCGGATGCCGTCGGAGTAGTCGTTGGCGTAGTTCACCCCGACCTGCAGCGCCAGGGCGACCAGCAGGGCCAGGAGAGCAAACACCGGGTTGGCTGCCTCGATGGCGTAGGCGGCCCCGGTACCGACCAGCACTGGTGCGACGGCGGCGGGCAGGGTGCGGGGCCTGGCGCCCTCGACCCATTGGGACAACGTGGCCATGGAGTTGTTTCGCTCAGTTCTCTGTCAGGTGAGGGGCGGGCGGTCAGGTGAGCAGGGAGTCACAGGCGACGAAGGCTGCTACAGGCCACGGAGGCTGCCACAGACCACGAGGGCTGTTACAGATTTCGAAGGAAGTCCGGGTCATCGTCGGGACCACGTGGTGCAGACGGGTAGTTGGGCCCCCGGCGTCCGCTCTGCGGGCCGCGCTGCCTGCCCGTCACCAGCCAGGCGATGCCGCCGATCGGCGCGAAGAGAAGGATCAGCACGATCCAGATCAGCTTGGGCAGATAGAGAACGCGGGTGTCCTCGGTCTGGATTGCGTCGATCACTGCGTAGATCGTGATGGCGAGTGGAACGATGATCAGCAGCACCTTGGCCATCCCGACCTCCTTTGCCTGATTGCCTGAAGTCTTCTCATGCTGAGTTTGTCACGGCTTCAGCCGCTGTGGTCGAACAATGTCCGAACCGCGGCCCGATCCGGCTTGCCCGGACCACGCAGGGGGATCTCGGGCAGGGCCACCAGCCGTCGGGGCAGAGCATAGTCAGGCAGTATTCCGCGCAGCTCGTCCCGGACATCGTCCAGGGTGGGGGGCGAACCTCCCTGTGCGACAACGACGGCGGCGCTGACCACCTGCCCCCACTCGGCGTCGGGGCTGCCCACCACGATGGCCTCGGCGACGGTGTTCAGCTGGAGGAGCGCGGCCTCGACCAGATGCGGGACCACCTTCAGACCGCCGGTGTTGATCAGATCGTCGATGCGGCCATCCACCACCAGGGCGGCGAGGTCATCGAGGTGGCCGACGTCGTCGGTGCGGAACCACACCGTGCCGTCGCTGTCCTGGCTGAAGGACGCTGCGGTGAGCCCGGGCTCGCCGAGATAGCCCTGGGCGAGGGTGGCGCCACCCAGCTGGATCCGGCCGTCGTCCTCGAGCCGCACGCGGGTGACGTCAAGGGCGCGACCGTCATACACGCAGCCGCCGGCCGTCTCGCTCATGCCGTAGGTGGTGACCACGGTGACCCCGAATCCCCGCGCCTGCGCGAGGAGGCTGGCGGGTGCTGCCGCGCCGCCGAGCAGGACGGCAGAGAACCGGGTGAGCGCCTCGCATCCATCGGCGGACACGAGCAGCCTGACCAGCTGGGTTGGCACCAGGGCGGTGTAGGCCCGTGCGCCAGGGGTGATCCTGGCTGTGGCGCGGGCGAACGCAGCGGTGTTGAAGCCGCCCGCAAGGTCCATGCAGACCGGGGTGGTGCCCGCGACCAGCGACCGGACCAGCACCTGGATGCCTGCGACATGGTGGGTGGCCAGGGCCATCAGCCACTGGCCCTGGCCGCCGAGCCGTTGATGGGTGGCGTCGGCAGAGGCGCGCAGGGCGGCACCCGTCAGCATGGCCAGCTTCGGGCGGCCGGTGGAGCCCGACGTGCCCATCGTGAGCGCGAGGCCCGCGGGGAGGTCGCCCAGGTCCTCGGGGATGGGCGGTGGGGGGCTGCTCATCGCGTGCGGGGCCAGTGCAGGCCCCGTGCCGTCCAGTGCCCTCTGCAGGTCCTCCAGGGCGCTGAGCGCCGCAACACCGGAGGGAACGGGCAGGGCGCGCAACCGGGGACCACTCACCCAAAGAGACTATGTCTGTCCGTTATGTGAATACTGGGCGGGTGACTGAGACTGTGCGACCCGTGGCCGTGGTGACCGGAGCGAGCAGCGGCATCGGGGCGGCCACGGCGCGACGCCTTGCCGCCGACGGCTTCGAGGTGGTCTGCGCGGCACGACGCCGTGACCGGATAGACGCCCTTGCAGCCGAGATCCGCGGCCGCGCCGTGGTGTGCGACGTGACCTCGGCCGCCGACGTGGCTGTTCTGGCCGCCGAGGTCGGTGAGCGCTGTGACTTGTTGGTGAACAACGCGGGCGGGGCCTACGGGGCCGATCCGGTGGCGGCGGCGGACCTTGACCAGTGGCGGGCGATGTACGAGGTCAACGTCATCGGTGTCGTCGCCGTGACCAAGGCGCTGCTGCCTGCCCTGGTGGCGTCAGAGGGACAGATCGTGGTGATGGGATCAACCGCCGGACAGGTCACCTATGAAGGCGGCGGCGGTTACGCGGCGGCGAAGTTCGGGGTGCGTGCCGTGGTGGACACCCTGCGGCTGGAGCTCTGGGACCAACCGGTTCGGGTGTGCGAGATCGCCCCCGGCATGGTCCGCTCGGAGGGCTTCGCGCTGACCCGTTTCGACGGAGACCAGGCCAAGGCAGATGCCGTGTATGCCGGGGTCGCCCAGCCGCTGACCGAAGAGGACATCGCTGACTGCGTGGCCTGGGTGGCGACCCGGCCCGCTCACGTCAACATCGACCGGATGATCGTTCGCCCTCGGGCGCAGGCGGCGAACCACAAGGTCCACAGGGTCTTCGGCTAGCGCCGTCCCCAGGTTTGTGGTCAGGCCAGCCGCACGGTCCCTAGGTTTGCGAGGGATGGCGGCGGGCTGGTTAGTAGTAGTAGGGGTAGGGGGACCAGTCGGGGTCGCGCTTCTCCAGGAAGGAGTCCCGGCCCTCGACGGCCTCGTCGGTCATGTACGCGAGTCGGGTGGCCTCACCGGCGAACACCTGCTGGCCCATCAGTCCGTCGTCGGTCAGGTTGAACGCGAACTTGAGCATCCGTTGCGCGGTGGGGCTCTTGCCGTTGATCTCCGTCGCCATCTGCAGTGCCTCGGCCTCGAGGTCGGCGTGGCCGGCGACGATGTTGACCGCGCCCATCCGCTGCATGTCCTCCGCTGAGTACGTGCGACCGAGGAAGAAGATCTCCCGGGCGAACTTCTGGCCGACCATCTTGGCGAGGTAGGCCGACCCGTAGCCGGCGTCGAACGAGCCCACGTCGGCGTCAGTCTGCTTGAACCTCGCGTGCTCACGGCTGGCGATGGTCAGGTCACACACGACGTGCAGGGAGTGGCCGCCGCCGGCCGCCCAGCCGTTGACCACGGCGATGACGACCTTGGGCATGGTGCGGATGAGGCGCTGCACCTCCAGGATGTGCAGCCGCCCGCCCTGGGCCTGAACCCGGGCGGTGTCGACGGTGCCGGCGGTCTCGCCGTCGGCGTACTGGTACCCGCTGCGTCCCCGGATCCGCTGGTCCCCGCCGGAGCAGAAGGCCCAGCCCCCGTCCTTCGCGCTGGGGCCGTTGCCGGTGAGCAGCACCGTGCCGACATCGGGGGACATCCGGGCGTGGTCCAGCGCGCGATACAGCTCGTCGACGGTGTGCGGCCGGAAGGCGTTGCGCACCTCCGGCCGGTTGAAGGCGATCCGTACCGTGCCCTTGGCCGGTCCGTCCGCAACCGTCCGGTGGTAGGTGATGTCGGTGAAGTCGAAGCCCTCCACGACGTGCCAGGCGGTCGGGTCGAAGATGTCGCTGATGCTCTGTTCGCTCACCTCAGCGAGGATAGGCGCATGACTTCTGCGCCAGCGGCCGACCTCGCCGAAGTGCTCGCCTCGTTGTCGGTGGTCCAGATCCCGATGCGGGTCAGGTTCAGGGGCGTGACGGTGCGCGAGGCGGCGCTGATCCGGGGGCCGAAGGGGTGGGGCGAGTTCGCGCCGTTCCCCGAGTACGACGACGTGGAGTCGTCGCGCTGGCTGGAGGCGGCCATCGAGGCCGGGTGGGTCGGCTGGCCGGACCCCGTCCGGGGGGCGGTGCAGGTCAACGCGACGGTGCCTGCGGTCCCGGCCGGTGAGGTCGCAGGCGTCCTGGCCCGGTATGACGGGTGCGCCACGGCCAAGGTCAAGGTCGCCGAGGTGGGCCAGCGAGTCGAGGACGACCTCGACCGGGTGGCGGCGGTCCGCGACGCGATGGGACCTGCGGCGCGGATCCGGGTGGATGCCAACGGAGGCTGGACGGTCGCCGGGGCGACGGACGCGCTGCGGCGGCTGGCGGCCTACGGGCTGGAGTACGCCGAGCAGCCGTGTGCGACCGTCGAGGAGCTGGCCGCGCTGCGGGTTGCCCTGGCACGCAACGGTATCGACGTCCTGGTGGCCGCTGACGAGTCGATCCGGCGAGCCTCTGACCCGATGAGAGTGGTCCGCGAGGAGGCTGCCGACGTCATCGTGGTGAAGGTGGCGCCGCTGGGGGGAGTGCGATCAGCTCTCGCGATCGCTGGAGAGTGCGGGCTGCCTGCCGTGGTGTCCAGCGCCCTGGACACCAGTGTCGGTATCCGCGCGGGTCTTGCCCTGGCCGCTGCTCTGCCCGAGCTGCCGTTCGCCTGCGGGCTCAGCACCGTCGAGCTCCTGGCCGGCGACGTCACGAACGACTCACTGGTTCCTCGGGCGGGCTCGATTGCTTTGCGGGAAAACATGATTGAGCAGAGCCTGCTCGACCACTGGCAGGCTCCGGCGGATCGCGAGCAGTGGTGGCGCGAGCGGGTCGCGCGTTGTCATGCTCACCTCGTCGAGGGGCGGGCGGCGCCTGGTCGGTGAGGCGTCAGGGACCTGAGCGTCCGGGTCACGGTCGCCTGCCGTGCTCAGGCCGGGCGGACCACCAGACACACCTGCTGGTTCTTCACCCGGGTGAGCACGAGGATCATCTCGGCCGACCCGGACAGCCGTAGCTGACGGCGCAACTCATCGGCGTCCAGCGCCACCCCTCGCTTCTTGATCGTCACCCGGCCGACGTCACGCTCGCGCAGCCAGGCCCGAAGTGCCTTGACGTTCAACGGCATGGACTCGTCCACGGCGAACCGCCGGGCGTAGCCGACCTCGACGCATTTGTCGGAGGTCACGTAGCCGACGCCCGAGTCGAGCTCGAAACCGTCCACGGCAGAGGTCAGCGCCCCGGTCAGCCCGGCCCGGATCACGGCCCGGTCGGGTTCGTACAACCAGGCACCGATCTGCCCCACCGACGACGCCACGGGTGCCGTTTCAGCGCCATTGCCGGTGCCAGTGTCAGCTTCTCGCACGGTCCAGGACTTTCCCTGCGAGCCGATCACCAGGGCTGACCGCCCGGCCCGGCTCACCAGGGGACCCCACCAGATCGCGCACTCCAGCACCTCGCCGCCCAGCGACGTCCACTGTGCCTCGGTGCCGGCCGGGATCGCGCCGTGCGGGAACGACGGTGAGAGCTTGGCCCCGGTGGCCGGCAGCGACTGCGCGATGGACTGCACCGTTGCCCACGAGGGTGAGATGGCGTCCAGCCTGAACACCCGCCGGGTCCTGCCCCGTGCATCGGTCACGCCGGGCGTGCGCCTGGCCGGGTCGAGCCAGGCGCCGGTATGCCGTGCGCCCTCTCCTGCGGGCAGCTGGGTCTCCTCGGCCGTCCCGATGAACGCCGAGGCGCCGGGCCAGTGCCGCAGGTTGACCCCGGCCACTGTCGCGGTGACCTCGTCGGTGTCGATGGCAGTGACCGCCATGTCCAGCCCCGCGATGGCCATGGCGTCGGCGCCGATACCGCAGCAGAGGTCGAACACCTGACGGATCCCGGCCCCGCGGAACCGCTGCGCGTGGCGGGCCGCGATCTCCAGCCTGGTGGCCTGCTCCAGGCCGTCGGCGGTGAACAACATCCCGTCGGCGAACTCCCCGAACTTCTCATGGCCCTTGGCCCGCAGCCGGGACTCCGTCAGCGCCGCCGCCACCAGGTCCGGGTCGAACCCGGCCTCGCGCAGCCCCTCGCCCAGCGACAGGGCGGTCGACTCGTCATACGGGGGAAGGGACTGCAGCAACCCCCAGCCTTCGCCGGAGACCAGCTTCGTCATCGCGGCGAGGTCCATGGGGGACATCCTCCCCCATGGGGCGTTCCGGACCGTGGCCGCCAGCCGTCCGCGACGTTTCAGAACCTGTCGGACCGGCCGCTTCTGGCACTCAAGTTGACCGAGTGCTAACCGGCAACCTAGATTCTGATTAGCACTCGTCATGTGCAAGTGCTAACCGTGAGCAGTGAGCAGGTCGACCCCGCGACGGAGGCCGGCCCACCAATCGCCTGATTCATCGCACCATGGAGCGCACCAGCGTTCCAAATTCCCTGTCCATCTTCGACATTCCCGAAGGGGAGGTCACACGTGTCGGTTTCCATCAAGCCCCTCGAAGACCGCATCGTCGTCAAGTCCAGCGAGGCCGAGCAGACCACTGCCTCTGGCCTCGTCATCCCGGACACCGCCAAGGAGAAGCCCCAGGAGGGCGAAGTCCTGGCGATCGGTCCCGGCCGCATCGACGACAACGGCAACCGCGTTCCGCTCGACGTTGCCGTCGGCGACAAGGTCATCTACAGCAAGTACGGCGGCACC
>DASVKO010000293.1:0-78759 GCA_036385355.1 Dermatophilaceae bacterium
TCGGGCTCTTCCCGGGGCCCTTCCGGTTCTTCACGCGGATCGTCGGGCTCGTCCCGGGACTCTTCCGGCTCGTACCGGGGGAAGGCTCCTGCCGGTGACCAACGGGGTGACCCGCGGTCGGATCGTGGCGCGGATCGTGGTCCGCGAGGCGGGACAGATCGCGAGGGTCAGCGTGGCGGTTCGATGCTGACGCCCAACAAGCCGCGTCTGCCAGAGCCGGCTATCCCTGATGACGTGACCGGCTTCGAGCTGGATCGATCGGTCAAGAACCAGCTGCGGACACTCAGCAAAGAGAACGCAGTCGGGGTGGGGCAGCATCTGGTGATGGTGGCCACGTTCCTCGATACCGACATCGAGGCGGCGCAAGCCCACGCCGAGACAGCCGTGCGTCGGGCTGGCCGGGTACCCGCAGCTCGGGAGGCCCTGGGCCTGGTGCACTACCGCAAGGGGGAGTGGGCGAAGGCGCTCAGCGAGTTCCGCACTGCCCGTAGGCTCTCCGGCTCCTCGCACATGCTGCCGTTCATGGTCGACGCGGAGCGCGGTCTTGGCCGCCCCGAACGAGCCCTGGATCTGGCGGCCTCGCCCGAAGCAGCGACTCTGGCCCAGAGCGAGCGCATCGAGCTCGACATCGTGGTGTCGGGGATTCGACGTGACCTTGGTCAGTATGAGGCTGCGGTGGTGGGGCTTCAGGGGCCACAGCTCACCGTGGGCTCGCGCCAACCGTGGGCCGCCCGACTGTTCTATGCCTATGCAGAGGCACTGCTGGCCAAGGGCGATGAGGGTGGCGCGCTGATCTGGTTCGGCCACGCCGCCAACGCGGACCTCGAAGGCGAGACGGACGCCGGCGAGAGGCTCTCGGAGCTCGACGGTCTCGAGATGGTCGACCTGCTTCGGGACGATGATGACGAGGATGACGAGGACGCCGGACGGGTCGCCGGCGGGCCCGACCAGCGGCAGTCATGACCGGACCGAGTGCCCACGTGAGTTTGATCAAGGGCTTCGACGGCATCGTGTGCGATCTGGACGGTGTGATCTACCGCGGGCACGAGGCGGTGCCGCATGCGGTCGAGTCCCTGGTGTCAGCGATGTCGACGGGGGTGCTTGTCGTCTATGCAACCAACAATGCCTCCCGCTCGCCTGCCGAGGTTGCCGCCCACCTGGATGCGCTCGGCCTGCCAGGGCCGGTATCGCGTGTGGTCACCAGTGCGCAGGCGGGTGCCCGCTACGTGGCAGGACGCTCACCACGCGGATCTCGGGTCCTTGCGGTTGGCGGGCCGGGAGTCTCCCTCGCGTTGCAGGAGGTGGGCCTCGTCCCGGTCTTGGCGCCGGAGGCGGGATCGGGCGAGCCGGCGGTGGCGGTCCTGCAGGGTTACGGAGCCGAGGTCGCCTGGACGGATCTGGCCGAGGCCGCGTATGCCGTGCAGGCTGGCGCCCTCTGGGTGGCGACGAACATCGACAGCACCCTTCCGACGGACAGGGGCATGGCTCCCGGCAACGGTGCTCTGGTCGGTGCGGTCCGTCAGGCCGTGAGTGTGGACCCGGTCGTGGTGGGCAAGCCGCACACCCCGCTGTATGACCTGAGCGTCGCTGTGCTCGGCACCCAGCTCGACCGCACGCTGGCGATCGGCGATCGCCTTGACACGGACATCCTGGGGGCAACTGCTGCGGGGATGGACTCCCTCTTCGTCTTCGGAGGCGTTCACGGGTGGGCGGATGTTGTGGGCGCGGACCAGCCCGCCCGGCCCCGCTATGTCGCCACGGATCTGCGCTCTCTTCAGTCGGCCTATGTCGAGCCCGTCAGAGAGCCCGGGGACCCCTCGCGGTGGGCCTGTGGTGAGGCGCAGGCGTGGGTGTCGGCGTCCGGTGATCTCGTGGTGTCGCGGACCGGGGTCCTCAACGAACGGTTACGGGCGGCCTTGGCTGCGCTCTGGCATGAGGGCGACGCCAGAGACTGCCGGATGGATCCGCGAGGCGGCGACGGGGCGGCGTTGGCGGACGAGCTCGAGACATCAATGGCACACCACAGCTGATCGCATCTCGGGAGCCCGGTCACGGCATGGCATATGGGAGCCACTCGAACAAGATCGCGTTCTGGCACAGCAGGAACAGGACGGTGCTGGTCGATGGGCAGTAACGTGTTCCAGAAGTGAAACTCCAAGGAGGAACAATGGCTTTCGAATCTTTTCGCGCATATGTCGAGGTCGCGTCGGGTCTGAGTGACCTCACCCGGGCTCGTGCCACGGAGGCCGCACAGGGCCTGCTGTCCCTGCCCGCATCTGGCGTGGCGACCGGCACGAAGATGGCGGTGCAGGCAACCGCCCTGGCCGATGAGCTGTTGGCCGCGGCCGCGGCCAACAGGGCGAGCCTGACGGCACTGGTCCGTGCCGAGGTGGATGCCGCGGTCAGCCGGGTGGGACTGGTGCCCGTGCAGAAGCTGGAGGAGGCCAAGGCGGAGGCGGCGACACTCCGTGCCGAGGTTGCCACGCTGCGCTCGGCAGCACCGAAGGCTGCTGCGCCGCAGAGTCCGGTGAAGCAGGCAACCGCACCAGTGAAGAAGGCCGCGGCACCCAAGAGCCCGGTCAAGAAGGCCACCGCGCCGAAGAGCCCGGTCAAGAAGGCCACGGCCGCGAAGAGCCCCAGAAAGGCAGCTGCCCCGAGGACTGCCAAGGCCACACCCGGCCGGTCGGCGGTCACCACGCGCGTCAAGCCGGCTGGCGAGTGAGCCGGTCCGAGGTGGCGGACGGCGAGGAGAGCCCGGCCCCGGGCGCCGCGCGTCAGCCAACCGGTGACCATGCTGTTGACGAGGTGCTCGGGCGGCTCGACGCAGCGGCCGATGAGCCTCTGGACACTCAGATCGAGGTCAGTGAGCAGGTCCACCGGGTGTTGCAGGACCGCCTCGCTGATCTCGGCCAGGAGTGAACGAGGGCACCCGCCGGCTCGATATCGAGCTGGTTGCCAGGGGGCTGGCCCGCTCTCGCGGTCAGGCTCGTGACCTCGTGAAGGGTGGTTCGGTACGGGTCGACGGCTCGGCGGCCACCAAGGTCTCGACACCGGTGCGTGCCGGTCAGAGCCTCGAGCTTGCGGCCGGGGTCGAGGGGTGGGTGAGCCGTGCGGCATACAAGCTGGTCGCGGCGTTGGAGGCTTTCGGACCCGACGGGCCGTCCGGACCCGACGGGCTGAGTGTTGCCGGCAAGAGATGTTTCGATATCGGGGCCTGCACCGGAGGGTTCACGCAGGTGTTGCTGAGCCGGGGCGCACGCGAGGTCGTGGCTCTGGACGTCGGGCACGACCAGCTGGCCCAGGAGCTGGTGGACGACCCCCGGGTCATCGAGCGTTCCGGGGTCAACGTCCGCGATGTCGGTGCCGGCGACCTTGGAGAACCTGCCGAGGTGGTGGTCGCCGACCTCAGCTTCATCTCGCTGCGGCTCGTCCTGCCGCTCCTGCGCGACCTGGTAGAGCCGGCCGGCGACCTGGTCCTGCTGGTCAAGCCCCAGTTCGAGGTGGGGCGGGAGCACCTCGGCAAAGGGGGAATCGTCCGATCTCCTGTCGACCGCGCCCGAGTGATCGAGGAGGTCGTGGCCGCGGCGGCGACCGCCCGCCTGAGTGCCAGGTCTCTGTGTGCAAGCCCCATCCGGGGTGCAACCGGAAACGCCGAGTACCTACTGTGGCTGACACCACGCCCCGACCAGGGGTTGACGACGGCACAGGTCACCGGGCTTGCTGCCACACTGTCGACGGAGGCCTTGAGATGACCCGCCGTATCCTGCTCGTCGCCCACCCGCGACGGGTCGAAGCCCAGCAGTTCGCCGGGGTTGTCGCCGACCAGCTCCATGCAGCAGGCATGCAGGTTGCCCTGCTGCCTGATGCGGCCGAGGCAACCATCCTGGGTGGCAGCCCGAACATCGTCACGGTCGACCCCGCCCATCCGGCCCGGGGCTGCGAGCTCGTCTGTGTGCTCGGCGGCGACGGCGCGATCCTGCGTGGGGCCGCCCTGTCTCGGGGGACCGAGGCTCCGCTGCTCGGCATCAACCTGGGACATGTCGGATTCCTCGCCGAAGCGGAGCGCGAGAAGCTCGTCGAGACTGTTGAGCAGATCGTCGCGAAGGACTACGTCGTCGAGGAACGAATGACCCTGGAGGTCATCGCCAGCCATGACGGGGACGTGATCGCCCGGAGCTGGGCACTCAACGAGGTCACTGTCGAGAAGGCAGCCCGCGAACGAATGCTCGAGGTCACCCTCGAGATCGATGGCCGGCCGTTGTCCACCTGGGGCTGCGACGGCGTGGTGATGGCCACTCCCACAGGGTCCACGGCGTACGCCTTCTCCGCGGGGGGCCCGGTGGTCTGGCCTGACGTCGAGGCCATGCTGGTCGTCCCCATCTCGGCCCACGCCCTGTTCGCGCGCCCGTTGGTGATCGGGCCCAGCTCGGCGCTGGCCATTGAGCTGGTCGCCGACACTGATGGCCCGGCCGTCATGTGGTGCGACGGTTCGCGCACGGTCGAGCTGCCGACCGGGGCACGCGTTGATGTCCTCAGGGGCGACACACCCGTTCGTCTGGCGCGACTGAGCTCATGGCCCTTCGCTGACCGGCTGGTGGCGAAGTTCGACCTGTCCGTGACCGGCTGGCGCGGGGCGTCCCGGCGTCACCAGGGCGGTTCCGGCATGTCCGGGAAGGCCTGACACCGGCGGTCCGTAGGCTGACGCCATGCTTCGAGAGATCCGGATCCAGAACCTTGGCGTCATCGATGATGCCGTGCTGGAGCTGTCGGCCGGCCTGAACGTGCTCACCGGTGAGACCGGCGCCGGCAAGACCATGGTCGTCTCCGGTCTCGGACTACTGCTCGGCGCTCGGGCAGATGCCGCCCTGGTGCGCACCGGCGCCAAGAACGCCGTCGTTGAAGGCGTGGTCGACGTCGGGCCTGATCATCCTGCGTCCCTGCGGGTGATCGAGGCCGGCGGCGATGCGCAGGATGGCCTGATCCTTGTCAGAACGCTGTCGGCGGGGGGCCGTTCGAAGGCTCATGTCGGCGGCCGGACCGTGCCGGTCAGCGTGTTGGGGGAGCTCGGCGAGCTGCTGGTGGCCGTCCATGGCCAGTCCGATCAGTGGCGGCTGCGTCAGCCTGAGCAGCATCGCGTGGTGCTGGACCGTTTCGCCGGGGTGTCGGTGTCCGAGCCGCTGGACCGCTATGCAGCCCTGTATGACGATTTTCACCAGGTTGGTGCCGAGCTGATCCACCTGCGCGGACTCGCTCGTGACCGGGCGCGGGAGGTGGATGTGCTCAGGACCGGCCTCGAGGAGATCGAGTCCGTCGACCCGTTACCGGGCGAGGATCTCGAGCTGCGTGGCGAGGACGAGCGACTGGCGCACTCCGATGGCCTGCGGGCCAGCGCCGGCCAGGCCCACGCGCTGATCACGGGTGACCGGGACAGCATGTACTCAGGGGGTGGGGGCTCCGGCGCCGGGCACGGTGACGGGTCCGGCTTCGGAGACATGGACATCGGAGGAATGGACGGCGCAGACCTGAGCGGCGGTGACGTGGCAGGGCAGATAGGTGCGGCACGAGCTGCGCTGGCGCCGATGACAGGTCACGACCAGGCACTGGCCGATCTTGACCGCCGACTTCAGGAGCTCGGATATCTGGCCGCCGACCTCGGGACCGACCTCGCCTCGTACCTGTCGGACGTCGACGTCGACCCTGCCAGGCTCTCCTGGGTCCAGAACAGGCGCGCAGACCTGGCGCGGTTGCAGCGCAAGTACGGCGACACGGCGGATGACATCCTGCTGTGGGCCAAGGAGTCCGCGGTCCGGCTGACCGAGCTCGAGGGCGCTGACGACCGCGCTGAGGACCTGCAGGTCAGGCTCGAGGCGCTGCGAGCCGAGCTGACCACTGTCGCCGGTGAGCTCAGCGCGTCGCGGCTGCTCGCAGCAGCGGACTTCGGGGCCCGGGTCACTGACGAGCTGTCCCACCTGGCCATGGGCAAGGCAGTCGTCCAGGTCGATCTGGGTCGCCGTCCGGACCCGGAGGGGCTGTCCCTGGGTGAGGGCGTCGAGCCGGTGCGGTTCAGCCGCCACGGGGTCGACGATGTCGAGATCCTGCTGGCGGCCAGCTCCGGGTCGCCGGCACGCAGTGTCGCCAGGGCAGCCTCAGGTGGGGAGCTGTCGCGGGTCATGCTGGCGCTCGAGGTCGTC
Organism: Dermatophilaceae bacterium; assembly: GCA_036385355.1. Classification (GTDB taxonomy): domain Bacteria; phylum Actinomycetota; class Actinomycetes; order Actinomycetales; family Dermatophilaceae; genus UBA4719. The sequence goes on from DASVKO010000293.1 coordinate 6,192, forward strand.
ACCGGAAGCGGGGATGTCCCCACCTTCGTCTTTGACGAGGTGGATGCCGGCGTCGGTGGCAAGGCGGCGCTGGATGTGGGGGCCCGACTCGCCGCGCTGGCCACCTCGGCTCAGGTCATCGTCGTGACTCACCTGGCCCAGGTCGCGGCGTACGCGGACCGGCATCTCGTCGTGCGCCGCACCGACGACGGGCACGTCACCGCCAGCGGAGTGGTCGCGGTGAGCGGGCAGGAGCGGCTCCGTGAGCTTGCCCGGATGATGGCCGGCGTGGAGGACTCCGACGTGGCGATCGAGCACGCCAGGGAGCTCCTTTCGGTGACGGTCAGGACGTGATCGGGTTACGAGTCGGTCTGTGCCAGCGTGTGCGGGGTGAAGCGGGTCCCACCCGTGGGACAATGAGCCACAATGTCCTTTTCCCAGCGCCTGCGCCGTCGACCCCCTCGAGAACCCGATCTGCCCGGCATCTGGGGGACCGCTCGATGTGACGCGCGCACCAAGGACCTGACCAAACGGCTCAGGCCCGGTGACATTGCCATCATCGACCACGCGGACATCGACAAGGTCAGCGCGGAGGCGTTGCTTGGCTGCAAGCCGGCTGCCGTGGTCAACGCCGCACTGTCCATCACCGGGCGCTACCCGAACATGGGGCCGCAGATCCTTCTGGACGCCGGAGTGCCCCTGCTCGACAACGTGGGCAACGACGTCATGCTCGCCATGAGGGATGGGGAGTCTGCTCGCCTCGATGGCGACACCCTCTATGTCGGCGAGGTGGTCGTCGCCAAAGGGATCCTCCTGAACCGTGACATGGTTGCCGCCGCCATGACCGAGGCCCGGGCCGGTCTGGCCGTCCAGCTCGAGGCGTTTGCCGCCAACACGATGGAGTACCTCCGGCGCGAACGTGCGCTGTTGCTCGACGGTGTCGGGGTTCCCGACATCAGAACGGTCCTGGAGGGTCGTCATGCCCTGGTGGTGGTTCGCGGCTACCACTACAAGGACGACCTGCAGACGCTGCGGCACTATATCCGTGAGTTCCGGCCCATCCTGATCGGCGTCGACGGTGGCGCTGATGCGTTGCTCGAGGCCGGGCACCGTCCGCACCTCATCGTCGGCGACATGGACTCGGTCTCGGATACCACCCTCACCTGCGGCGCCGAGATCGTGGTGCATGCCTACCGGGACGGCCGGGCGCCGGGTCTGGAGCGGGTCCGCAAGCTGGGTCTGGACCCCGTGGTCTTCCCCGCCACCGGCACCAGCGAGGACGTCGCGATGCTGCTGGCAGACGACAAGGGGGCCTCGCTGATCGTCGCGGTCGGCACGCACGCCACGTTGGTCGAGTTCCTGGACAAAGGGCGTTCGGGAATGGCCAGCACCTTCCTGACCCGCCTGCGGATCGGTGGCAAGCTGGTGGACGCCAAGGGCGTCAGCCGGCTCTACCGTTCGCGGATCTCCAACCTCTCGCTGGCCGTCATGCTGCTCACCGGCCTCTTTGCACTATTCGTCGCTTTGGCCGCCACGCCGGCCGGAACAGCCATGCTTCAGCTGGTGGCTGCCCGGTGGGATGACGTGTGGTCCTGGATTGTGGGGATTTTCACGTGATCGACTTTCGGTACTACCTCGTCTCCATCGTCTCGATCTTCATGGCCCTCGCGGTCGGAATCGTCCTCGGGGCCGGGCCGCTGAAGGGGGACATCGGGACGCGTCTCACCGAGCAGATGACTGCGCTGCGCGCGGAGAAGACCCAGCTGCGCACCGACCTTGACACGGCACGACGGGACGGGGCAGCGCGCGATACCTTTTCCGCCGCTCTCGCACCCGCGGTCCTGAAGAACAGGTTGACCGGCAAGACCGTTGCCCTCGTCGTCGCGCCCGGGGTGGATGCCGACCTGGTCAAGACGACGACGACCTCCCTGGCCGCGGCGGGTGCCAAAGTGGGGTCGACGGTCACGCTGACCGATGCCTGGGCCGACCCGTCCAAGACGACCTTGCGCAACACCGTGGCCAGCCCCTTCGCCTCGCTGGTCAAGGCTCCTCTGGTCACCAGCAGCCCGGACCAGCTCGCCGGCACGGTGCTGGCGCGCGCGATCCTGGCCGGCACGGACCATTCCACGGAACGTCTCACCGCCTCGGCCAGCGCAGCGTTGGATGGTCTGAAGGCGGGCGACCTCATCAAGGTGTCACCGGACCAGATCGTCCCGGCCTCGAGCGTCGTCTTCCTCGTGGGCCCTGTCAAAGGCTCCAGCGCACAGGACGCCGGGGCCCGGCTTGCGGCGTACGTGCAGCTCGCCCGGGTGCTCGACGCCGGGGGATCCGGGGTCGTGGTCGTGGCCAAGTCCAACACGGCTGACCGGACCAAGTCACCGGACGTGGTGGCCGCGGTTCGCAAGGACTCCGACGCAGCCAAGGCCGTCACGACGGTTGATGACGCGGACCTGCCCATGGGGCTGGGCACGCTGGTGCTCGGGCTCGGGGAGCAGTACACAGGCGGCGCGGGGCAGTACGGTCTCGGCCCTGACGCCAAGGCGGTCATGCCGGACATCACGGCCAAGCAGTGACCGGGGGGCGACGGGGGGCCGCTGGCCGAGCCTTCAGCATCGGGGCCCTGGGCTCGGTGCTGGTGGCCGCGCTTCTGAAGCGTCGACCGCCGGGGGGCGTCGGACGATGGACCCGGAAGAGCTACACGGGTCGTCCGGTCACGCTGTTGGAAGGACCGGCGTATGCCATGGGCGCCGTTGCCGGAGCTCTCGCCGGCGGTGCAGGTGGCCCGGCGTCGGTGGCGGGCCTGGGGGCCGCGGCCTTCGGGGCGCTCGACGATCTGGTCGGCGACAGCTCCAGGAAGGGCCTGCGCGGCCATCTGGCTGCGGCTGGTCGCGGCGAGGTGACGACCGGGGCGGTCAAGATCGTCGGGCTGGGTGCGACGGGCTTCGTGACGGCGTGGATGGTCGACCGGTCGCTGAAGCGGACCGGGGCAATGGCCACCGTGATGGGCGGGGCAGTTATCGCGGGCTCGGCCAACATCGCCAACCTGCTCGACCTGCGCCCGGGGCGGGCGCTCAAGGTCGTGCTGCTGCTCGCGGCTCCGATCGTCGCGGGTGGCCCCGGGAACCAGCTGTCGAGCGCCACGGCAGGCGCAGCCGCGGGTGCCGCGATCGCCGCGTTGCCGGATGACCTGGGGGGCCGGAGCATGCTCGGGGACACCGGGGCCAACAGCGCCGGCGCCCTGCTCGGAACCGCGATCGTGGCCCGGACTGGTCCGCGGGGCCGACTTCTCGCACTAGCCGTGGTGACGGCACTGACGCTCGCCTCGGAGAAGGTCAGCTTCACGACGGTGATCGAGTCGACGCCCGGCTTGCGCGAGCTCGACGCACTCGGCCGCTCGTCATGGACGTCACCAGCGTCACGGACGTCGCCGGCGTCACGGACGCCTCAAGGGTCTCTGTAGCTCGATGACTGGCCACCGCGAGACCCCGGCTGGTGACGGCGAGGCCGGTCAGGCCGGTAAGACCGCGCCGTTACCGCCCGGGGTGTTCGCGGCGGCGGGTCTCATCGCCGGGGTCACCCTGGCCGCGAGGGTCTTCGGGTTCGGGCGCTGGCTGGTGTTCTCGCAGAGCGTTGGCACCACCTGTGTCGGCAATGTCTACACGGCGGCGAACCAGCTGCCGAACGTCTTCTTCGAGGTGGCGGCGGGTGGGGCGCTGGCGGCGGTCGTCGTCCCGATCATCGCCGGCCAGCTGGCTCGCAGGGAGGCTGGGAGCCTGGCCGAGGCGGACAGGACCGCGTCGGCCATGCTCACCTGGGCGCTCGCCCTGCTGGTGCCGTTGTCCCTCCTGCTGGCAGTCTGCGCCCGGCCGCTGTCGACGCTGCTGGTCGACGACGACAAGTGCGCGGGCTCAACAGATCTGATGACGTCGATGCTTGTGGTCTTCTCGCCCCAGATCGCGCTCTACGGTGTTGGTATCGTCCTGGCCGGCGTGCTCCAGGCGCATCGACGCTTCCTCGGGGTGGTCGTGGCCCCGCTGTTGTCCAGCCTCGTGGTGATGGCGGCCTACCTGCTCTTCGGGGCACTGGCCCAGGGGAGGGGGGACGACCTTGCGGGACTGCCCGGCCAGGCCTCTGCGGCGCTGGCGGCCGGAACCACGCTGGGCGTCGCGGCGTTGAGCCTGCCCCTGCTCATCCCGGTACACCGCGCAGGCATCCGGCTGCGGCCGACCTGGTCTTTTCCCGTTGGGATTGCCCGGCGAGCGAGCGCGCTGGCCGGCGCCGGGGTGCTCGCCCTGGTTGCCCAGCAGAGCGCCGTCCTGGTCACCCTGTGGGTGTCTCAGCATCGTGGTGGCATGGGCACCCTCAACGTCTACATGTATGTCCAGGCCGTCTACCTCCTCCCGTATGCCGTGCTGGCGGTTCCCGTGGCCATGTCCGCCTTGCCGGCTCTGGCCACCGGGCTGGACCAGGCGACGCTGGCGGCGGGACGGGATCAGGCGATGCTGGATGAGGCGATGCTGGATGAGGGGGTGCCGGGTCAGGGGGGGCCGGAGGGCCCTGCTGCGCCGCCGGGATCGGATCTGGCCACGCTCGCGCGCGCTCACTCGACGCTGGCCGCCTCAGCGCGGGCCATCATCGTCGCCACCAGTGCCGGGGCCGCCGTGCTCTTCGCCATCGCCGTGCCTACCGGCGCCTTCTTCAGCGCCCTGGACGCCGGACGGAACAGTCATGCCGGTCAGCTGGCCCTGGCAGCCATGCCTGCGGCCCTGAGTGCCTTCGCACCGGGACTGGTGGGCTTTGGCATGGCGGCACTGCTCACCCGTGCCCTGTACGTCCAGGGTCGCCCGGCCGTCGCCGGGGGGCTGGTGGCGCTCGGCTGGGCCATCGCCGCCCTCGCGCCTCTCCTCGTGCTCCAGGGGAACGCCGGACCGCGAAACACCCTGCTTCTGCTGGGCCTTGCCAGTTCCTTCGGTATGACGGTGGCTGCCGTCGGGCTCTTCGTGGCGGTGCGTCGCACCTGGGGGGCGAGCGCGTTCCGCGGCTTTGGCCGCACCGCCGTGGTGGCCCTCGGCGCTGGCGCCGTCTCGGCCGTCGTGGGCCGTGGCCTGGCCGCGGCCCTGCATCCGGAGGGTCTGCCGGCCGGTGCCGCGGTGGCGGTGCTGGTGTCGTTCGTCGTCGTGGCCCTGTGCGCCGCCTCGATCTGGATCGGCGACCGCCAGGCGGCGCGGCTCGTGCTGGCCAAGCTCCCCGGGCGCGCTCGCGCTGCGGTGCCGCGACGATGACGCACGACGATGACGCGCGAAGATGGCGCAGAGATGACGCGCGAAGATGACGCAGAGATGACGCGCGAAGATGACGCAGAGATGACGAGCAGAGTTGACGCAGAGATGACGCGATGGATCGGGCGAAGGGATCGCGCAGAGATGACTCGGAGAGGTCATACCGGATGAAAGTGGTCATGCTGCTGGGCCGTAGCACCGGCGGGATCGGGACCCATGTCGCGCAGCTCAGCGCGGAACTGCGGGACCGTGGGGTGGACGTCCTGGTGGTGACCCACCCGCTCACCGCCGAGCGCTTCGACCTCGGGCCGGTGCGGCTGTGCTGGCCGGGCTCCGCGGGGCTGGTCCATGCGCTGCGGGATCTCAGGGTTCTGCGGCGGCTCGTCGCCGGCGGCGACATCGTGCACGCCCATGGACACCAGGCCGGGTTGCTGGCAGCCGTGTTGACGCGTTCAGTCCCGAGCATCCGGGCAGCGAGGAGGCGAGCGCCCAGACTGATCGTCTCCCAGCACAATGCGGTCCTGGAGGGCAGCGGGCGGCAGGTTCCCAAGCGGCTGTCCCAGCGCTGGGTGGCGCGTCATGCCGATCTGGTGACCGGGGCCAGCAGCGACCTGGTCAACGAGGCACTCGGGTTCGGGGCGGGTCGCGCCGAGCTGGCCGAGGTGCCGTCGCCCCGGGTTCCTGCCCTTCTTGCCCGGCTGCCCGCTGACCAGGTGGCCCGGGCCCGGATCCGGCAGGAGCTGTTCTCGTCGCTCGCCCAGGACCTCGTATCTCCGGTGGCCCCTGCCCCGGTGGACCCGGTGGACCCCGCATCGGCGGCACCGGCGCACTCCCTGCCCCCGGGGGACCCGGGGGCACCCCTGGTGGTCACCATCTCGCGGATCGCGCCGCAGAAGAACCTTCCGGTTCTGGTGGAGGCTGCCTCCCGGCTTCGCCGGCGGTGCACCTGGGTGGTCCTGGGCGCCGGCGACCCACAGCTCCTGGCAGAGCTGCGGCGACAGGCCAGTGCGCTGGCAGCACCGGTGTACTTCCTGGGGCAGCGCGACGAGGTCGACCAGTGGCTGCGTGCTGCGGAGGTTTTCGTCCTGCCGAGCGAGTGGGAGGCCCGTGCACTGGTGGTGCAGGAGGCCATGGCGGCCGGGACACCTGTGGTCGCCACCGATGTGGGTGGCTTGCACGACCTGGTCCTCGGTACCGGGCTGCTCGTCCCACCGGGAGACCCTGAGGCGGTCGCGACGGCGACGGACCGAATCCTGACCGATCCCCGACTGCGCGACGAGCTCGCAGCCCGTGGCAGGGAGCGTGCCAGCGCTCTGCCGGATGGGCCCGACACGGCAGCACGGTGGATGCGGTGGTACTCCGAAACCCTTCTGATGACGTAAAGTTAAGGCCCGTGGCGCAAACGACTAAGCACATCTTCGTAACCGGAGGCGTTGCCTCTTCGCTCGGCAAGGGCCTGACGGCTTCCAGCCTCGGACATCTCCTCCGCGCTCGCGGTCTCGATGTGACGATGCAGAAGCTGGACCCCTACCTCAATGTGGACCCCGGGACGATGAACCCGTTCCAGCACGGTGAGGTCTTCGTCACCGATGACGGTGCGGAGACGGATCTGGACATCGGCCACTACGAGCGATTCCTGGACGTCCCGTCGGTGGGCAGGGCCAATGTCACGACCGGCCAGATCTACAGCCATGTGATCGCCAAGGAACGGCGCGGTGAGTATCTCGGGGACACCGTCCAGGTGATCCCGCACATCACCGACGAGATCAAGGCGCGGATGCGCGAGCAGGCAGGCGTCCCGGCCAAGGACCGTCCGGACATCATCATCACCGAGATCGGCGGCACCGTCGGCGACATCGAGGGCCTGCCCTTCCTCGAGGCTGCGCGCCAGGTCCGTCATGACGTCGGTCGCGACAACGTCTTCTTCCTGCACATCTCGCTGGTCCCGTACCTCGCACCCAGTGGCGAGCTGAAGACCAAGCCGACCCAGCACTCGGTGGCCGCGCTGCGACAGGTGGGCATCCAGCCCGACGCCATCGTGCTGCGCGCTGACCGTGAGCTTCCCGAGAGCGTCAAGCGCAAGATCTCGCTGATGTGCGACGTCGACACCGAGGCGTGCGTGGCGTGCGTGGACGCACCGAGCATCTACGACATCCCGCGAGTGCTGCACTCCGAGGGCCTCGACGCCTATGTCATCCGGCGGCTCGGTCTGCCGTTCCGCGACGTCGACTGGAGCGACTGGGACAAGCTGCTGCGCCGGGTGCACAACCCCGAGCACGCCGTGGAGATCGCCCTGGTGGGCAAGTACGTCGACCTGTCGGACGCCTACCTCTCGGTCACCGAGGCCATGCGCGCCGGTGGCTTCCACCACGATGCCAGGGTCTCGATCCGCTGGGTCGCCAGCGATGAGTGCGAGACCGACGCCGGTGCCCAGAAGGCGCTCGGAGGCGTCGACGCGATCGTCGTCCCGGGCGGCTTCGGCATCCGCGGCATCGAGGGCATGTTCGGGGCGCTGAAGTGGGCCCGCGTCAGGGGTGTGCCGGCGCTGGGAATCTGCCTGGGGCTGCAGTGCATGGTGATCGAGTACGCCCGTAACGTCATGGGCATGGCCGATGCGTCCTCCAGCGAGTTCCACCCCCAGACCACCCATCCGGTGATCGCCACGATGGAGGAGCAGAAGGCCTTCGTCGAGGGCGCCGGAGACCTGGGTGGCACGATGCGGCTGGGGACCTACCCCGCTGTTCTGGCCGAGGGCTCGGTCATCGCCGGCACGTACGGCTCCCGGCTGGCCAACGAGCGTCACCGGCACCGCTACGAGGTCAACAACGACTACCGGGACCAGCTCGAGAAGGCCGGGCTGCGCTTCTCCGGCACCTCACCGGACGGCAGCCTCGTCGAGTTCGTCGAGCTGCCGGCCGACGTTCATCCCTACTACGTGGGCACTCAGGCGCACCCGGAGTTCCTGTCCCGGCCCACCCGCGCGCATCCGCTCTTCGCCGGACTGGTCGGTGCCGCCATCGATGCACACAAGGCCGCGCGCCTGGTCGAGGTCGAAAGGCCGAAGGGCACCGAACCCGTTGCGGCACCGTGACTTTCACCGCTGTGGTTTTCACCGCTGCGACTGTCACTGCTGTGACTTCCGCTGCCCTGGTCATCACCTTGATCACGTTCGCCGGGCTGAGTCCTGCGGCACGTGACCTTGGTGGCCCCATGATCTGCGGGCGGCGATGAGCCTGGATGCCCAGGTCGTCAGTGGCGCTGACCTGACCGACCGGCTGGACAGGCTTCCGGTCCTGGACTCTGCGGTCGTCTTCGAGGGCAGGGTCTGGGATGTCCGGCGTGACACCGTCGACCTCGGCGAGGCCGGCCAGGTCAGACGTGAGTATGTCGATCACCCCGGCGCGGTCTCGATCGTCGCACTTCGTCAGGTCGACAGCCGTGACCAGGTGCTGCTCATCCAGCAGTACCGCCACCCGGTCGGCGCGTTCGAGTGGGAGCTTCCGGCCGGTCTGCTGGATGTCGCGGGGGAGCCGCCCTGGCTGGGCGCGGCCCGCGAGCTCCACGAGGAGGCCGACCTGGTTGCCGGGAGCTGGCACGTCCTGATCGACTACTACGGATCGCCCGGCGGCCTCTCCGAGGCGCTGCGGGTCTTCCTCGCCCGGGCCCTCACCGGGGTACCCCGCGCGGAGCGCTTCACCCGCGAGGACGAGGAACACGGTATGCCGGTCTGCTGGGTCGACCTGGACGAGGCCCACGACGCCGTGCTGGCCGGCCAGCTGCACAACCCCAGTGCCGTGGTCGGCATCCTGACAGCGCACGCGGCCCGGGCTCGTGACTGGGCCACCCTGCGACCACACGACGCTCCCTGGCCGGAACACCCGAAATACCGCTGACCACCTTTCCGTAGGATGTGGGTGCTGCCCTCGCCGACCCAGCGCAGGAAAGCACCCAGCCATGCAATCAACGAGACTGAGGACATCACCGTGCTTCGCACTCACGAGGCCGGCACCTTGCGCGCCGACCACGCTTCACAGACCGTCACCCTGACCGGGTGGGTTGCCCGTCGGCGCGATCACGGCGGGGTGGCGTTCCTCGATCTGCGTGACGCGTCGGGGGTGGCCCAGGTGGTCGTTCGTGACGAGATCCTCGCCCAGGGCGATGCGCACGACCTTCGCAACGAGTACTGCGTCAAGGTGATCGGCGAGGTGCGACAGCGTCCCGACGGCAATGCCAACCCGGACCTGCCCACCGGTGAGATCGAGGTGGTTGCCACCGAGCTCGAGGTGCTGAGCCCGGCGGCCCCGCTGCCGTTCCAGATCGACGAGCGGGTCACCGTCGGTGAAGAGGCCCGGCTCAGGCACCGCTACCTCGACCTGCGCCGTCCGGGTCCGGCCGCCGCCCTTCGCCTGCGCAGCAAGGTGAACCAGGCTGCCCGGACCGTCCTGGCGGAGCGGGACTTCGTCGAGATCGAGACGCCCACGTTGACCCGGTCGACCCCCGAGGGGGCCCGCGACTTCCTGGTGCCCGCCCGGCTGCGCCCCGGATCCTGGTACGCCCTGCCGCAGAGCCCGCAGCTGTTCAAGCAGCTGCTCATGGTCGCCGGGATGGAGCGGTACTACCAGATCGCCCGCTGCTATCGCGACGAGGACTTCCGGGCCGACCGTCAGCCCGAGTTCACCCAGCTGGACATCGAGATGAGCTTCGTCGACCAGGACGACATCATCGAGCTCGGCGAGGCGGTTCTGACCTCGGTGTGGAAGCTCATCGGCCATGAGGTCACCGCGCCGTTCCTGCGGATGACGTATGCGGACGCCATGGCCCGGTACGGCTCGGACAAGCCTGACCTGCGTTTCGGTCAGGAGCTCACCGACTGCACGGAGTACTTCGCGGACACCACCTTCCGGGTGTTCCAGGCGCAGTATGTCGGTGCCGTGGTGATGCCGGGGGGCGCCTCGCAGCCGCGCAAGCAGCTCGACGCCTGGCAGGAGTTCGCCAGACAGCGCGGAGCCAAGGGCCTGGCGTACGTCCTGGTCGGTGAGAACGGGGAGCTCAGCGGCCCGGTCGCCAAGAACCTGACCGAGCCCGAGCGCGCGGGGCTGGCCAAGCACGTCGGCGCCGGCGAGGGTGACTGCATCTTCTTCGCGGCCGGCGCGATCACGAGCATGCGTGCCCTGCTGGGTGCGACCCGCTCCGAGATCGGCAGGCGTTGCGGGCTCATTGACGAGTCCGCGTGGTCGTTCCTGTGGGTGCTGGACGCGCCGTTGTTCGAGCCGACCAGTGAAGCAGTGGCCTCTGGTGACGTTGCGGTCGGCGCTGGCAAGTGGACAGCCGTGCACCACGCGTTCACCTCTCCCAAGCCTGAGTTCATGGACACGTTCGACACCGACCCGGGTTCCGCGCTGGCTTACGCCTACGACATCGTGTGCAACGGGAACGAGATCGGTGGGGGCTCGATCCGTATTCACCGCAAGGACATTCAGGAGCGGGTCTTCGCCGTGATGGGCGTGGGCGAGGCAGAGGCCCAGGAGAAGTTTGGCTTCCTGCTGGACGCCTTTGCCTTCGGTGCGCCGCCGCACGGCGGGATCGCGCTGGGCTGGGACCGGATCTGCTCGCTGCTCTCCGGCACCGACTCCATCCGCGACGTCATCGCCTTCCCGAAGTCCGGTGGCGGCTTCGACCCGCTGACGTCGGCACCGGCCCCGATCACCGCCCTGCAACGCAAGGAGGCAGGCGTCGACGCGGAGCCCGGGGGAGAGTCCGCCGGACAGGTCGCGGTCGATGCTCAGCCATGAGGTCGCATGGTGCCCGGCAGTGAGGTCGCCCGGGCCTCAGTCGTGAGGACGCAGTGACCGACCCCTCGGCAGGGTGGGACAGCGGTGTGTGCGACGTCGCGGTCGCGGGGACAGCGATAGCCTGCGGACTGTGACTACCGGCGCCGACGACGACCTGTTCGCCTCCTCGTCACGTGACTCCTCAGCTGGCCCCGGGGCCAGCGCGGCCTCGATGCCGCCGCTGGCCGTCAGGATGCGACCGCGCTCCCTGGACGAGGTCCGGGGGCAGAGCGAGGTCCTGCGCCCCGGGAGCCCGTTGCGTCGGTTGATCGAAGGGCACGCGGGCGCCGCCGGCCCTCTGTCCGCGATCATCTGGGGGCCGCCGGGCACCGGGAAGACGACCCTGGCGCATCTGGTGGCGAACACCGCCGGACGCAGGTTCGTGGAGATGTCGGCTGTCACGGCAGGCGTCAAGGACGTCAGGGTCGTCATGGAGGCAGCCGCTCGCGAGCGCGACATGTACGACCGGCAGACCGTCCTCTTCCTGGACGAGATCCACCGGTTCACCAAGGCGCAGCAGGATGCCCTGCTGCCAGGGGTGGAGAACCGCCTCGTGGTCCTGGTCGCTGCGACGACCGAGAACCCGTCCTTCAGCGTCATCGCACCGCTGCTGTCGAGGTCCATGCTGATCACCCTCGTGCTGCTGTCGGACACCGAGCTCGATGAGGTCCTGGCTTCGGCCCTGGCCGAGGATCGCGGACTGGCCGGGGTCTTCACGCTCGACCCGGAGGCGAGACAGCACGTCATACGGATGGCCGGTGGTGACGCGCGCCGCGCTCTCACCTCCCTGGAGGCGGCAGCGGGCGTTGCGCTGGACGCCATACCGGCCGGGCGCGCTGATGACCAGAAGATTCCGATCACGCTGCCCCAGGTCGAGCAGGCGGTCGCCCAGGCCGCCGTGCGCTATGACCGGGCCGGCGACCAGCACTACGACGTCGCCAGCGCGCTGATCAAGTCGATGCGTGGCAGTGACGTCGATGCGTCCCTGCACTACCTGGCGCGGATGCTCGAGGCCGGGGAGGACCCGCGTTTCATCGCCCGGCGGATCGTCATCGCGGCCAGTGAGGACGTCGGGATGGCCGACCCCACGGCCCTGCAGACGGCTGTCGCGGCGATGCATGCGGTGGCTCAGATCGGGATGCCCGAGGCGCGGATCATCCTGGCGCAGGCCGTGGTGCACAACGCGATGGCGCCCAAGTCCAACGCCAGCTACCTCGGGATCAACGAGGCGATCGCGGACATCAGGGCAGGCAAGGGCGGCCCCGTGCCGGCGCACCTCCGGGGCAGCGGCTATGCCGGGGCCACCCGGCTCGGCCATGGCCAGGGTTACGCCTACCCCCACGATGACCCGGCGGGTGTCGTCGCCCAGCAGTACCTTCCCGACGACCTGCTGGCCGACACCGACTACTACCGGCCCACCGACCGGGGGTTCGAACAGACCCTGTCCTCGCGGTGGGCGCGGCTCCGGGAGCGGATCAGGGGCACCTGACGCCGGTTCACCCCATCACCAGGAGCACGCCGGACACGGTGTCGGGGTAGGGTTTTGGCTCCGGCCCTGATCAATGCCTGTCCCTGATCAATTTCTGTCATGAGGTGAGCGTGTGAGTGTGGCGCCAGTGTCCATCGGTGACATCGCGGGTGTGATTGCAGCTCTGGCCTTCGCCTTTCTGGTCCTTCGGCTGGGCAGCGTCATCGGCAAGGCCGGCAAGGTCCTGGACGAGACCAGGATCGGCGTCCGCGGCGTCTCCGAGCAGACCGTCCCCCTGCTCTCGCAGGTCACCGACACCGTGTCCTCCACCAACGAGCAGATCGTGCGGCTGGACACCATCACCGCCAACGTCTCCTCGATGAGCACGAACCTCAACGCGCTGACATCGCTCTTCGCGGCGACTCTGGGCTCACCGGTCGTCAAGGTGGCCGCCTTCACCTACGGGGTGCGGTCGGCCATGAACGGTGCCGGCACCGACAAGCGCAGGCGCTCCACTCGCGGCCGACGCAGGAAGGGCTGAGCGATGCGTCGGGTGTTCTGGGTCGCCCTCGGGGCGACGGCCGGCGTGCTGGTGGTCCGCAAGGTCACCAAGGTCGCGCAGTCCTACTCGCCATCGGGTATGGCGCAGGGGCTCTCAGGCGGGCTGTCGGACCTGGGTGAGGGTCTGCGAGAGATGGCCGAGGCGGTCCGCGAGGGGATGGCCGAGCGCGAGGGCGAGCTGCGCTACGCCCTCGGGATGGACACCGGGACCCTGCCGGACGGGGGCGCGATGAGCCCCGAGCAGGCCCGGGCCCTGATCGAGGATCCCACGTCGCCACGAGCTCGCTAGGGGTACTGCACCCCCGCTCCCGCCCTTGTCAGCCGGCCGGCCGCGCCTTCGGGCAGGAACACGGCGAACCCGGCATACCCTTGGTGTTGGTCTGCCTGCCTCGGGCCAGCCCAGAGCGTTAGGAACACCACGATGGAAACCGCCGAGATCAGACGACGCTGGCTTGCGTTCTTCGAGAGCAAGGGTCACACGATCGTCCCCAGCGCCTCTTTGATATTTGACGACCCGAACCTCCTGTTCGTCGGCGCCGGCATGGTGCCGTTCGCGCGGTACTTCGCGGGTCAGGAGACGGCGCCCTGGCAGCGGGCCACGAGCGTGCAGAAGTGCGTGCGCACCGGCGACATCGACGAGGTCGGCAAGACCAGCCGGCACCTCACCTTCTTCCAGATGAACGGCAACTTCTCTTTCGGCGACTACTTCAAGGCCGACGCGATCACCTTCGCCTGGGAGCTGCTGACGACCAGCCAGGAGCAGGGCGGCTACGGCCTGGACAAGGACAGGCTGTGGGCGACGGTCTATCTCGACGATGACGAGGCCGCTGACCTCTGGCTCAAGCACTCCGGGATTCCCGCCGAGCGCATCGTCCGCCGCGGCATGGCCGACAACTTCTGGTCGATGGGTGTTCCCGGTCCGTGCGGTCCGTGCTCCGAGATCTTCTACGACCGTGGTCCCGAGTACGGGCAGGAGGGCGGTCCGGCCGTTGACGAGGACCGCTACATGGAGATCTGGAACCTCGTGTTCATGCAGAACGAGCGGGGGGAGGGCACCAGCAAGGACGACTACGAGATCCTGGGGAACCTTCCGGCCAAGAGCGTTGACACCGGGATGGGCCTGGAACGCATCGCCTCGGTGCTGCAGGGTGTGAACAACATCTACGAGATCGATGAGGTCTACCCCGTCCTGGTCAGGGCGGCGGAGCTGACCGGCAAGCGGTACGGCGCGAACTCGGCGCACGATGCCGCTCACAGCCACCCCGATGACGTGCTGCTGCGGGTCGTGGCCGACCACATCAGGGCCTCGCTCATGCTCATCGGTGACGGGGTCACGCCCGGCAACGAGGGCCGGGGGTACGTCCTTCGCCGGATGTTGCGCCGTGCGGTGCGCTCGATGCGGTTGCTCGGGTTCGATCAGCCGTGCCTGCCACATCTTTTCCCGGTGAGCATGGAGCGGATGAAGGCTTCCTATCCGCAGCTGGAGACGGGCTTCTCCCGGATCTCGCAGATTGCGTATGCCGAGGAAGAGGCCTTCCATCGCACTCTCGCGTCCGGCACGACGATCCTGGACACCGCCGTGGCCAAGGCCAAGGCAATGGCCCAGACAGGCGTCCAGGGCACGCTGGCAGCCGGCCAGGCTTTCGCGTTGCACGACACCTACGGGTTCCCGATCGAGCTGACGCTCGAGATGGCGGCGGAACAGGGGATCCAGGTTGACGAGGACGGGTTCCGTCGCCTCATGAAGGAACAGCGCGACCGGGCCAAGGCTGATGCCAGGTCCAAGAAGAGCGCGCACGGCGACACTTCGGTCTACCGTTCCGTCGCGGACTCGATCGGACACGCCGTGGAGTTCACCGGGTACGAGGAGACCGTCTCGGAGGCCAGGGTCTCCGGCGTGCTCGTGGACGGCGTGTCAGTCACCTCGGCTCACGCCGGGGACGAGATCGAGCTGGTGCTCGATCGCACGCCGTTCTATGCCGAGGGTGGCGGACAGCTGGCCGACGCGGGGCGCATCACGCTGGTCAACGGCGCCGAGATCGACGTTCGGGACGTTCAGTCGCCCATCAAGGGGCTGGTCGTCCATCGCGCAACGGTTGTCACGGGCGAGGTGATCCTGGGGGAGCAGGCCCAGGCCCTGGTCGACCTTGACCGTCGCCGGGCGATCTCGCGCGCGCACACGGCCACCCACATGGTGCACAAGGCCATTCGCGAGGCCCTGGGTGATACCGCGACGCAGGCCGGTTCGGAGAACGCGCCCGGCCGGTTCCGGTTCGACTTCAACGCCTCTGCGGCGCTGCCGCTGTCGGTGCTGTCCGACGTGGAGGCCAGGGTCAACGCGTTGTTGATCGAGAACCTGCCGGTCCGCGCCGAGGTGATGACCCAGGATGAGGCGCGCGCCTCAGGGGCGATGGCCCTGTTCGGGGAGAAGTACGGCGAGGCCGTGCGGGTGGTCTCGGTCGGCGACTGGGCCCGCGAGCTCTGCGGCGGCACCCACGCCCAGCGCTCGGGCCAGCTGGGGCTGGTCAAGCTGCTCGGCGAGGCGTCCATCGGCTCCGGTGTCCGCCGCGTGGAGGCCCTGGTGGGGACCGACGCCTACGACTTCCTCGCTCGTGAGCACGCCGTGGTCGGGCAGCTCACCGAAGTGCTGAAGGTCCGCTCGGAAGAGCTGCCCGAGCGGATTGCCAGCATCCTGGGCAAGCTGAAGGATGCCGAACGCGAGATCAACGTGATGCGCCAGCAACAGGTCCTGGCAGGGGCGCCGGCGCTGGCAGCCGGCGCGACGGACGTCTTCGGCGTCAGCTTCGTGGGTCACGACACCGGTGACGGCATCGGCGCGGACGATCTGCGGGGCCTGGCCCTTGACCTGCGGTCCAAGCTCGGCAACGACCGCCCGTCCGTGGTGGCCGTGGCCGGTGTCGCCAAGGACCGTCCGGTGGTTGTCATCGTCACCAACGACGTTGCCCGGCAGTGGGGCCTGAAGGCAGGAGAGCTGGTCAAGGTCGCGGCCCGGACACTCGGTGGCGGCGGAGGAGGCAAGGACGATCTGGCTCAGGGTGGCGGGGTGGATGTGACCAAGGTCGGCGAAGCGCTGGCCAAGGTCGAGCACGCCGTGGGTGAGCTCGTGACGGCAGGGCGCTGAGCGATGCGCGCCGGGATCCGGTTGGGGGTTGACGTGGGAAGTGTCCGCGTCGGGCTCTCAGCCAGCGATCCCGGTGGCATCCTCGCGACGCCGATCACGACCCTTGAGCGGGATCTGGAGTCCGGTGCCGATCAGCGCGCGATCGCGGCAGCAGTGCTCGAACGTGACGTGCTGGAGGTCGTCGTCGGGCTGCCGCGGTCTCTGTCGGGAGGTGAGGGCCCTGCGGCTGCGGCGGTCCGCAGCTATGCGACCGCTCTTGCGGCCCGGGTCTCACCGACCCCGGTACGGTTGATCGATGAGCGCCTGACGACCATCGACGCCCACCGCAACCTGCGCGAGAGCGGGCTGCCGGGCCGGGCCCAGCGTGCCGTGGTGGACCAGGCGGCCGCTGTGCTGATCCTGCAGGCTGCACTGGATGCAGAGAAGACCTCTGGGCGCCCCCCGGGTGAGCTCGTGACCAGTGGCAGGTCACGCAAGCCCCGCACGCCGCGGACGAACGCAGGGGGTTCGAGACGATGACGAGGCCCCACCTGAAGGCGGCGATCTTCGGTGCCGCTGCCCGTGTCCCTGTCCGTGTCCACAAGGCTCTGCCGGACGAGGCTCAGGACGGGGCTCAGGACGAGACTCAGGACGGGGCAGAGGTCGTCCCCACCCGGCGCAGTCAGCGGGCTGCGCGGGAAGACCAACGTCGACGTGACGACCGGCTTCGCCGTCTTCAGCGTCGGCGGGTCAAGCGCGCTCGCCGGGGCATCGTGCTGCTGGTGGCCCTGTGTCTGGTCGTCGGCACCGGGGCTGTCGCCACCTCCGTGCTGTGGCCCATGGTCACCAGCCTCACCGCGAGCAATGACTACACCGGTTCCGGCTCCGGGCTCGTATCCGTCGCCGTGCATGGCGGGGACAGCAGCCGGACCATCGGGACGGCTCTGGAGAAGGCGGGGGTGGTCAAGAGCGCGAAGGCCTTTGCCGACGCGGCTGCCAACAACCCCCGGTCAGGTTCCATCCAGCCGGGCAGCTATGCCCTGCATTCCAACATGAGCGCTGTCTCGGCTCTGGGCATGTTGCTGAACAAGGCCAACCGCACGGTTCCGCGGGTCACCATTCGCGAGGGTCTGTGGGTCTCCGAAGTCATCGCCCAGCTGTCCGCCACCACCGGCCGGCCGGTCGCCGACTACACCCTGGCGCTGAAGAACCCCGGCCTGCTGGGGCTACCTGCCGCGGCCAAGGGCAATGCCGAGGGATACCTGTTCCCTTCGACGTACGCGTTCGAGGTGAACGCGACCGCCGGGGAGCAGCTGCAGACGATGGTGTCCAAGTCCCTCGACGAGCTGGCCACCCTCGGCGTGGCCCCGGTGAACATGCAGCGCGTGCTGACCGTGGCGAGCATCGCCGAGGCCGAGGCCCGGGCCACCTCCGACGGTCCGAAGGTGGCAAGGGTCATCGAGAACCGTCTCGCCGTGGCGATGCCGCTGCAGATGGACTCGACGGTTCACTTCCTCGCGCATCGTCGCGGCAGGGCAGGCACGACCAACGCCGAGCGAGGGCGCAACAGCCCCTACAACACCTATCGGGTCAAGGGTCTGCCCCCGGGCCCGATCGACAGTCCCGGGATGGCGTCCATCCAGGCCGCGCTCAGGCCTGCGCCGGGGAAGTGGATGTACTTCGTTGCGGTGAACCCGCAGTCAGGGGTGACCAGGTTCTCCGTCGACGCGGCTGGTCACGCGGTGAACGTGAAGGTGTTCCAGCAGTGGTGCTCAGCCCATCCGGGCCAATGCTGACGGATGAGGCCCGGCGCGCCGCCGTCCTGGGTTCGCCGATCAGCCATTCCCTGTCGCCGGCGCTGCACCTGGCGGCCTACCGCGCCCTGGGCCTGAGCAACTGGTCCTATGACGCGCATGAGGTGCAGGTGGCGGACCTGCCCGGGTTCGTCAGCGGGCTGGGCCCGCAATGGGCTGGTCTGTCGCTGACCATGCCCTTGAAGGAGGTCGCCTTCGAGGTCGCCGACGAGGTCTCTGACCTGGCACGTGAGGTAGGCGCCATCAACACGCTGGTCAGGCGCCCGCAGGGTGGCTGGAGCGGCGACAACACCGACGTGTACGGCGTGGCCCAGGCCCTGCGTGAGGCCGGAGCCGGGCAGATCGCCGCCGCGGTGGTGCTCGGTTCGGGAGCGACCGCGCGGTCCGTCGTGGCGGCGCTGGCGACCCTGGGGTGCGCGAGGGTGAGCTTCGTGGTGCGTTCGGCGGCACGACCGGAAACCGTGGACCAGGCCCGTCGTGCCGGGCTCGAGGTTGGTGTCGCGGGGCTGGAACACCTGTCGGACACCCTGGACGACGCACAGGTGGTCGTCAGCACGCTGCCGGCCGACGCGCTGGCGGGTAGCGCACCAGAGGGCAGCGTGCTCCGTCAGGGTTCGCTGCGCCCGGATCACCTCCTGCTGGATGTGGTCTACACCGGCTGGCCGACGCCGCTTGCGCGGACCTTCCGGCAGGCGGGGGCCAGGGCGGTGTCGGGGTTGGAGATGCTGGTCCATCAGGCGGCCGAACAGGTCCACCTGATGACCGGCCTTCGCCCGCCTGTCGAGCAGATGCGGGCCGCCGGGCTGGCCGGGCTGGGATCTCGATGACTCTGGGGCTCCCCGCGCAGGCCGCGCCGTGGTGGGTGATCATCGTGCTGGCGCTTCTGGGCGCCGGCGTGGGCGCAGCGCTGAGCAGGGTGCTGGGTGACGCCAGCTATCGCCATCTGGATGAGCGGGGCCAAGCTGTGCCCCGGCACAGCTGGTGGCTGGTGATCGCCGTGGCCCTGGCCTGGGCCAGCCTGACGTTTCGGGTCGGTGACTACGCGCAGTGGTCCCTGCTCCCGGCATACCTCTATCTGGGTGCCGTCGGTGCAGCGCTCACGCTCATCGACCTCGACGTTCACCGGTTGCCCGACTTGATCGTGCTGCCCTCGTACCCGATCGCCCTGGTGTTGTTGCTCGTGCCCACGGTGGTGACCGGTCATTGGGGATACCTGCTGCGGGCCGTGCTGGCCGGTCTCGCGCTCTTTGTCGTCTACTTCGTGCTTGCCCTGGTCTCGCCCGGCGGCGGGGGACTGGGCTTCGGCGACGTCAAGCTCGCCGGCGTCCTCGGGCTGTTGCTGGGCTGGCTGGGCTGGGGTCCGGTGGTCGTCTCCGTGATGGCGGCCTTCCTCATCGGCGGTGTCCTCGCCCTTGCCCTGCTTCTGGCACGACGCGCCAGCCGTTCCACGCAGATCGCCTTCGGGCCCTCGATGATTCTGGGCGCGTGGGTGGCGCTGATGTTTCCCCTGGTGTTGATCACTGGCTGACCGCCTGCCTCTTCAGGGAGGGCGCTGTGGCAAAATTTTCATATGTTGCGTTGGCTGACTGCTGGTGAGTCCCATGGCCCTGCTCTGCTGGCCACCATCGAAGGCCTGCCCGCCGGTATCGCGGTCGCCACCTCTGACGTCGCCGCGGCGCTCGCCCGTCGCCGGCTCGGCTTCGGTCGCGGAGCCCGGATGGCGTTCGAGCAGGACCTCGTGGAGTTCCTCGGCGGCGTCCGTCACGGCGTGACCATGGGGTCTCCGCTGGCGATCCGTATCGGTAACTCCGAATGGGCCAAGTGGGAGATCGTGATGAGCCCGGATCCGGTGGAGGCCGGGGCGCTGGCCGCCGCCGATGACGTCGGGGCACCGCAGGAGAGCGCCCGGAACAGGCCGCTGACCCGGCCCCGTCCCGGTCACGCGGACCTGGTGGGCATGCAGAAGTACGGGTTCGACGACGCCCGACCGGTCCTGGAGCGTGCCTCGGCACGCGAGACGGCGGCCAGGGTCGCGCTGGGCGCCGTCGCATCAGCCTTCCTGGTGCAGGCCTACGGCATCACCCTGGTCTCGCACACCGTGGCCATCGGCAGCGCGAGCGTGCGCCCGGACGCCGACCTTCCCCGGCCAGATCAGGTCGGGGCCCTGGATGCCGACCCCGTGCGCGCGCTGGACGCCGCAGCGTCGGCCGCCATGATCGCGGAGGTGGAAGCGGCCAAGAAGGATGGCGACACGCTCGGTGGCGTCGTGGAGGTCCTGGCCTATGGTTTGCCGCCGGGTCTGGGGTCCCACGTCCACTGGGACCGTCGCCTGGACTCGCAGCTGGCCGGCGCGCTGATGGGAATCCAGGCGATCAAGGGAGTCGAGATCGGTGATGGCTTCCTCACCGCCACCCGCCGCGGATCGGTCGCGCACGACGAGATCGACCGCGGGCCAGACGGTGTGATCCGGCGGCGGACCGGTCGCGCCGGCGGCACCGAGGGCGGTATGTCGACCGGTGACGTTCTGCGGGTGCGCGCCGCCATGAAGCCGATCAGCACGGTTCCCAGGTCGCTGGCCACGGTCGACCTCGCGACGGGGGAGGCCGCGACGGCCATCCATCAGCGCTCGGACGTCTGTGCCGTCCCGGCCGCGGGCGTCGTCGCCGAGGCCATGGTTGCCCTGGTGCTGGCTCAGGCGTGCCTCGAGAAGTTCGGCGGCGACAGCGTGGCGGAGACCTCGAGAAACCACCGCGGCTACCTGGCTGCGATCCCCGAGAGTCTGCGCTCGTGGTGAGTAGCCCGGACAGCCCGGATACTCCGGACAGCCCGGACGCTCCGGACGGGCAGAAGGAGGCAGGCCCCTGCGTGGTTCTGATCGGCCCGCCAGGATCCGGCAAGACGACGGTCGGAGCCGCGCTGGCAGCACTCTTGGGCATCGGGCTTCGCGATACCGACCAGGCGATCGAGGAGCACCAGGGACGGTCGATCTCGGACATCTTCGTGGACGAGGGGGAACCGCGGTTCCGGGATCTGGAGCGGGCTGAGGTCTCGTCGTCTCTGGCCTCCCATCGCGGGGTCCTGTCTGTGGGTGGAGGCGCGGTGATGGATCCGATGACGGCGTCGGCCCTGGCCGGTCATCCCGTCGTCTTTCTCGACGTCAGCATCGCCGACGCCGCCAATCGGGTGGGTTTCAACAACAGCCGGCCCTTGCTGGCGGTGAACCCGAGGGCGCAGTGGACCCGGATGATGGAGATACGGCGCCCGACCTATGAACGGCTCGCGACCTTCACCGTGCTGACCAGCGGGCGGGAGCCACAGGACATCGCAGAGGAGATCGTGCACCGACTGCGGTCCGACAGGAATGGAGACAGACGTGAGTGAGCCAACCCGTATCCGCGTGGGCGAGGGCAGCGACTCGGCCTACGACGTCCTGATCGGCACCGGGTTGCTCGGGGGACTGTCCGGTCTGCTCGGCTCCGGCGTGGAACGGGTGCTCGTCATCCACCCCCGGGCCCTGCACACGATCGGCGAGTCAGTGTGTGACGGCCTTGGCGCGCAGGGGTTCTCCGCGTTCATCGCTGAGGTGCCCGACGGCGAGGAGGCCAAGTCGGCCGATACCGCGGCCCACCTGTGGGGAGTCCTGGGCCAGTGCGGCCTGACCCGCTCGGATGCGATCGTGGGTGTGGGTGGCGGGAGCGTGACCGATCTCGCGGGCTTCGTGGCGGCCACGTGGCTCCGGGGTATCACGGTGGTCCAGGTTCCGACGACGCTGCTCGCGATGGTGGACGCTGCGGTCGGTGGCAAGACCGGTATCAACACGGCCGAGGGCAAGAACCTCGTCGGTGCGTTCCATCCTCCGGCGGGCGTCGTCTGCGACCTCCAGATGCTCGAGACCCTTCCTGAGCGCGAATGGGAGTCCGGGATGGCCGAGGTGATCAAGTGTGGCTTCATCGCGGACCCGGTGATCCTCGACCTCGTCGAGGGCCACCCGCAGAGCCTGGAGCGCTGGCGTAGTCCGGTCGTCCGCGAGCTCATCGAGCGGGCGGTCGAGGTCAAGGCGCGAGTGGTCACCAAGGACCTCAGGGAGTCCTCGCTGCGCGAGATCCTGAACTACGGTCATACTTTCGCTCACGCGATCGAGCAGGTCGAGAGCTACTCGTGGCGTCACGGCGCGGCTGTGAGCGTGGGCATGGTCTACGCGGCGGAGCTGGCCGCACTGGCGGGCAGGCTGGATACGGCTGTGGTGGATAGGCACCGGTCGATCCTGGCGGCCGTCGGACTGCCGACGACCTACCCCGGTGGTCGCTGGCCGGAGCTGTACGCCGTCATGAAGCGCGACAAGAAGAGCAGGGGCTCGCAACTGCGTTTCGTGGTGCTGGACGCGCTGGCTGAGCCGGGTCGCATCGAGGGCCCGGACGAGTCCATCCTGCAGGCGGCATACACCCGAGTCTCCGGTGACTGAGGCCGGATGCCCGGCTGCCGGGCCGGTGTCAGGTCACGACGTCGGCCGGGGGTCAGGTGAGACCGGGCGTCGTGTCCGTGGGACCGGGGGTCGTGTCAGTGACACGGGGCGTCGTGTCACTGACAGCAGGCGTCGTGTCAGTGGCCACGAGGGTCTCGATAACCTCGCGGACGTCGGCGAAGTGGCAGGCGCTCGGGTGGTCAAGGCCCTCGCGCACGATCAGCTGGGGCTCCTCCACCGAGCAGATGTCCTGAGCCTTCCAGCAGCGGGTGCGGAACCGGCAGCCGGACGGCGGGTTGGCCGGGCTCGGCACGTCGCCTTCCAGCATGATCTGGTCGCGATGACCACGCAGCGTCGGATCCGGCACCGGCACCGCGGACAGCAGGGCCTGGGTGTAGGGGTGTGAGGGCCGCTCGTAGATCTGCGCCTCGTCGCCGGTCTCCACGATCTTGCCGAGATACATGACAGAGACGCGGTCACTGATGTGCCGCACGACTGACAGGTCATGGGCGATGAAGATGTAGGCGAGGCCGAACTCGGCCTGGAGCTTCTCGAACAGGTTGATGACCTGGGCCTGGACCGAGACGTCGAGAGCTGAGACCGGCTCGTCACAGACGATGATCTCGGGACGGAGGGCAAGCCCCCGGGCGATCCCGATGCGCTGTCGCTGACCACCGGAGAACTGGTGCGGGTAGCGGTTGATGTGCTCGGGGTTGAGACCGACCACCTCCAGCAGCTCCTGCACCTTGGTGAGGCGGCTGCCCTTGGGCGCGACCTCCTTGTGGATCTGGAACGGCTCCCCGACGATGTCACCGACCGTCATCCGGGGGTTCAGCGACGAGTAGGGGTCCTGCAGCACGATCTGGATGTTGCGCCGGACGGCCTTGAACGCCTTGCCCGAGAGCTTGGCGATATCTTCACCGTGGAAGAAGATCTGGCCCTCGGTCGGGTCGTCGAGCCGCATCAGCAGCCGGCCGGTGGTGGACTTGCCACAGCCGGACTCACCGACCACCCCGAGGGTCTCACCCTTGTACAGCTTGAAGTCGATTCCGTCGACTGCGCGTACCGCGCCCACCTGCTTCTTGAACACGATGCCTTTGGTCAGGGGGAAGTGCTTGACGAGTCCTCGGACCTCAAGGACGGGCTCATCGGACCTTGAGGCTTCCATCGAGGACCTCCTTCCAGAAGTGGCAGGCGCTCTTACGGTCGCCCGAGACGACCTCGAGGGGCGGGATCTTCTCGGAACAGATGGGCTGCGCGTAGGGGCAGCGTGGGTGGAACGCGCAGCCGGCCGGGATGTCCGTCAGGTTCGGCGGGATGCCCTTGATCGTGTAGAGCTCCTGGCCCTTCATGTCGACCCGGGGGATCGCGGCCAGCAGACGCTCGGTGTAGGGGTGAGCGGGGCTGGCGTACAGGTCGAGGGAGGGCGCCTGCTCGATCAGGCTCCCGGCGTACATCACCGAGATCTTGTCCGCGACGTCGGCCACGACGCCCAGGTCGTGGGTGATCAGGATCAGGCCCATCTTGCTCTCAGCCTGCAGATCGGCGAGAAGCTGCATGACCTGCGCCTGCACCGTGACGTCGAGAGCGGTGGTCGGCTCGTCGGCGATGATGATATCGGGATCCAGGGACAGCGCGATGGCGATCATGATGCGCTGCCGCATGCCGCCGGAGAACTGGTGCGGGTAGTCGTTGACCCGCTGACGGGCAGCCGGGATGTGCACCCGGTCCATCAGCTCGATGGCCTTCGTCTTGGCATCTGCCCGCGATGCGCCACGGTGCACCCGGAACATCTCGCCGATCTGGAACCCGACGCTGTAGACGGGGTTCAGCGAGGACAGCGCGTCCTGGAAGATCATTGCGATCTTCTCGCCGCGGTAGCGACGTCGTTCCTTCTCCGGGAGGGCCAGCATGTCCACGCCCCGGAAACGGACGGATCCCTGGGTGACGAAGCCGGGCGGGGTGTCGAGGATGCCCATGATGGCCTGTGCGGTCACCGACTTGCCGGACCCGGACTCGCCCAGGATAGCCAGGGTCTCACCGGGTAGCAGGTCGAAGGTGACGCCGTTGACGGCCTTGGCCACCCCGTCGCGGGTGCGGAACTCCACATGCAGGTTCTCGACCTCGAGCACCGGCGCGTTGGGGTCACGGTCCTGCGGCCCTGGGGCGGTGGTCGGGTTGATCGTATCCTGGCTCATCGCGTTGTCACCGAAGCTTCGGGTCAAGGGCGTCGCGGACCGCGTCGCCGAGCAGCATGAAGGCGAGCACGGTGATCGACAGCGCCACTGAGGGGTAGAACAGTACGTGCGGGGCGGTTCGCAGCGACGCCTGGGCGTCGTTGATGTCCCCGCCCCAGGAGACCGTGGACCCGGGAAGGCCGATGCCGAGGTAGGACAGCGTCGCCTCGAGCACGATGAACAGGCCGAGCGAGATGGTCGCGACGACGATGACCGGTGCGATGGCGTTGGGAAGGATGTGCCGACTCAGAATTCGCCGGTCACTGGCACCCAGGGCTCTGGCCGCGGTGACGAAGTCGGCCTCCTTCACCGAGATCACCGACCCTCTCATGATGCGGGCCACGCTCGGCCAGCCGACGAGCATGATCGCGGCTACCACCGTCCAGATGTTGCGGAAGGGGAAGCCCGACAGGAAGACGATGGCGAAGAGCAGGATCGGGATAGCGAAGAACACGTCGGTGAGCCGGGACAGGAGTGAGTCCGCAGCCCCCCCGTAGAACCCGGCGATGGCTCCGATGAGGCCGCCGATGAGGACCACACCGCTGGTGACGAGGATGCCGACTGTGACCGAGGCCCGTGCGCCGTAGATCACCCGTGCGTAGACGTCGTGGCCCTGCCGGTCGAACCCGAACGGGTGACCGGGAGCCCGGCCCTCGTTGCCGTGAGCGAGCTGGGCGTACGTGGGGTCGGTGCTGGTGAACAGCGAGGGGAACACGGCCACGACGATCAGGAACAGGATGAGCAACGCCGAGATGACGAAGATGGGGTTGCGGCGCAGGTCGTGCCAGGCGTCGGACCACAGGCTGCGGGGCTTTCCCAGGCTCTTCGACTCGGAAGAGGCGCCCAGGGTCAGCGCGGCCGTGGCGGCGTCCTCCGACGGCATGACGGTCTTCGAGGAGGGGTCAGGCATATCGGATCCTCGGGTCGAGAACGGCGTAGAGGAGGTCTACGAGCAGGTTGAAGATGAGGTAGACGATGACCAGGATGATCACGAACGACACGATGGTGGGCGCTTCACCGCGGTTGATCGCCTGGTAGAGCGTCCCGCCGACACCGTGGATGTTGAAGATCCGCTCGGTCACGATCGCACCGCCCATGAGGGCACCGATGTCGGCGCCGAGGTACGTCACCACGGGGATCAGCGAGTTGCGCAGCAGGTGCACGGTGACGACCCGGCGGTGGGGAAGGCCCTTCGCCACGGCAGTGCGCACGTAGTCGGCGTGGATGTTCTCGACGACCGAGGTCCGGGTCAGCCGCATGATGTAGGCGAGCGACGCCAACCCCAAGACGATGGCGGGCAGCAGCAGCTCGTTCCAGGGGGCCTCACCACTGACCGTGGGCCTGAACCACCCGAGCTTGAGGCCCAGGAAGTACTGCATCAGGAAGCCGACGACGAAGATGGGGATGGAGATGATCAGCAGGGTTCCCAGCAGGACGCTGCTGTCGAAGAACTTGCCCCGTCGCAGGCCGGCTATCAGGCCCAGCGGGACCCCGATGAAGAGCTCGAAGATGAACGCCAGCGTTGCAAGGCGGATGGTGATGGGGAAGGCCTCACCCATGACGTCGAGGACCGGTCGACGGCTGAACGTCTGACCGAAGTCGAGGGTCAGGATGCCCTTCATATACTCGTAGTACTGAATGTACAGCGGCTCGCCGATGTGGAACTGCGCACGCAGCGCCACTGCCGTCGAGGGGTCGCACCCTCGTTCGCCGCACATGACGGCCAGCGGGTCGCCGGGCATTCCCAGCACCAGGTAGAAGATGAGGAACGTGGCGCCGAAGAACACGGGGATCATCTGCAACAGACGCCGCACGACGTAGGTGCCCACCCGGACCTCCTTGTCTCGAGTCGGTGAAACAGATGTCGTCTGCCCCAGACGGGGCTACGCTGGCCTGCGGTAGTCCGGCCCCCGGGCCGGATTGGTTCTAGACTTTACGACCTGATCCCGGTGTTCGGGGCATCGGGGGTCCCGTCGCATGACACTCCCGCATGGCGATCGCTCGCCATGCGGGAGCATCCGGTGCTGCTGGTAGCAGGTGGTTGCCCGCCTGCCACCTCCGTGCTGCTACTACTTGGTGATCTCGGTGTAGATCGGCACACCGAAGACATCGAACTTCACGTTCTTGACCTTCTCGGAGTAGCCACCAGTGGTGTTGGAGTACCACAGCGGGATGGCAGGCATGTCAGTCACCAGGAGCTTCTCAGCATCCTGGAAGGACTTGATGCTCGCCTCCGGCGACTTGGCCGTGTCGCCCTGCTTGAGCATGGCGTCGAAGGCCGGGTTGTCGTAGTGCGCGTCGTTCGAGCCGGCGCCCTTGGCGTAGATCGGTGCCAGGAAGTTCTCCAGCGCCGGGTAGTCCATCTGCCATCCGGTGCGGAAGGCCGTCTTCATCGTGACCTTGGTGATCGGGTCACGCAGGGACTTGAAGTCCGGGTAGGACTTGCCGGTGCAGGCGATGCCGATGGCGTTCTTGATGCTGTTGCAGGTCGCGTCGACCCACGCCTTGTGCCCGCCATCGGCGTTGTACGCGATCTCGAGCGTGCCCTTGTAGCCGCCGGCCTCGGCCAGCAGTGCCTTGGCCTTTGCCGGGTCGTACGTGCAGAACTGGCCGCAGATGTCCTTGGACCAGCCCTGCACGACCGGCGAGGAGAAGTCCGTGGCCGGAGTGCGGGTGCCCTGGAAGATCTTGTCGGTGATCGTCTTGCGGTCGATCGCCATGGAGATCGCCTGGCGAACCTTCTTGGAGCTGGCGGTCTTCCACTCAGGCTGGTAGAGCGGGAAGGAGAAGGACTGGAAGACGCCGGATGGCTGGTTGATCGCTCGCGAGCCCAGGTCGGTCTTGAACGTGGCCAGGGCGTTGTCCGGGATCGAGTCGAGGATGTCGAGGTTGTTGGCCTGCAGGTCGGTGTAGCCCGCGTTCGGGTCGGTGTAGACTTTGACGTCGACGCCGCCGTTCTTGGCCACCATGGTCCCCTTGTAGTCGGGGTTCTTCTTCACCTTGATCTCGACGTTGTGCACCCACTTGCCGTTCAGCATGTAGGAGCCGTTGCCGATCGGGGCCTCGCCGAACGCCTTGATGTCCTTGTAGGCGGCCTGCGGCAGCGGGTAGAACGCGGTGTAGCCGAGGCGAAGCGGGAACGACGCCTGCGGACTGGCCAGCTTGACGGTGAAGGTGGAGTCGTCGACGACGGCCAGGCCCTTCATGGTCTTGGCCGTGGGCTTGGCGCCCTCCGCGTCGGGGTGGACGTCCTTGTAGCCCTCGATGGGCTCGAAGAAGTAGGCGTTGAGCTGCGCGTTGGTGATCAGCGCACCGAAGTTCCAGGCGTCCACGAAGGACTTGGCGTTGACCGCCTCGCCGTTGGTGAACTTCCAGCCGGGCTTGAGCTTGATGGTGTAGGTCTGGGCGTCGGTGGTGTCGATCGACGCTGCGACCTGGTTGATCGGCTTGCCCGCACCGTCATAACTGATGAGGCCCTCGTACAGCAGCTTCATGATGCGACCGCCGCCGGTCTCATTGGTGTTGGCCGGCAGGAGGGGGTTCTGGGGTTCACTGCCGTAAGCAGTGATGATGGCCGCGCTGTTGGCCGCGGGGGTCGAGGCCGCCTTGTTGCTGCTTCCGCCACAGGCAGAGAGCACGAGGGCAAGGCAGGCCGCTCCGGCGACGCCCGTCGCCCAGCGCGCACGAACTGTGTTGCCACGCATAGATCCTCCAAAGGATTCCAAAGGTTGTGCGTGCAGCATAAGCACGGAGGGTTCCCCACCGCAGCGCGAAGCGCATTGCGTTACCGAAAGGTGTCGGAGGCGTTATCAAATGGAGAGATTGCCGACAAATGGAGTGACGGACGACGCTTTCGTAGAATGGGGACATGACCGCGCAACTGGTGTACGTGCTCAATGGGCCAAACCTCAACCGACTGGGCAGTCGCGAGCCTGAGATCTATGGCTCGCAGACCCTGGAGAACATTGCGGACATCGTGTCGCGCGAGGCGGGGACACTCGGTCTGGCGGCGGACTTCCGCCAGACGAACGACGAGGCGGAGCTCATCGGCTGGATCCACGAGGCCGTCGACCGCGGCGCCGATGTCGTGCTCAACCCGGCTGCGTTCACGCACTACTCGTATGCCGTCCGGGACGCGTGTGCTCTGGTCGCCGGCGGCGGGGGGAAGCTGATCGAGATCCACCTGTCGAACCCGGCCACCCGTGAGGAGTTCCGGCACACGTCCGTCATCGCGGGCGTCGCCACCGGCACGATCGCCGGGTTCGGGTCCGATTCGTACCTGCTGGCGCTGCGGGCCCTGGCGCGTTGAGAGCGTCAGCCATCCGGGCTCGTTGAAGCCCGCACGGATCGCGTATTCGGGAGCACGGCGTTCGGCCCGCTAAGATGAAGGCGATCCCGCGTGTTCTCCCACGGGGGCTGCTGCATTCACGCTGCGTGCGGCGCAAGCAAGCCAGCCACTCGTCAAACGAAAGAGATGTCCCTCTTGGCTTCGACCAACGACCTCAAGAACGGCATGGTCCTCAACATCGGCAACCAGCTCTGGTCCGTCGTGGAGTTCCAGCACGTCAAGCCCGGCAAGGGTCCGGCGTTCGTGCGGACCAAGCTCAAGGCTGTCCTGTCCGGCAAGGTCGTCGACAAGACCTTCAACGCGGGGACCAAGGTCGAGACGGCCAACGTCGACAAGCGGACCATGCAGTACCTGTACAAGGACGGTGACAGCTACGTCTTCATGGACGGTGACACGTTCGACCAGATGCACGTGTCCGAGGCCGTCGTGGGCGACGTCGCCAAGTTCATGCTCGAGAACCAGGATGTGATGGTCGCCACGCACGACGGCGCCCCCCTGTATGTCGAGCTCCCCGCCTCCGTGGTTCTCGAGATCACCTACACCGAGCCGGGGCTGCAGGGCGACCGGTCCACCGGTGGCACCAAGCCGGCAACGCTCGAGACGGGGGCCGAGATCGCGGTCCCGCTGTTCATCGAGCAGGGCACCAGGATCAAGGTCGACACTCGTGACGGCTCCTACCTGGGCCGAGTCAACTGAGGTGTCCTCACGATCCAAGGCGCGCAAGCGGGCCCTTGACCTCCTGTTCGAGGCCGAGCAGCGCGGGATCAACGCCGACGCGCTCCTGACCGAGCGGCTGGCGAAGCCGGCGACCCAGCACGACCTCCACGAGTACACGGTCGAGATCGTCCGGGGCGTGGTCGGCAATTGGGTCCAGATCGACGAGCTGCTGGCGACCTACAGCCAGGGCTGGACGGTCGACCGGATGCCCGCCGTCGACCGGGCCATCCTGCGGATCGGCGCCTGGGAGGTCGTCTTCAGCGATGCGGTCCCCGACGCGGTCGCGATCTCGGAGGCCGTCGCGCTGGCGACCTCGCTGTCGACCGATGACTCGCCGAGCTTCGTCAACGGGCTGCTGGGCAGGCTCTCCGAGGTCAAGCCCACACTCGTCTGAGCCTGTCCGGCGTCAGAGGGTCGCTCCACAGGGTAGGATCACGTCCGACAAACATCCTTTAACGACCCGTCCGGTGAGGCGGGGAAGGAGGTTCGGCGTTGTGACGCGTCCAGAATCTGCTCCACCATCCGATGCCCGGGAACAAGCCGACACCGTTGCCCCATCGGGTGACGAGTCCGCCCGGGTCGTGATGAGCTCCGGTGACGTATCCCGGGCCCTGCGACGCGTGGCCCACGAGATCCTCGAGCGGAACAAGGGGTCGGAAGACCTCGTCGTCCTCGGCATCCCGACCCGTGGCGTAGCGCTCGCCCATCGCCTGGTCGAGGTCATGGCCGAGGTCGAGGGCCGGGACGTGCCAAGCGGCGCCCTCGACATCACGATGCACCGTGACGACCTGCGCCGGAACCCGATCAGGGCGATCGAGCACACCGTCATCCCCGCACCCGGGATCGACGACAAGACGGTTGTCCTGGTGGACGACGTGCTCTTCTCCGGCCGCACGGTGCGGGCCGCCATGGATGCCCTCTCCGAGCTCGGCCGTCCCCGCGCTGTCCGGCTCGCCGTCCTGGTCGACCGCGGACACCGGGATCTGCCGATCCGGGCCGACTACGTGGGCAAGAACCTGCCGACCTCCCGAAGTGAGCGCGTGCGGGTGTGTCTGGCCGAGCACGACGGCCTCGACGAGGTTCGAATCAGCGGAGGAGACCGGTGAAGCGCCACCTGCTGTCGATGAACGACTGTGACAGGCAAGACATCCTGACGATCCTGGACACGGCCGAGACCATGCACGACGTTCAGCGCCGTGAGGTGAAGAAGCTCCCGACCCTGAGGGGGCGGACGGTGGTGAACATGTTCTTCGAGGACTCCACCCGCACCCGGTCCTCCTTCGAGATCGCCGGCAAGTGGCTATCGGCGGACGTCATCAACATCTCCGGCAAGGGGTCGTCGACGAGCAAGGGCGAGTCCCTGCGCGACACCGTCCGCACCGTCGCCGCCATGGGGGTCGACGGGTTCGTCATCCGGCACAACGCCAGCGGTGCTGCCCAGCAGGTGTCCGAGTGGGTCGACGCGGTGGTCATCAATGCGGGGGACGGCTTGCACGAGCACCCGACCCAGGCGCTGCTCGACGCCTACTCGATGCGTCGCCGCCTGGGTGACCTCGAGGGCCTGCAGATCGCCATGGTCGGTGACCTGACGCACTCCCGGGTCTTTCGCTCGAACCTGATCTGCCTGAAGACCCTGGGCGCCAAGGTCACCGTCGTGGCGCCACCGACGCTGATGCCCGCAGGGGTCGACACCTGGGCGCGGACCGAGGGTTTCGAGACGTCGTACGACCTCGATGCCGTCCTGCCCACGATGGACGCGGTGATGATGCTGAGGGTGCAGCGCGAGCGGATGAGCGGCGGTTTCTTTCCGACCGAGCGCGAGTACACGGTCGGCTACGGGTTGACCCGGGAGCGGCTGAGAGCCCTCCAGAAGCACACGGTGATCTGTCACCCCGGGCCGATGAACCGGGGCCTCGAGATCGCCGCGGACGCGGCTGACGCAGCGCAGTCGCTGGTGCTGGACCAGGTCTCGGCCGGAGTCGCCGTCCGGATGTCCGTCCTGTACCACCTGTTCGCCGGCGAAGGGTCACTCTCATGAGTCATGTCATGAACCTCCTCATCAAGGGGGCCGACCTGATCGGCGCCGGCCGCCAGGACCTGCTGATCTCCGACGGCGTGATCACCGAGATCGGGTCGCTCGACCCCGGTGCCCGGACCATCGACCGGACCATCGAGGCGGACGGCCTGATCGCCCTGCCGGGTCTGGTCGACGTCCATACCCACCTGCGGGAGCCGGGCCGTGAGGACGCCGAGACCATCGCCAGCGGTTCGGCCGCCGCGGCGATCGGCGGGTTCACCGCGATACTGGCCATGGCCAACACGACTCCGGTCACCGACACCGCTGAGGCGGCCGAGAGGGTGCTCGACCTCGGCCGGCTGGCCGGTCTGGTCGACGTGCAGCCGATCGGTGCGGTCACCAAGGGGCTCGAGGGCCAGGAGCTTGCCGAGCTCGGGCTCATGGCCCATTCGCGGGCACGGGTGCGGGTCTTCTCCGACGACGGCAAGTGCGTCCACGACGCGCGGGTGATGCGCCGGGCCCTGGAGTACGTCAAGGCCTTCGGCGGGGTGGTGTCCCAGCACGCCCAGGACCCCAAGCTGGCCGATCAGCGAGCCTGCTGCCATGAGGGCGAGCTGTCAGGGCGCCTCGGCCTGCCGGGCTGGCCGGGAGTCGCCGAGGAGGTCATCGTCGCCCGCGACGTGATGCTGGCACGGCATACGGGGTCACGGGTGCACGTCGCCCACGTGTCCACGGCCGGCTCGGTCGAGGTCATCCGCTGGGCCAAGGCTCAGGGCATCGCCGTCACCGCCGAGGTCACCCCGCACCACCTCATGCTGACCACCGACCTTGTCTCGGGCTACGACCCGACGTTCAAGGTGAACCCGCCGCTGCGTCCGGTCGAGGACGTCGAGATGCTGCGGGCGGCCCTGGCGGACGGGACGATCGACGTCGTCGCGACCGACCACGCGCCGCACGCCCGCCACGACAAGGAACACGCCTTCATCGACGCGGCTCCCGGCATGCTTGGCCTGGAGACCGCGCTGTCGGTCATCAGCGAGGTCATGGTCCGTTCCGGCCTGCTCGACTGGGCCGGTGTCGCGCAGGTGATGTCCGTACGGCCGGCCCGCATCGCGGGGCTGCCCGGTCATGGGCGACCGATCGCGGTGGGGGAGCCGGCCAACCTCACCCTGATCGACCCATCGGCCACGGTCACCGTGGACCGGGAGGCCTCGCTGTCGCTGTCCCGCAACAATCCCTGGCACGGCCGCCGGCTCACCGGCGCGGTTCAGGCCACGGTCCTGCACGGGGTCCCCACCGTTCTGCAGGGAGAGCTGGCTTGAGCGGGGCACTGACCCTGGCCTGGGTCGAGGGCACCTACCTCGGCACGACCATCGCGATCTCCCGCCATGAGCAGGTCGCCCCGGCCGGACTGGGCGGGCGCGCACGGGCGACCATGGTGGTGGACGACGGCACGGTCCGCTGGGAGCGACAAGGCTCAGAGGTGGTCCGGGTCGCCGGGCCACGGCTCCTGGGGGTGGGCCTGGAACGCGGCCTGGTCCGGACCCTGCTCGGTCGCGCCCAGCTCGTTCTGGTCGAGTGGGGCGCAGCCGATGCCGAGGATGACGACCACTGCGTCACCCGTTTCCGGCCTCGCGCCAGAGCGGACTCTGCTGCCCTGGTCTCAGCCGTGCAGCGGTTGATGGAGTTCGGCCCGTCCATCGACGACCCCCCTACGACCCCGGACGGAACCCCGTGAACTCCTCCCCGGCAGTGTCCAGCCCCTCGCCGTCCAACCCCTCGCAGTCCGACCCATCGCCGTCCAGCCCGCAGCTGTCCCAGGCCCCGCTGCCCCACTCACCGGCCCCCGGTGACCTGACGTTCCGGCAGCGTGAGCCGGCGATTCTCGTGCTGGAGGATGGTCGCGCCTTCCGTGGCGAGGTCTACGGAGCGGTCGGTGAGACCGTGGGTGAGGCCGTGTTCTCGACCGGGATGAGCGGCTACCAGGAGACGCTGACCGACCCGAGCTACCACCGCCAGGTCGTCGTGATGACCGCACCGCACATCGGCAACACCGGCGTGAACGACCAGGACGACGAGTCGGCCCGCATCTGGGTCGCCGGTTTCGTCGTGCGCGACCCGGCTGTCCGGCCCTCCAGCTGGCGCGCAAAGCGTTCGCTGGAGAGCGAGCTGGTCGCGGCGGGCGTGGTGGGCATCAGCGGTGTCGACACCCGCGCCCTGACCCGGCACCTGCGAGAACGGGGTGCCATGCGGGTCGGCATCTTCTCTGGCTCGCTTGCGGCCGAGTCGCGGGAGTCGCTGCTGGAACGTGTGCTCTCGGCACCCCGGATGAGCGGTGCAGCCCTCGCCGGCGAGGTCACCACGGCGAGCACCTACGTCGTGCCGGCGGTCGGGGAGAAGCGCTTCACGGTCGCCGCCCTCGATCTCGGTATCAAGGCCCGCACCCCTGCGCACCTGGCCGCGCGAGGGGTCGAGGTGCACGTGCTTCCTGCCACGTCGACGTTCGCGGACATCCGGGCATCGGGCGCCGACGGGGTCTTCTTCTCCAACGGTCCGGGGGACCCGGCCACCGCTGACCGCGAGGTCGCCCTGCTGGGCGAGGTCCTGGCCGCCGGGGTGCCCTTCTTCGGCATCTGCTTTGGCAACCAGCTCCTGGGCCGGGCACTCGGGTTCGGCACCTACAAGCTCAAATACGGCCACCGCGGCATCAACCAGCCGGTCCTGGACCGGCGCACCGGCACCGTCGAGGTCACGGCCCACAACCACGGCTTCGCCGTGGACGCCCCGCTGGAGGGGGAGGCCGACACGGCATACGGGAGGGTCCGGGTGTCCCACCTGGGCCTCAACGACAAGGTCGTCGAGGGGCTGGAGTGCCTTGACATCCCTGCCTTCTCGGTTCAGTACCACCCCGAGGCCGCAGCGGGTCCGCACGATGCCGAACACCTCTTCGACCGTTTCATCGAGCTCATGTCCGCGGCAGCCACATCGCCGGCCGCGAGCGCACCGCCAACTCCCGAAAGCCGTCCCTGATGCCCCGCCACACCGACATCAACAGCGTCCTGGTCATCGGGTCCGGCCCGATCGTCATCGGCCAGGCGTGCGAGTTCGACTACTCCGGCACCCAGGCCTGCCGGGTCCTGCGCGAGGAGGGCCTGCGGGTCATCCTGGTCAACTCCAACCCTGCCACGATCATGACCGATCCCGAGTTCGCCGACGCGACGTACGTCGAGCCGATCACGACCGAGGTCATCGAGGCCATCATCGCCAGGGAACGCCCCGACGCGGTGCTCGCGACCCTGGGTGGCCAGACGGCCCTCAACGCGGCCATCGCCCTGCACGAGGCGGGGGTCCTGGCCAAGTACGGCTGCCCGCTGATCGGTGCCAGCTTCGAGGCGATCCAGCTCGGCGAGGACCGTCAGCTCTTCAAGGGCGTGGTGCAGCGATGCGGCGGCGAGAGTGCCCGCAGCCAGGTCGCCCACACGATGGACGAGTGCCTGCAGGTCGCGGAGGAGCTCGGCTATCCCCTGGTCGTGCGCCCGTCGTTCACGATGGGCGGGCTGGGCTCGGGCTTCGCCGATGACGAGGCGGACCTGCGCCGGATGGCGGGTTCGGGCCTGCACGACTCGCCGACCACCGAGGTGCTCCTGGAGGAGTCCATCAAGGGATGGAAGGAGTACGAGCTCGAGGTCATGCGTGACCGGGTCGACAACGTGGTGGTCGTCTGCTCGATCGAGAACCTCGACCCGATGGGGGTTCACACCGGCGACTCCATCACGGTGGCGCCCGCGCTGACCCTGACCGACCGCGAGTACCAGGGGTTGCGTGATCTCGCCATCAAGATCATCCGCGAGGTGGGGGTCGACACCGGAGGCTGCAACATCCAGTTCGCGGTCAACCCGCGCGACGGTCGCGTCATCGTCATCGAGATGAACCCCCGGGTCTCACGGTCCTCGGCACTGGCCTCCAAGGCGACCGGGTTCCCGATCGCCAAGATCGCCGCGAAGCTGGCGATCGGCTACACCCTGGACGAGATCCCGAACGACATCACCAAGGTCACGCCGTCCAGCTTCGAGCCGACCCTGGACTACATCGTGGTCAAGGTGCCGCGGTTCGCGTTCGAGAAGTTCCCCGCCGCGGACCCGACGCTGACCACCACGATGAAGAGCGTCGGGGAGGCCATGGCGATCGGCCGCAACTTCACCGAGGCACTCCAGAAGGCGCTGCGTTCGCTGGAGCGCGCGGGTTCCAGCTTCCACTGGCGCAGGGGCGAGGCTCCGTCGAAAGAACAGGCGCGCGCCCTGCTGGAACAGGCACGGATACCGACCGAGGGCCGGATCGTGCTGGTGCAGCAGGTTCTTCGCGGCGGGCTCTCGGTCGAGGAGGTTCACGACGCCACCGGCATCGACCCGTGGTTCCTGGATCAGATATCGCTGATCAACCAGGTGGCCAGACATGTGGCGGCCAGCACGCAGCTCACCCCTGAGGTGCTGCGCCTGGCCAAGCGTCACGGGTTCTCCGATGCCCAGATCTCCGACCTCTCCGGTATGCCGGAGGCCGTCGTTCGCGGGGTTCGTCACGCCCTCGGGGTGCGCCCGGTCTACAAGACCGTCGACACCTGCGCGGCCGAGTTCGCGGCGACGACGCCGTATCACTACTCGAGCTATGACCAGGAGACCGAGGTGGCGCCGCGGGAGCGCCCGGCGGTCATCATCCTGGGCTCTGGGCCGAACCGGATCGGCCAGGGCATCGAGTTCGACTACTCGTGTGTCCACGCGAGCTTCGCCTTGCGGGACCACGGTTTCGACACCGTCATGGTCAACTGCAACCCCGAGACCGTGTCCACCGACTACGACACGTCGAGCCGGCTCTACTTCGAGCCGCTGACCCTCGAGGACGTCCTGGAGGTGGTCCACGCCGAGCGGCAGGCCGGGCCGGTGGCCGGCGTCATCGTCCAGCTTGGCGGGCAGACCCCGCTCGGCCTGGCCCAGGCGCTCAAGGCCGAGGGTGTGCCGATCGTGGGCACCACCCCGGAGTCGATCCACCTCGCCGAGGATCGCGGCGCCTTCTCCCGGGTGCTGGCTGAGGCGAAGCTGACTGCTCCCCGGCACGGGACGGCATACAGCGGTGAGGAGGCCGTCGAGGTCGCCCATGAGATCGGCTACCCGGTTCTGGTCCGCCCGTCCTACGTCCTGGGTGGACGGGGCATGGAGATCGTCTACGACGACGCGACGCTGACCGGCTACGTCAACCGGGCCACCGATGCCGCCCCCGAGCACCCGGTGCTGGTCGACCGGTTCCTTGACGACGCCATCGAGATCGACGTGGACGCGATCTACGACGGTCACGAGATGTACCTGGGCGGCATCATGGAGCACATCGAGGAGGCCGGCATCCACTCCGGCGACTCGGCCTGCGTGCTCCCGCCGGTGACCCTCGGCCAGCAGGAGCTCGAACGTGTCCGCGAGGCAACGCTCAGGCTCGCCATAGGGATTGGCGTCCAGGGCCTGATGAACGTGCAGTTCGCCCTTGCCCAGGACATCCTCTACGTGCTCGAGGCCAACCCGCGGGCCAGCCGCACCATCCCGTTCGTGGCCAAGGCGACTGGGGTTCCCCTGGCAAAAGCCGCCGCCCGGGTGATGCTGGGTGCCACGATCGCCCAGCTCCGCGCCGAGGGGATACTGCCACCCCACGGCGACGGTGGCGCGATGCCGGCCCATGCCCACGTCTCGGTCAAGGAGGCTGTGCTGCCGTTCAAGCGGTTCCGCACCCATGAGGGCCAGGTGGTCGACAGCCTGCTCGGCCCCGAGATGCGTTCGACCGGTGAGGTGATGGGCATCGACCGGGACTTCGGCGCTGCGTTCGCCAAGAGCCAGCTCGGGTTCGGTCCGGGCCTGCCGCGCAAGGGCAAGGTCTTCATCTCGGTGGCCAACCGGGACAAACGGGCCATGATCTTTCCCATGAAACGTCTTGCCGACCTCGGCTTCGACCTCATCGCGACCCGCGGCACCGCGGATGTCCTGCGGCGCAACGGGATCTCGTCCGAGGTCGTGCGCAAGCGCAGCGAGGGCCCGGGCCCGCTGGGGGAGCCGACGATCGTCGAACGGATCGTGGCGGGTGAGATCGGAATGGTCATCAACACGCCGTCCGGGGTCAGCGCCCGAGCCGACGGCTATGCGATTCGTGCGGCCACCACGAGCATGGACCGGCCGATCATCACCACGGTCCAGCAGCTCGGCGCGGCCGTGCAGGGCATCGAGTCACAGCTGACCGAGACGGTCCGGGTGAAGTCCCTTCAGGATCACGCCCGGGAGCTGGACTTCTATGCCGAGACGGATGACCAGGCGTGAGCCAGGCCGGGCAGGAGCGCACGCCCCAGGTGACCGGTGAGCTGATCGCGGCCCGCCGGGTCGGCGACTACCACCACCTGACGTTCGTGGCGCCGGGGGTCGCTGAGCTGGCCAGGCCGGGCCAGTTCGTCGCGCTGGCGGTCGGCGGGGACACGTCGGCCACGCTGCTGCGCCGCTGTTTCTCCATCTACAGGACCAGTTCCAGCCGCCAGGTGACCCCGGGCGGAACCGCTGGCGGCACGGTTGACGTCGTCGTGGCCGCGCGCGGGCCGGGCACCCGGTGGCTGACCGGTTTGCGCACCCGCGACGAGGTCAGCATCATCGGCCCGCTGGGGCGCGGCTTTCCGCTGCCCCCTGAGCCGGTGCCGTGTGTTCTCGTGGGTGGCGGCTACGGCAGCGCGCCGCTCTTCTGGCTGGCGGCCGCGCTGCGCGAGCGTGGTTGCCACGTGGAGATGGTTCTCGGCGCGGCCACCAGCGACCGGCTCTTCGGTGTCGTCGAGGCACGTCAGGGCGCGGACGGGGTCACGGTGACCACTGACGACGGCTCGGAGGGCGTGAGGGGCTGGGTCTCCGATGTGCTGCCCGACGTCATCGGGCGCAGCCGCGCTGAGGTCGTGTACGGCTGCGGGCCGATGGCGATGCTCAGGTCCGTCACCGATGTGGCCACGGCCCACGGCGCCATCGCCCAGGTCGCGGTCGAGGAGTCCATGGCGTGCGGCGTCGGGGTGTGCATGACCTGCGTGATGCCGGTGACCGGCGAGGACGGAGTGACCCGGATGGCCCGCTCCTGCGTCGAGGGCCCGGTGTTCCGCGGCGACCGGATCCGCTGGGAGGCCTTCGACGAGGGACGGTGCCGGGTCCCCGAGGATGCCTACGGCGCAGCCTCGATGGGGGGTCACTGATGACTGAGGTCCGGGGGACGACCAGCCCGGTCATCGATATGGCCGTCGACCTGGCCGGGATGCGGCTGCCCAACCCGCTGATGACCGCCTCGGGCTGCGCGGCGAACGGCAGGGAGCTCCACCGGTTCTTCGATATCGCGCTGCTGGGAGCCTTCGTCACCAAGACGGTGATGGCGGATCCCCGATCGGGGCGAGGCACCCCACGGATGGCCGAGACGCCGAGCGGCATGCTCAACTCGATCGGCCTCCAGGGACCGGGGATCACCGACTTTGCCCGGAGCGACCTGGTGTGGCTCAGATCCGTCGGGGCGCGAGTGCTCGTGTCCATCGCCGGAAACACCGCCGCCGAGTTTTCCGAGGTGGCCGCGGCCCTGCGTGACTCGCCGGCGTTCGGCGCCGTGGTCGGCGTCGAGGTCAACATCTCCTGCCCCAACGTCGCCAACCGCGGACTCGTCTTCGCCTGTGACCCGCTGTCGTCGGCGAAGGTCATCGCGCTGGTTCGCGAGAGTCTGCCGCGCGACCTCCCCATCTTCGCCAAGCTCAGTCCCGATGTGACCGACATCGTGGAGATCGCCCGGGCCTGCGTGGATGCCGGCGCCGACGGGCTGACGATGATCAACACCCTGCTGGCGATGGTGATCGACACCGAGCTGTTGCGTCCCCAGGTCGCCGGCGTGACCGGTGGCCTCTCCGGGCCGGGAATCCGCCCGGTCGCCGTGCGCGCGATCTGGCAGGTGCGCGCGGCGATGCTCGAAGGCCGGATGCCCACCGTCCCGATCATCGGCGTCGGGGGAGTGCGGACCGGTGACGATGCCCTTCAGCTTGTCGCGGCCGGAGCCAGCGCGATCCAGGTCGGAACCGCGACGTTCAACGACCCCACCGCACCCCTGCGGGTCAGCCGGGAGCTCGCAGCAGCCTTGCAGGGCAAGGGATTCGCCCGATTCAGCGACGTCGTGGGAATTGCCCACACCAGATTGGACCAGAAACGATGACCGAGGGAATGAGCCAGGGGAGGACTCCAGCGGCGGCCCCGTCGTTCGGGGCACGGCTGCGGGTCGCCATGGACGAGTACGGCCCTGTCTGTGCCGGCATAGACCCCCACCCGGCACTGCTGGCGCACTGGGGGCTGGATGAGTCTGTGCAGGGCCTCGAGACGTTCGCGATGACCTGCGTTGAGGCGTTCGCCGGGACGGTGGCGGTCGTCAAGCCACAGTCGGCCTTCTTCGAGCGGTTCGGCTCTGCGGGGGTCGCCGTGCTCGAACGCACGCTCACCGGCCTGCGCGAGGCAGGCACCCTGTCCCTGCTCGACGTGAAGCGGGGTGACATCGGCTCAACGATGGCTGCGTACGCTCACGCCTATCTCTCTCCGGACAGCCCGTTGCGCGCCGACGCGATCACCGTCAGCCCCTTCCTCGGTTTCGAGTCGCTGCGCCCGGCGGTGGATCTGGCCCGCGAGACCGGCAGGGGCCTGTTCGTCCTGACCCTGACGTCGAACCCCGAGGGTGCCCAGGTGCAGCACGCGGTTCGGGAGGGCCGCACCGTGGCCGGCAGCATCGTGGATGGCGTGACAGAGCAGAACATGGCCGATCGGTCTGCCGGGGTGCTTGGCAGCGTGGGGATGGTCGTCGGAGCCACCGTCGGCGATGCGGCCCGCAGGCTCGGTCTTGATCTGGTCTCGGCCAACGCGCCGCTGCTCGCGCCAGGTGTGGGAGCCCAGGGCGCGACCGCGGACGACCTGCGTACCGTGTTCGGTGCGGCGATCGGTAACGTGTTGGCCAGCAGCAGCCGTGAGATCCTCGGAGCCGGGCCTGACAGCGCAGCACTGAAGTCCGCGGCGCGGCATACGGCCGGGCGGCTGAACGCCATTCTGAGCACCTGATAACGCCGCTGTTGCATGGGCGCGCCCGGACTCGCTAGGTTCGGTCAGCACGAGTCATCCGGCCAGACGGCCGGCTGGCGATTGGCACCATCCGATACGTCCCCACGAGGAGACAGACTGTGGCTCTACCCCAGCTCACACCCGAGCAGCGCGCCGATGCTCTTGCCCAGTCGGCGGTCGCTCGTCGTGAGCGGGCAGCAGTGAAGAACCGCCTCAAGTACGCGCAGGGCTCGCTCGCCGAGGTGATCGCCGACGGCAAGGACAACGACATCGTCGGCAAGATGAAGGTCTCGGCGTTGCTGGAGTCGATGCCCGGCGTCGGCCGGGTCCGGGCTCGTCAGATCATGGCTGAGATCGGCATCGCCGAGACCCGCCGGGTCCGTGGCCTGGGCAACAACCAGATCGCCGCGCTGGTCCAGCGCTTCGAACAGGTCTGATCCCCAGCTGATGGCACCGTCCGCAAGCCAGCTGGTCGTGCTGGCCGGCCCCACCGCTGTGGGGAAGGGAACGGTAGCGGCCTACGTACGGAACAACTTCCCGCAGGTATGGCTGTCGGTCTCGATGACCACCCGCAAACCCCGCCCCCGCGAGGTCGACGGGCTGCACTACCACTTCGTTGACGACGAGCAGTTCGAACGGATGCGTGCGGCGGGGGAGTTCCTGGAGTGGGCAGTCGTTCACGGGCAAGCCAAGTACGGCACACCGCGTGGGCCGGTCGATGACGCGCTGGCCGCAGGACGGATGGCGTTGCTCGAGATCGATCTGCAGGGTGCGCGACAGGTGCGGGAGCAGATCCCGGATGCGCTGTTCGTCTTCCTCGCACCCCCGAGCTGGGACGAGTTGGTCCGTCGGCTCGTCGGACGCGGCACCGAGTCCGAGGAAGAACGGGAGGCCAGGTTGACCACCGCACGGCAGGAGCTGGCGGCCCAGCCGGAGTTCGATGTGACCATCGTGAACGACAATGTTCAACGGGCGAGCGAAGAACTCGTATCATTGATGCGGGCGTGACTCATTTTTGCGCGCCACAAACTGCTGAATTCATGTTTTCACCGACGAATCGAGACTGACAGTGTCTGGAACGCAGGCTGCCCCCGAGGGCATCACCAACCCTCCGATAGACGACCTGCTCAAGGTGGCGGACTCCAAGTACGCCTTGGTCATCTACTCGGCCAAGCGCGCTCGTCAGATCAACGCGTACTACTCCCAGCTCTCCGAGGGCCTGCTCGAGTACGTCGGCCCGCTCGTCGAGACGAAGGTCAACGAGAAGCCGATGTCGATCGCGCTGCGTGAGATCAACGAGGGTCTGCTGACCTCTCAGCCCACCGAAGGCTGAGCGAGTCGCGCAAGGGGGCCCGGAGCGCTCGGGGATGACGCCATGACAGGCACAGCGACGGCCAGGCGGGTGATCCTTGGGGTCAGTGGCGGGATTGCCGCCTACAAGGCCTGCTCGTTGCTGCGGCTGTTCACCGAGAGCGGGTATGACGTGACGGTTGTTCCCACCGCGGCCGCCCTGAGGTTCGTGGGCGCGCCCACCTGGGCAGCGCTGTCCGGCAAACCCGTGGCCACCGATGTCTGGACCGACGTCCACGAGGTGCCGCATGTGCGCCTGGGGCAGCAGGCTGATCTTGTCGTCGTAGCGCCGGCGACCGCGAACCTGCTGGCCAGGGCGGCCCACGGACTGGCCGACGACCTGTTGACCACCACGCTGCTGACTGCCCGCTGTCCGGTGGTGCTCGCTCCGGCCATGCACACCGAGATGTGGCAGCACCCCGCCACCGTGGCCAATGTCGCGACCCTGCGCTCGCGTGGTGTCCACGTCATAGAACCGGCCTCAGGCCGGCTGACCGGCGCCGACACCGGCCCGGGCCGCCTCCCCGAGCCGGAGCAGATCTTCGCAGCCTGCCAACCCTTGCTCTCCGCAAACCCCCTTTCCGCTTCCTGCTCCGAAACCACCGAATCGCTGACGGAATCGGCCCAGAACGGTGGTTTGGACGCAACAAGCAGGGTGAAGTCGGGGGCGCTGGCGGGGCGACGGGTCGTGATCAGCGCGGGCGGAACGCGAGAGCCGCTGGACCCCGTCCGGTTCCTGGGCAATCGCTCGTCCGGCAAACAGGGCTACGCGCTTGCCCGGGTGGCTGCCGCCCGTGGCGCTGAGGTCACCCTGGTCTCCGCCAACGTGGCGCTGCCGGTCCCCGAGGGGGTCATCCTGGTGCCGGTCCAGACCGCCCTTGAGCTCGGCGAGGCGGTGGCCACGGCGGCGCGGGAGTCCGATGTCGTCGTGATGGCCGCTGCAGTGGCGGACTACCGTCCGGCGCACGTTGCCGAGGTCAAGATCAAGAAGACCTACGCCGAAACCACTCCAGACCGGGGCAGATCGCCCGAAGAGGACCTGCCCGCACCCACGATCGAGCTGGTCCGCAACCCCGACATCCTGGCCGGGCTGGTGGAGTCCAGGGGCTCGGCGACCTCGCCGGTGATCGTGGGCTTCGCCGCCGAGACCGGTGACGGCGAGCACACGGTGCTCGACCTCGCGCGGGAGAAGTTCAGGCGCAAGGGCTGCGACGTGCTCGTGGCCAACGAGGTTGGCGTGGACAAGACCTTCGGGCAGGACACCAACACCGTCCACATCCTGCGGCGCGGCGTCGAGGCCGTGACCCAGGCGGGCCCGGCGCCCAAGGACACCGTGGCCGCCACGGTGTGGGACCTCATACAGGATGTCCTGTCCTCGGGATAGTCTCTTCAGGAACTCACCAGTCAGCAGCCGCTGCAACCAAGGAGCACCCACGTGTCCGCACGCCTCTTCACGTCCGAGTCAGTCACCGAGGGTCACCCCGACAAGATCTGCGACCAGATCAGCGATGCGATCCTGGATGCGATGCTGGCCGAGGACCGAACCAGCCGGGTGGCCGTGGAGACCATGGTCACCACCGGTCAGGTCCACGTCGCCGGTGAGGTGACCACGTCCGGGTACGTGGACATCCCCCGGATCGTCCGCGACACGGTCCTGCGGATCGGCTATGACTCGTCGACCAAGGGGTTCGACGGCGAGTCGTGCGGCGTCTCGATCTCTATCGGCCAGCAGTCGCCGGATATCGCCCAGGGCGTCGACACGGCGTACGAGAACCGCACGGGCGGGGTCGACCCGATGGACAAGCAGGGTGCCGGCGACCAGGGCCTGATGTTCGGCTTCGCCTGCGAGGACACCCCCGAGCTGATGCCGCTGCCGATCCACCTCGCCCATCGTCTTGCGGAGCGCCTCTCGGCGGTGCGCAAGTCCGGCGAGGTCGCCTATCTGCGTCCCGACGGCAAGACCCAGGTCACCATCTCCTACGACGGGGACAAGGCGGTCAAGCTCGACACCGTGGTCCTGTCGAGCCAGCACGCAGGTGACATCTCCCTGCAGGGTCTGCTCGAGCCCGACATCGCCAACCAGGTCATCAAGCCCGTCCTGGACGAGCTCGCAGCCTCCGGCACGGACCTGGACATCTCCGACTACCGGATGCTGATCAACCCGACCGGCCGCTTCGAGATCGGTGGCCCGATGGGTGACGCCGGTCTGACCGGCCGCAAGATCATCGTCGACACCTATGGCGGGATGGCCCGTCATGGTGGTGGCGCGTTCTCCGGCAAGGACCCGAGCAAGGTGGACCGCTCCGCGGCCTACGCGATGCGCTGGGTGGCCAAGAACATCGTTGCCGCGGGCCTGGCCCGGCGATGCGAGGTCCAGATCGCCTATGCCATCGGCAAGGCTCAGCCGGTCGGCCTGTATGTCGAGACCTTTGGCACCGAGACCGTTGCGGCGGACAAGATCCAGAATGCGATCACCAAGGTGTGGGACCTGCGTCCCGCCGCGATCATCGAGGATCTCGACCTGCTGCGCCCGATCTACACCCCGACTGCCGCCTACGGCCACTTCGGCCGGATGAGCGCGCCGGGAGTT
This sequence comes from Dermatophilaceae bacterium, assembly GCA_036385355.1. Taxonomy (GTDB): domain Bacteria; phylum Actinomycetota; class Actinomycetes; order Actinomycetales; family Dermatophilaceae; genus UBA4719. The sequence continues at coordinate 51,094 of DASVKO010000293.1, forward strand.
GAGAACGCCTTCACCTGGGAGCGCACCGACCGCGTCGAGCAGCTCCTGGCCGCTGTCGCCGGCTGACCTCAGGCCACGCACGTCCGTAGCCCCGATCGCAGTGCGGTCGGGGCTTCGTGCTGGGTCCCCGTGGGGCGGCACGGCTCACGTCCGTGGAACTTCGCACACCGACAGGGCAGGTCCGCATCGCCGCAACCGGCCTCGAGGTCGATGCGCTCCGTACGACGACAGGGCGGAGGCCTGCCTCACGTCCGCGCAGTGACGTCCATCCACGCCGAATACTCATGAGCGGGGGCGGAGGCGCGGCGGCATACGGCTCGTTGCGGTGAGAGGTTCGTCGGTCCCATGAGGTAGACCTTGAGCCATGCAGATCGAGGGGACCGGCCCGGTGGGGGAGCAGTTCTCGCTCGTCCGCGCAGTCGCCTCGCCGCGCGGGCGCTCCCGGGCGCTGCCGGCGGTGCAGGAGGCCGCAGAGGTCGACCCGGTCGCGCTCGTCCTGGTGGACGTCGGGCTGCCGCACCTCGACCGGCCCTTCGAGTACCTCGTGCCTGCCTCCCTGGCCGGCCTCGCGGTGCCCGGAGTCCGGGTCAAGGTGCGGTTCGCCGGACAGGACGTCAACGGGTACGTCCTTGCCCGGGCCGCGACGGCTGACCATGTGGGCACCCTGGCGCCCCTGCGCAAGGTTGTCAGCCCTGAGCCCGTTCTCACCCCGGCAGTGCTGGCCGTGTCGCGTGAGATCGCCGGCAGGTATGCCGGAACCCTGGGTGACGTGGTCCGGCTCGCTGTTCCGCCCCGGCACGCCACGGCCGAGAAGAACCTTCCTCTGGAGGTGCCGGCCCCCGCAGGGGTGCAGCGAGCTGAGGCGACCGGAGCTGAGGTGACCGGAGCTGAGGCGATCGGAGCTGAGGTGACCGGAGCTTCTGAGGTCACCGGAGCTTCTGAGGTCACCTCAGGGCAGGGGGCGGGAGCTGGGGCGGCCGGAGCGGTGCTGGGTGCGCCGGAGCCGGGTCCGTGGTCGAGGTACCCGGCAGGGACCTCCTTCCTGCGACATGTGGCCGCTGGTGAGGCGCCTGCCGCATCGTGGCTGGCTCTGCCGGGTCAGCAGTCGGACCTGGACTGGCCCGCCGCGCTGGCCGTGGTGGCCGCCACCGCGCTCGCAGCCGGACGCGGTGCCCTGATCGTGCTTCCCGACCACCGCGATGTCGATCGGGTCGACGCCGCACTCCACGCGGTGCTGGGGGTGGGCCGGCACGTCCGCCTGACGGCGGGGCAGGGTCCGCAGGCGCGATACACGGCTTGGCTGAAGGTGCTGCGCGGCCATGTCCGGTGCGTCGTGGGAACGCGGGCGGCGATGTTCGCGCCGGTTCACGACCTGGGCCTGGTGGCCTGGTGGGACGACGGGGACGACGTGTTGGTCGAACAGCGCGCGCCGTACCCGCACGTCCGTGAGGTGCTGCGTGCCCGCGCCAGGCTCGAGGGGGCCGCGTTGCTGACCGGTGGCTTCACCCGGACGACGTCGGTTCAGCAATGGGTCGAGTCGGGGGATGTGCGCTCGGTCTGCGCAGACGGAGCCACCCGGCGGCTCGCCGCGCCGAGGGTGGTCGTCGCCGGCGAGGGGACGGACGTCGAACGCGATGGTCCTGCCGCCCGTGCGCACCTGCCCTCGGCCGCGTGGCGGGCGGCCAAGAGCGCGCTGGAGCACGGGCCGGTGCTCATCCAGGTCCCGCGTCGGGGCTATCTCCCGTCGTTGTCCTGCCAGGCCTGTCGCGAGCCGGCCCGATGTGCGCGATGCCATGGGCCGTTGGGACTGGCGGCGCCCGGGGCGGTCCCGACGTGCCGGTGGTGTGGCCGGGCCGCAGGGGACTTCGAGTGCAGCAGCTGTGGTGGCAGGGCGGTGCGATCCACGGTGGTGGGTGCCCGCCGAACGGCCGAGGAGCTCGGCCGCGCGTTCCCGGGAGTGCCGGTCCACACCTCGGGTGCCGGTGACGTGCTGGCCTCGGTCTCCGGCAGACCGAGTCTGGTCATTGCCACGCCCGGGGCCGAGCCGGTCGCCGAGAACGGCTACGCAGCCACGCTCCTGCTTGATGCGTGGGCATCGATGGACAGACCCACGCTCGACGCGTCCGAGGAGGCACTGCGTCGCTGGCTGGCGGCGGCGGCGCTCACCCGGGGCTCGTCGCAAGGGGGAGTGGCGGTGCTGTGCGGGGCGCCGATGCACACGACGTTGCCGCTGGTCGAGGCACTGGTGCGCTGGGACCCGGTCTGGTTCGTGGCCCGTGAGCTCGCCGAGAGGGTCGGGCTCAGCCTGCCTCCGAGCGTGCGGATGGCCCGGCTGGTCGGTCCGCGGGTTGCCGTGCAGCGTGCGGTCGAGGCGGCCGGTCTGGCCGAGTCGGTGGAGCGTCTCGGCCCGTTGCCCTGGGTGCCGGCGGGTCCCACGACCGCAGCCGGGGCCGGCGATGAGGGCGCCCCCAGGATTCAGCTCCTCCTGCGGGCGTCGCTGAACGACGGTCCGGCTCTCACGACCGCCCTGGCTCAGATGAAGGCCGTGCGCAGCGCGCGCAAGGAACGAGAACCGGTCGCTGTCCGGGTTGACCCGACGGACGGGCTCGGCTGAGCCTGACCGACATCCGGGTCCACGAGACGCCTTGCTGACCCTGTGCCGGGCAGCTACCCGGCATACAGGGCGATGGAGTCGCCCGCATCGACACTCGCGCTGAAGGTGCCGTTGGCAGCCACCGTGTAGGTCGGGCCGGAGCAGGCGCCGTTCGCGCCGGGGTCGCCGTGCTCGACATCGCAGTACGTTCGCGCGGGCAGGGAGGTCTGGAACGTCCGGGTGATCGCGCTGCCCTCATGGTTGATGACGACGTAGCCGGCGCTGCCCCGGCCGAAGGCGATGGCGTTGTTGCCGTTGGACCACCAGCTGGTCACCGGGGTTCCCCGGACCGCGTTGCGGAAGCCGACCATGTTCGCGATCTGTCGCCACGCGTGCTGGCACTTCCATCCGTCGCTGTAACAGGCGTTGACAGTCCCGCCGTTGGGCGGGCCGGCCTCCTTGTCGGTGAACTCGTACCCCGAATACACGTTCGTCGAGCCGTAGGGCCAGGCCAGCATGTAGACGTTGGCCAGGGTGTAGGTGTTGCCGTAGGTGTAGTTGAGGGTCGAGCCGTTGCGCTCGGTGTCCCAGTTGTCGACGAACACCCGCGCTGTGTCGCTGGCCAGATATCCCCAGGACTGCCCCCACGTGCTCAGGTAGGTCAGCTTGTCGGCAGTGAACATCCGCTTGAGGTCGAATGCGGCCCGGAACTCGTCGACGTCGCCGGTCGGGGTGTACTCGCTGGCCTGCACGGCCTCGCCGGCGCCGGCGATGACCTCCTGCGCCCAGTAGACGCCGGGGTTGGTGAGCCTGGACTTGATCGCGGCGAGGTCGGACTCGGCGATGTGCTTGGCACCGTCGATGCGGAAGCCGTCGACACCGAGGGCGCTGAGGTGGTTGAGGTACGCGGCGATGGTCGCCTGGACGTAGCTGCTGCCGGTGTCGAGATCAGCCAGACCGACCAGCTGGCAGTTCTGGACGTTGGATCGGTCGCCGTAGTTGCTGATGTCGGTACGGCAGGAGTGGAAGTCCCAGTCCTGGTAGTAGCCCGGGTAGTTGTACTTGCTGTAGACGGTGCCACCCGTGCCCGTTCCTGAGCCAGCGGTCGTGTGGTTGATCACCGCGTCGGCCACGACCTTGACGCCGGCCGCATGGCAGGTGTTGACCATGGCGGCGAACGAGGCCTCGTTGCCGAGGCGGCCGGCTATCTTGTAGCTCACCGGCTGGTACGACGTCCACCACTGCCAGCCCTGGATGTGCTCCTGGGCGGGCGAGACCTCGACGAAGCCGTAGCCCTTGGGCCCCAGCGTGTCGGTGCAGGCCTTGGCCACCGAGCTGAAGGACCACTGGAAGAGGGTGGCGGTGACGTCCTTGGTGCCGGGTGGGATCGGGGCGGCGGTCGGCGCGTTCACGACCGCCGCCCCGAGACTGGTGGTCATGGCGAGGCAGGCCAGTGCCGACAGCGCAAGGGCTGACTGTCGAACCGACCGGCGAGCCTTTGACGGTTGGTGCCGACGTCGACGGGTGATCGCTGCGAGCACGATGAAGCTCCTTCTGTTCACGCTGTTCACGCTGTTCACACGGGGGGGTGACAAGGAGACGCCGTATGAAACCTCTTGCAGATACCTGCAAGTACTTGCAGGACGCAACCTAGGTGCCACCGACTCCCACGTCAACGGTTGGCGCCAAGTCAGTACGGCTGGTGAGCCGGTGCACACTCACGGGTCGGTAAAGTCCAGGTCATGACTGCTGTTTTCAAAGCCCGACGCCCTGATCCGGATGTCGATCCCCCAGGGGCCGCCGAAGTGTCCACGGCCGACGGTGCGTCGGCCTTCGTCGGTGCCGTGGTCTTTGATCTCGGTAACGTCCTGATCGCCTGGGACCCTCATCCGGCCATTGCCAGGGGTGTCGGCCAGGAGCAGGCAACCCGCTTCCTGGCTGACGAGGCGTTCGGCTTCCCCGCCTGGAACTACCGGCAGGACGCCGGTCGCTCGTGGGAGCGGGGCGAGGATGCCGCCATCGAGTCGCACCCGCACTGGGAGCTGGCCATCCGCGCGTACCGCGCGAACTTCACCGAGTCGCTGGTCGGCGAGATCGAGGACAGCGTGCAGATCCTGCGCGAGCTGCACGCGATCGACATACCGCTCTACGGGTTGACCAACTGGTCCGCGGAGCTGTTCCCGCTGGCCCGCACCCGATTCGACTTCCTGGACCTGTTCGAGGACATCATCGTCTCGGGCGAGGAAGGCGTTGCCAAGCCCGACCCCGAGATCTTCACGATCCTCCATCAGCGGATCGGTCACAGCCTGGACAGCTGTATCTTCATCGACGACAGCCCCGCCAACATCGAGGCTGCGGCGGAGGCTGGACTGGACGCCATCCTGTTCACCGACACCGGCCACCTTCGCGAAGATCTGCGGGTGCGTGGCCTGCCGTTGTCTCCCGCATAGACTGGTCCCACCCAAGCACACCCAACGGCAAGGAACCACGCTCGTGTCGATCATGGACATTCGGATCTTCGGTGACCCGGTGCTGCGCACTCCCGCAATCGAGGTCGTCGATTTCGACAAGGAGCTGCGCCAGCTGGTCAAGGACCTGACCGACACGATGATGGACGCGCCGGGTGCCGGCCTCGCGGCTCCTCAGATCGGTGTGGGCCTGCGGGTCTTCACGTACTACGTGGACGATGAGCTGGGTCATCTGATCAACCCGAGCCTTGACCTCTCCTCGGAGATGCAGGAGGGCGAGGAGGGCTGCCTGTCCTTCCCGGGCATCTTCTTTGACACCCCGCGTGCCCTTCGCCTGGTCGCCAAGGGCTTCAACCAGCATGGCGAGCCGGTCGTGCGTGAGGGAACCGAGCTGCTGGCTCGCTGCATCCAGCACGAGACCGACCACCTTGACGGCATCCTGTTCATCGACCGGATGGACAAGGCACAGCGCAAGCTGGCCATGAAGGCGATCCGCGATGCCGAGTGGGCCGGCCAGGAGGCGCCCACCGTCAAGGTCAGCCCGCACGCAACCTTCGGTCTGGGTCGCTGAGCCGGTGCGGCTTGTCTTTGCAGGTACTCCGGACGTTGCGGTTCCCAGTCTCGAAGCCCTGTCCGGCTCATCGCATGAGGTGGTCGCGGTCGTGACCCGTCCCGACGCCCCGTCCGGCCGTGGCCGGTCCCTGGTGGCCTCACCGGTCAAGGAACGGGCGCTGGCTCTGGGGCTCGAGGTCCTCACGCCCGCGAGCCCCGGCGATCCGCAGTTCCAGGGTCGGCTGCGAGAGCTGGCCCCGGACGTCTGTCCGATGGTGGCCTATGGCGCGCTGATCCCCTCAGCCACCCTGGCGATTCCGATGCATGGCTGGATCAACCTGCACTTTTCCCTCCTGCCCGCCTGGCGCGGCGCGGCACCGGTGCAGCAAGCGATCATGGCGGGCGACGAGGTCACCGGCGCCACCACGTTCCTGGTCGAGCGGGGGCTCGACACCGGCCCGACCTATGGCTTGATGACCGAGGTCATCAAGCCCGATGACACGTCCGGGGAGCTGCTCAGGCGGCTCTCCGAAGCCGGCGCGGGCCTGCTCGTGGCCACCCTCGACGCCCTTGAGACCGGCGACCTGCACCCCGTCGCGCAGCCGGGCGAAGGCGTGTCGCTGGCGCCGAAGATCAGTGTCCTCGATGCCCGAATCCGCTGGGGCACACCGGCGCTGGCGGTTGATCGCCACATTCGGGGATGCACGCCGGCGCCCGGTGCCTGGACAACCTTCCGTGGCGAGCGACTCAAGATCCACCCCGTCACGGTTGTCACCGGTGATGGCGTGATCAACAGCGCCGAGGTCACGTCACCCGAGTCCCGCGCGCCGGAGGGCCTGGGCGGTGCACCTCTCGAACCAGGTCAGGTCGCGGCAACAAAGCGTGAGGTCCGGGTGGGCACCGCCACCGGGGCCGTCCTGCTCGGCCTTGTTCAGCCGCAGGGCAAGAAGCCCATGGCCGCGGCGGACTGGGCCCGGGGCGTCCGAATCGAGATGGGAGAGATGTTCGCTGATGAGTGACGAGAGCTCCGGGGCGGATCGCCCGGATCAGGCCGCAGAGCGTCGGCGCGACGCCGCCGGGCGGCAGCGCCCCGAGCGCAAGCATGGCAACCTCGAGCGTTCGGTGACCCGGCCGGCCGAGAGGTCACGCTCGACAGACCCGGCCAGGCTTGCGGCATACACCGTGATGCGAGCTGTCGCCGACGGCGCCTACGCCAACCTCGAGCTTCCAAAAGAGCTGCGGGACAAGGGCATCCGTGGTCGCGACGCGGCCTTCGCCACCGAGCTGACCTACGGGGCCACGCGACTTCGGGGCCTCTACGACCCGATCATCGCGTCCGCGGCGGGTCGGCCTGTGCAGCAGATCGACGACAACGTGCTCGACACCCTGCGACTCGGCGCGCACCAGCTTCTCGGGATGCGGGTCGCCTCGCATGCCGCCGTCGACCAGACCGTCGGGCTGGCGCGACTGGTCAACGGAGCCAGCGCCGGCGGGTTCGTCAACGCCGTCATGCGCCGGATCAGTGAGAAGGACCTCGACACCTGGATCGCGCAGGTCGTCCCCGCCAACGACCCGATAGCCGCCCTGGCGACCCTGCACAGTCACCCCGAGTGGATCGTCCGGGCGCTGCGGGCAGCGTTGGTCGGCCACGGCGCATCAAGTGCCGAGACCCTGGACGCCGACCTGGAAGCCCTGCTGGTGGCCGACAACGCGGCAGCCAAGGTCTCGCTGGTGGCCCGTCCGGGACTGTGCGAGGTCGAGGAGCTGACCCGCGACGGGGCGGCGCCGTCCGTGCTGTCGCGAGTGGGCGCGGTTCTCGACTCGGGTGACCCCGGCTCGATCCCGGCGGTTCGCTCGGGCCGCGCCGCGGTCCAGGACGAGGGGTCCCAGCTGGTTGCGCTCGCTCTGGCAGGGGCTGAGGTCAGCACCGGCGCTGAGCATGAGAAGTGGCTTGACCTGTGTGCGGGACCGGGCGGCAAAGCCGCACTGCTGGCGACTCTGGGCGCCCAGCGGGGCGCCACCCTGTTCGCCAACGAGATCAGCGAGCACCGCACCGACCTGGTGCGTCAGACTCTTGACGCGGCCATCGACTCGGGCATCGAGGTCATGATCGGCACGGGGGACGGTCGCGAGATCGGCGAGGACGAGCCGCAGACCTATGACCGGGTGCTGGTCGACGCGCCGTGCACTGGTCTGGGGGCGCTGCGCCGCAGGCCCGAAGCCCGCTGGCGGCGAACGACCGCGGACATCGTCGAGCTCGGCAGCCTGCAGCGCGCGCTGCTCGTCTCGGCGATCGAGGCCACCAAACCCGGTGGGATCATCGGCTATGCGACCTGTAGCCCGCACCTGGCCGAGACCAGGTTCGTCGTCTCGGATGTCACGAAGCGACGTCAGGATGTCGAGATCGTCGATGCCCGGGACCTGTTCCGGGACAGCGAGGGCCGCCCGGTCGAGCATCTGGGAGAGGGGCCCTTCGTCCAGCTCTGGCCGCACGTGCACGGCACCGACGCGATGTTCTTCTCCCTGCTCCGGAAGAAGTGACCCCGGCTCACGCCACGAGGTGACTTCGCCGCGAACGCGCCGTCCGGTTGACCTGGGCGTCCTCCCAGGCGACGGCCATCCGGGCCACGGCGTCCCTCATGGTGTCAGGGTGCTGGGTGCAGGTCAGCCTCAGGAACCGCTCGAGGCCTCCGTCAACGGCAAATCGCGGGCCAGCGCCCAGAAGCAGGTCCTGCTTCTCGGCCGCGGCCACGAGGGCGGTGGCGAGCGGGTCCGGCAGCTCGCACCATACGGACAGGCCCCCGGCTGGTGGGTGGACGACCCAGTCCGGAAGCGCCCTCTGCAGCTCATCGCTCAGGGTCGTCCTTGCCTCGCGGACTCGTCGCCGCTGGTCTTCCACGATGCGCTCGCGCTCTCTCATCAGGTGAAGCAGGACGAGCTGCTCGAGGACCGGTGCGCTCAGGTCGAGGGCGAGCCGCGACTCGGACAGCTGCGCCATCTGATCCGGCTCGGCCCGGATCCAGCCGATCCGCAAGCCCCCCCAGAATGACTTGCTCGCGCTGCCGACGGTGATGGTCCGGGGGTCATGGGCGGCCATCGGCAGGGGCAGACCGGTGGTGTGGTCCGCCGGGAAGTCGATCAGCGTCTCGTCGACCACGCCAGTGGTGCCTGAGCGTGACCAGGCGCGGGCCACCCTGGCCCGCTCCTCGTCCGGCATCAGGCTCCCGGTGGGGTTGTGGAAGTCGGGGATCAGCACCGAGATCACGGGTCTGACCTGACGCAGGGCGGACTCCAGGGCCTCGACGTCCCAGCCGGTCGGTTCCACACCGACGCCGATCACGCGTGCTCCGCTGCGGCGCAGGGCGGCCACCGTGTTGGGGTAGGTCGGGCTGTCCATCACCGCGCGGTCGCCCGGCCTCAGGAACGTCGACGCCACCAGTGCCAGGGAGGAGAGCGCCCCGGACGTGATGATGATCTGTTCGGGTTCGGTGGGAACGCCACGCTCATGGAAGCGTGCGGCAACTGCCGTGCGGAGAACCTCCAGGCCCAGGGGGTGGTATCCGGAGCCGGTGAGGTAGCCGGGAAGGTCCTCCATCGCTGAGGCGAAGGCGGCGGCGGTGCCTGCGGGAGCCGGCAGGGCCGCCACCGTGAGGTCCAGCTTGCCGTCCCCGGACTCGCCCGGGGTGAGCGGCCCGGCGAGGCGATGGGACGTGTCGCCGGGCATGGTTGCGACGCTGCCCGATCCACGACGTGAGGTGAGGTAGCCACGGTCCCGCAGCTCGGCATACGCATGAGTGACCGTCGTGCGGCTCAGCCCCAGGGCGAGCGTGAGGTCGCGCTCGCTGGGCAGGCGGGTGCCGAACTGGATCCGGCCATCGACGATGAGGAGTCTGAGGGCATCAGCGATGGCGAGGTATGCCGGGGAGCCGCTGGCTGCCGGCCCGAGCAGGACGGAGAGCCGTGACGCGGAGACGCTGCTGATGACCATGGAGGCCACTGTTGCAGAATTGGATATTTCTGAACAGTCCACTTCCTGCCATCATGGGCGCATGCCTTCCGCCCCCCTGCTCCCGATGTCCCCGCGCCAGCAGCTCCGCGCCGGGCGGCTTCCCCGTCGGCTCGTCCAGCTTCTCACCGGGCTGACCCTCTTTGGCGGGTCGCTGGCCATGATGATCCGGGCGCAGCTCGGGCTCGCGCCCTGGGACGTCTTCCACTACGGCGTGGCAGTTCACCTGCCACTGAGCTTTGGGACGGTCACCATCATCGTCGGCGCGTGCGTGCTGTTGTCGTGGATACCCCTGCGTCAGATGCCGGGAGTCGGGACTGTGGCGAATATCTTCGTCATCGGGATCGTCACCGACGCCGCCCTCTCGGTGCTCACGACTCCGGGCGCCCTGTGGCAGCGGGCGGTCCTGCTGGCCGCCGGCATCGTGCTCAACGGTCTGGCGGGGGCGATGTACATCGGCAGCCAGCTCGGACCGGGTCCGCGGGACGGGCTGATGACCGGGCTGGTGCAGCGAACCGGCCGCAGCGTCGGGCTGGTGCGGACCGCGATCGAGCTGACGGTGCTGGCAGCGGGTTGGCTGATGGGTGGGGTGGCCGGGGTCGGCACCGTGGCCTATGCCCTGGGAATCGGGCCGATCGTGCACGTCCTGCTGCCCCGGCTGACCGTCCGGCTCGAACCTGGGAGCACCGAGGAACCGCGGGTCGGTGCGGCCCTCCCCGAGTCGTCGACTTCGGGGTGACCTTAAAGTGGGGCGGTGCAGATCTCACCCAGCATCCTCGCCAGTGACTTCGCCAATCTCGAGAGCGAGCTCAAGCGGATCGCCAACGCAGACTGGGCCCACGTCGATGTGATGGATGCCCACTTCGTGCCCAACCTGACTCTGGGCCTGCCCGTGGTCGAGGCTCTGGCACGGATCAGCCCCCTGCCGCTGGACTGTCACCTGATGATCGACGACCCTGACCGGTGGGCGCCGATGTATGCGGAGGCGGGTGCCTCGAGCGTCACGTTCCATATCGAGGCTGCCCGCGACCCGGTCTCGCTGGCTCGTAACCTGCGTTCGCTCGGCGCGCGGGCCGGGATGGCGCTCAAGCCCGGCACGGGGTTCGCCCCCTATGCCGACCTGCTGCCCGAGCTGGACATGGTTCTCCTGATGACGGTCGAGCCCGGATTCGGCGGGCAGTCGTTCATGGCCGACCAGATGTCCAAGGTGCGTGAGGCCCGTGCGGCCGTGGACCGGTGCGGCGGCGAGATCTGGGTGCAGGTCGACGGGGGAGTCTCGGCCACCACCATCGAGATGTGCGCTGAGGCCGGGGCGGACGTCTTCGTCGCAGGGTCGGCCGTCTTCGGGGCCGAGATTGCGGCGGTGGCCGTGGACCAGCTGCGTGAGCTGGCGACGCGCCACTCCCCGGCACGGGTGAGGTTTCCGCACCGACGGTGACCCGCGTCTCCGCACCGGCGGTGACCCGCGTCTCCGCACCGACGCAGTGCGGGTCTCCGCACCGACGGTGACCCGCACTGCGTCGAGCCAGCCCTTGAGAGGGATTTGAGACGCCGTTTGCATGGGCCTGACATCCGCAGTGCCATACTGAAGCTACGTGCTCCGTGATCGGTGTAATTCCGAACCGGCGGTTAAAGTCCGCGACCCGACCGCATCCAGCGGCCGGTGAACCAGGTGAAATTCCCGGGCCGACGGTGAAAGTCCGGATGAGAGGTAGCAACAGCGACGCCCGCTTTCCCGACCCCTGAGGTCGGTGGTGGGTCAGTCGTGGTGACTTCAGGTCATTGTGGCTTTGTGGACCGACTGCGTGGACCGGTAGTTCTCTGGTCGGACTCGCTTGGCCTGCCATGACCTGTTGGCGCCGTTCGCGCCCCGGAGCTCGCCCGAACAGGAGCCGAGTACGAGGGGCAGGACATGGCCGACCGAGAGGTCAGCACGCCAGAGCACGAGCGCGATGTCGCGCTGATGGGCCGTGCCCTCGAGCTTGCTGCGCGTGGGCCGCTGGCCGACCCCAACCCGCGAGTGGGCGCCGTGATCGTCGACTCCGGTGGCCTGGTTGTCGGCGAGGGTTTCCACCGGGGCGCCGGCACCCCCCACGCGGAGGTCGTGGCGTTGCGTCAGGCCGGCCCGGCCGCCCGCGCAGGCACCGCGGTCGTCACGCTGGAACCGTGTGCGCACACGGGCAGGACAGGCCCCTGTGCCCAGGCTCTGATCGAGGCCGGAGTGGCCCGGGTCGTCTTCGCCCAGTCCGACCCGACCCCGGCGGGACGTGGTGGCGGGGCGCTGCTGGAGGCCGCCGGCATCCGGACCACTGCGGGAGTGCTGGCTGACGCGTCCACGGCCCTGAACGAGGCCTGGACCTTCTCCTTCGTCCACGGACGACCCAGGGTGACCTGGAAGTACGCCGCGACCCTGGATGGTCGCTCGGCGGCAGCTGACGGCAGCAGCCGATGGATCACCGGGCCCCTGGCGCGGGCCGACGTCCATCAGCGCCGGGCCTGCTGCGACGCGATCCTGGTGGGCACCGGGACGGTGATCGCCGACGACCCGGCACTGACCGTGCGCGGGCCGGACGGGTCGGTGACCGGACGTCAGCCGCTGCGGGTGGTCATGGGTCTGCGGCCCATCCCGCAGACCGCACGGGTGCACGACGATGCGGCACCGACCCTTCAGCTGGCGACCCATGACCCGGCGGAGGCGCTCAAGGCGCTGGCCGAGCAGGAGATTCACCACGTCTGGCTGGAGGGCGGACCCACCGTGGCAGCGGCGTTCCTCGAAGCCGGGCTGGTGGACGAGGTCATCGTCTATCTCGCCCCGGCCCTGCTCGGCGCGGGTGCGCCCGCGGTGGGGGACCTCGGCATACAGAACATCGGCGAGGCGTTGCGACTGACGCCCCACGAGATCACCACGATCGGGCCCGACATCAGGATCCGGGCCAGCGTCGCCACCCCCCGCAGCATCGATACGACGAGCAGAGAAGGACGCTGATGTTCACCGGAATTGTCGAGGAACTCGGGCAGATCGTGGCCATCGAGCACGGCACGGAGTCGGCCGTCGTCACGGTGCGCGGCCCGCTGGTGACCAGCGACGCCGCTCCCGGCGCGTCGATCGCGGTCAACGGGGTGTGCCTGACCGTCGTCGAGCACGACGGCCAGACCTTCTCGGTCGACGTGATGGCCGAGACGCTGAACCGCAGCAGCCTGGGCAGTCTGCGGGCCGGCGCCGTGGTCAACCTCGAACGCGCGATGGCTGCCAGCACCCGGTTCGGCGGTCATATCGTCCAGGGCCACGTCGATGGCACGGCCCAGATCCTGGCGCGGCTGCCCGGCGACCGCTGGGAGGTGGTGCAGTTCACCCTGCCCCCCGAGCTGTCCCGGTATGTCGTGGAGAAGGGCTCGATCACCGTCGACGGCGTGTCCCTGACCGTCTCGGCCATCACCGACGACACCTTCTCGGTCTCCCTGATCCCCACCACCCTCGAGCTGACCACTCTCGGGCACAAGACAGTGGGCGACCTGGTCAACCTCGAGGTCGACGTGATCGCCAAGTACGTCGAGCGACTGCTCACCCACGGCGCAACCGAAGCGGAGCCCCTCTCATGAGCCTCACCGAACGGGTGCTCCTTCGCACCACAGCAGGGGCGGAGTGCTTCGGATGAGTCTCATCGAGCGCGTGTTCGATGCCCAGCTGACCATCTTCGGCCAGCCGATCCTCTGGCGTGAGATCGTCGGGAACGGTTTCGGCTTCGCCTCCGCGATCGGCGGGCTGAAGCGGCGGGTCTGGGCGTGGCCGGTCGGGATCATCGGCAACGTGCTGTTGTTCACCGTCTTCTTCGGAGTGGCCTTCGTGACTCCGCAGAACCAGACGCTCTATGGCCAGGCCGGACGGCAGGTCTTCTTCGTCATCACCAGCGTGTACGGCTGGTGGCGGTGGAGCCGGATCCGAAAGCAGCACGAGCTCACCACCGCTGGTGCGGGCGCCGATGCCCCCGCCATCATCCCGCGCTGGGCCACCGCCACGGAGAGGCTGCAGTACCTCGCGGTCTGGATCGGTGGCGTCGTCGTGATGCAGTGGGTCTTCTCGCAGATCGGCGCCGGCTGGCCAGCCCCCCGCTGGTACTACTGGTGCGACGCCTGGATCTTCATCGGCTCGATGATCGCTACCTACGCGATGGCCCGCGGCTGGAACGACTTCTGGCTGGCCTGGATCGCCGTTGACCTGGTGGGCGTTCCGCTGCTGATCCACTCGCACTTCTACCCCACCGCTTTCCTGTTCGCCATCTACGGCGGGCTTGTCATCTATGGCTTCTTCGTCTGGCTCAGGGCCTCGCGTGTCGAGTCCCCCAAACCTGAACTGAGTGAGGTATCAGCATGAGCACGCGACTGTCCACGATCGAAGAGGCGTTCGAGGCGCTGAAGGCCGGTCTGCCGGTCCTGGTGACCGATGACGAGGACCGCGAGAACGAGGGCGACGTCATCCTGGCGGCGGCGACGGTCACCACGGAGTGGATGGCCTGGACCATCCGGCACACCTCCGGCTACATCTGCGCGCCGATGTCCGAGTCCCGCGCGACTCACCTGGGACTGCCGCCGATGGTCGCGGACAACCAGGACCCTCGTGGCACGGCGTACACCGTGACCGTGGACGCCGCCGAGGGCGTCAGCACCGGTATCAGCGCAGCTGACCGCGCCCACACGATTCGCCTGCTCGCGCAGGAGGGTTCGACTGCGGCGGACTTCAACCGGCCGGGGCACGTGGTCCCGCTGCGCGCCCGGCACGGCGGTGTCCTCGTTCGCGGCGGGCACACCGAGGCTGCGGTGGACCTGTGCCGCCTGGCCGGACTTGCGCCGGTGGGCGCGATCGGCGAGCTCGTCCATGACGACGGGTCGATGATGCGTCTGCCGGCGGTCCTGGACCTGGGTGCCGAGTACAAGCTGCCGGTCGTCACCATTGCGGCCCTGGTCGCGTGGCGTGAGCGCCACGACCGCGTCGAGCGGCTCGCCGAGACCCGGCTGCCGACCGAGCACGGGGTGTTCCGGGTGGTCGGCTACCGCGACCTGCTGACCGGCTACGAGCACATTGCCCTGGTCAGCCCCAAGGGGCTGCAGGGGCGAGCGCCGCTGGCACGACTGCACTCCGAGTGCCTCACCGGGGATGTCTTCGGCTCGCAGCGCTGTGACTGTGGCGGCCAGCTGGAACGCTCCCTGGAGCGGGTCGCCGCCGAGGGCGGCGTCGTGGTCTATCTGTGCGGCCACGAGGGACGCGGGGTGGGCCTGGTCAGCAAGCTGCAGGCCTATGCCCTGCAGGACAACGGTTTTGACACCGTTGATGCCCAGACCGAGCTCGGTCTGCCCATCGACTCGCGTGAGTATGCGGCAGGAGCGGCGATCCTGGCTGACCTCGGCGTCGGGTCGCTACGACTGCTGACGAACAACCCGATGAAGGTCAACGCCATGCGCGACTACGGCATCGAGGTGGTGGCCGTCGAACGGCTGAGCATGGTGCCCGGTGAGCACAACGCGGCCTATCTGCGCACCAAGCGTGACCGGATGGGCCACGACCTGATTCTCGACGAGAACGACAAGGGAGCATCCGCATGAAGTCGGGCTCGCCCACCATCGAGGTCGACGGCAGCGGCCTGCGGGTCGCCATCGTGGCGGCGTCCTGGCACCCCACCGTGATGGACGGGCTGATCGACGGCGCCCGTCGGGGACTGGCCGATGCCGGCATCGGGTCCGTCCAGCTGGTCCGGGTGCCGGGAGCCTTCGAGCTCACCGTCGCCTGTGCCCGCCTGGCCGAGTCGCATGACGCCCTGGTGGCGCTCGGCGTCGTGATCCGGGGGGGCACCCCGCACTTCGACTACATCTGTCAGGCGGTCGCGATGGGCCTGACCGACGTCTGCGTCCGGACCGGTGTGCCGGTCGGCTTCGGCGTCCTCACCTGCGACGACGACCAGCAGGCTCTCGACCGGGCAGGGCTCGCGGGATCCAGTGAGGACAAAGGTCATGAAGCCGCCACCGCTGCAGTGGCGACCGTGGTGACCTTGCGCGGCCTGGCCTAGCCGGGAGGCACCAGCCGGGAGGCACTACCCTGCGCAGGTGACTGACTCTGCACAGATGACTGGCTCCGCGCCTGATACAGGCTCCGTGCCTGATACAGGCTCCGTGCCCAACACGGCCAGTGCGATGCGCCGCGCCCTGGCCCGCGCCCATGACGGTAAGGCTCTGGACGAGACCGAGGCACTGGTGCTGCTCGGTGCTCGCGGTGGCGACCTCGACCGGTTGTTCGAGTCCTCTACCCGCGTCCGCGACGCGGCGATGGTCGCGGCGGGCCGGCCGGGCGTCGTGACCTACTCGCGCAAGGTCTTCATCCCGCTGACCCGGCTGTGCCGGGACCGTTGCCACTACTGCACGTTCGTGACCGTGCCGCATCGCCTGCCCGCGCCGTACCTCTCACCTGACGAGGTCCTGGACATCGCCCGGGCGGGCGCAGCCCAGGGCTGCAAGGAGGCCCTGTTCACGCTCGGCGACCAGCCGGAGGACCGCTGGCCGCAGGCCCGCGAGTGGCTCGATGCCCACGGGTATGACGACACGCTGGCCTACGTGCGGGCGATGTCCATCCGGGTGCTCGAGGAGACCGGTCTGCTTCCGCACCTCAATCCCGGAGTCATGTCGTGGTCAGACCTGCAGCGGCTCAAGCCGGTTGCCCCGTCGATGGGCATGATGCTGGAGACGACGTCGCGCCGGCTCTTCGAGGAGCCGGGGCAGGCGCACTTCGGCTCTCCGGACAAGGACCCGGCCATTCGGCTGCGGGTGCTCGAGGACGCGGGCCGGGTGGGGATCCCGTTCACGACCGGCATCCTGGTCGGCATCGGCGAGACGCTGGCCGAGAGGCTCGACTCGATCCTGGCGATCAGGCGGGTCGCCCGCGAGTACGGCTCGATCCAGGAGTGCATCGTCCAGAACTTCCGGTCCAAGGACGACACCTCGATGCGCTCGACGCCGGATCTCGGCGAGCAGGAGTACCTGGCCACGATCGCGGTGACCAGGCTCCTGCTCGGGCCCTCGGTCAGCGTTCAGGCGCCGCCGAACCTGTCAGAGCCGGGGGAGATCCCGCGGCTGCTCGCAGCCGGCGTCGACGACTGGGGCGGTGTCTCGCCGGTCACCCCGGACCACGTCAACCCGGAGCGCCCCTGGCCGCAGATCGACGACCTGCGCCGCTGGACCGGTGAGTCCGGGCTGAGGCTGGCCGAGCGACTCACCACCGGCGCGCGATACGTGCTGGGGGCGCTGAAGCGGGACGAGCCCTGGATCGACCCCCGGCTTCACCCGCACGTGCGGGCGCTGGCGGACCCGGGGACCGGTCTGGCCGACGAGGCCGCCCGGCCGCAGGGGCTGCCGTGGCAGGAGCCGGACGGTGGCATGGAGGCCGTCGGGGCTGGTCACGGCCGGGTGGACCTCCATCGCGGAATCGACCTGGAGGGCAGGAGCGCTGATCGCCGCAGTGACTTCGACGAGGTCTACGGCAGCTGGGCCGAGGTTGCGACCCGTGCGCCGGACTCCCTGGCGGCCCCGCCCCGTCTGGATGCCGACGTGCGCGCGGCGCTGGGCCGCGCCCGGGACGACCCGGCAGGTCTGACCGACGACGACTACCTGGCCCTGCTCACCTGCGACGGTGCCGATCTTGAAGCGGTCGCCGCTCTCGCCGACGACGTGCGCCGTGACGTCGTCGGCGACGACGTCACGTACGTGGTCAACCGCAATATCAACTTCACCAACATCTGTTACGTCGGGTGCCGGTTCTGCGCGTTCGCCCAGCGCCGGACCGACGCCGACGCCTTCACCCTGTCCCTCGAGCAGGTCGGGCAGCGAGCCGCCGAGGCCCAGGCCCTGGGCGCCACCGAGGTCTGCCTGCAGGGTGGCATCGACCCGTCGCTGGGGCGAACGGCATACGCCGATATCGTCCGGTCGGTGAAGTCGGCCGCGCCCGGCATCCATGTGCATGCCTTCTCACCGATGGAGATCGCGACGGCCTCGGCCAAGTCCGGGATCTCGGCCCGCGCGTGGCTCGACGAGCTCAAGGACGCCGGGCTCGACTCGATTCCGGGCACCGCGGCGGAGATTCTCGACGACGATGTCAGGTGGGTGCTGACCAAGGGCAAGCTCCCCTCGGCCCAGTGGGTCGAGATCGTCGCGACCGCCCATGAGCTGGGGATACCGTCGAGCAGCACCATGATGTACGGCCATGTCGACCACCCGCGGCACTGGGTGGGCCACCTGCGCACCCTCGCGGCGTTGCAGGACCGCACCGGCGGGTTCACCGAGTTCGTCCCGTTGCCGTTCATCCACACGAACGCGCCGGTCTACCTGGCCGGGCTCGCTCGCCCGGGGCCGACGATGCGGGACAACCGCGCGGTCCATGCGGTGGCCCGGCTGATGCTGCACGGGCGAATCCACAACGTGCAGACCTCGTGGGTCAAGCTCGGGGTCGAGGGCACCCGGGTGATGCTCCAGGGTGGCGCGAACGATGTTGGCGGGACCCTGATGGAGGAGACGATCAGCCGGATGGCCGGGTCAGAGCACGGTTCGGCAAAGACGGTGGAAGAGCTGACCCTGATAGCCGAAGGCATCGGCCGACCAGTCCGCGAACGCACCACAACCTACGCAACCACCAAACCGAGGGACCCAACACCAGTTCCCCAAACCTAGGGACGGTGCGGGTCTGCACCGGGCAAAACTAGGGACGGTGCGCGGTCACCATCGACAGGCCGAACCACGGTCCGCCATACCAGACCCGCCATCCCAGGGGCCGAACTGCGACATCCAGGGCGCCGGCCCTTCTCAGCGTGTCCGCGTAGGCCTCGGTGTGCAGGGCATCGGCCAGGAGGAGCCGGCCGCCGGGGCGCAGCACGCGCAGGGCCTCTGAGACTGCCGTGGCCCGGTCGTCGGAGTCGGGGACGTTGTGAAGGGCCAGACTCGAGACGACAAGGTCGAAGCTGGCGTCATCGAAGGGCAGCGAGCGCATGTCGCCGGTGACCAGGTCGATCCGGTCGGCCAACCCTTCGGCGATGGCGTTGCGCCGGGTGGCGGTCTCGGAGTTGCCGGACTGATCCTTGGTCTGCCACAGGTCGAGGCCGATCGCTGTGCCGGTGGTCAGCCGGCGGGCGACCGTCAGCAGCACGGCACCGCGTCCGCAGCCCAGATCGAGCACCTGCTCGGTGCCGGTCAGATCGAGCGCGTCGACCTCCCGGGCCCAGACCACGAGCTTGCCGCGAAGCGTGGCGTACAGGAAGGTGCCGGCGCGGAACGCCTCGAACACGGCGCCCAGCAGCAGCAGCCGGCCGACCCGTCGCCTGGCGCGCAGGGCAGCGACGGCAGCGACGAGCAGGCCGGATGTCGCGGACACCAGGATGGCCACCTGGGCTGGTCCGTCGACGCCGTAACGGGCCCGCGCTATCCCCTTGTGCCTGCTGGCCATCCACGCCTCCAGCTGTCGGGTGCGGGTCGCAGAGTGCTCTCCCACTAACCTTGACCCTTGTGAAGACCTTTGACCAGTTGTTTGCCGAGTTGACCGACAAGGCTGCCACGCGCCCTCAGGGGTCGGGCACCGTCGCCGAGCTGGACGCAGGAGTCCATGCCATCGGCAAGAAGATCGTCGAAGAAGCAGCCGAGGTGTGGATGGCCGCTGAGCATGAGGGCAAGGCCAACACGGCTGAGGAGATCAGCCAGCTGCTCTATCACCTCCAGGTGCTCATGCTGGCCACTGACATCTCGCTCGACGACGTCTACGCCCACCTCTGACCCGACCTCCCGTCCGCAACGCAAGGACTTCATCAGATGTTACGAATTGCTGTGCCCAACAAGGGTTCTCTGTCCGAGGCCGCCGCCGAGATGCTGCGCGAGGCGGGCTATCGGGGCCGCCGCGACCCCAAGGAGCTGGTGCTGACCGACGTCGAACAGGACATCGAGTTCTTCTTCCTGCGCCCGCGTGACATCGCGGTCTACGTCGGCTCAGGCAGTCTCGACGGTGGTATCACCGGTCGTGACCTCCTGCTGGACTCCGGTGCCGCCGCCGTCGAGTCGATGTCTCTGGGCTTCGCAGCCTCCACCTTCCGGTATGCCGCCCGACCCGGTGTCGCCACGAGCGTCAAGGACATCGACGGCAGGCGGGTGGCCACGAGCTATCCGGGGCTGGTGTCGGCCCATCTGGCCGAGCACGGTGTCAGCGCTGAGGTCGTTCGTCTCGACGGGGCGGTCGAGACTGCCATCACGCTGGGCGTGGCGGACGTGATCGCGGATGTCGTCGAGACCGGGTCCACCCTGCGTCAGCAGGGACTGGAGGTCTTCGGTGACCCGATCCTGCTCAGCGAGGCCGTCCTGATCCAGCGCAGGGACAGCCAGGCTCAGGCTGCGCTCGACATCCTCTCCCGTCGTCTCCAGGGGGTGATCACCGCGCACAGCTACGTGATGATGGACTACGACGTGCGGGTTGAGCTGGTGGAGCAGGCCTGCGCCCTCACCCCTGGTCTGGAGTCACCGACCGTGTCACCACTGCACGAGAAGGGCTACGTCGCGGTGCGCTCGATGGTGCCGCGTCACCGCACGAACCAGCTGATGGACGATCTGTACGACCTCGGAGCGCGGGCCATCCTGGTCACGGACATCGCCGCCTGCCGGCTGTGATGGCGGGCAGGTCGACCAGTGGCCGCGCCCAGCCGGACCCGTATGCCGTGTTTCGCCCCCGTCGGGGGCGAGGGGTTGCCCTGACGATGTCAGGGTTGTCCGTCGTGATCTTCACCGGTGTCGCACTGGCGATGCCGTGGACGGACCCGCAGGTCGGTGGCTGGAGTGTCACCGACCGGTCCCTGATGGTCCTGTGCGGCCTTGCTTTTGGGGCGGGGCTCTGGCGCTTTGCCTCGATTCGGGCGATCCCGTCGACGCAGGGCCTGGTGATCCGCAACCTGTTCACCACGCGCACGGTCGAGTGGGCGCAGATCCTCCGCGTGCAGTTCGGTGGTGGCGCGCCGTGGGTGAGTGTGGATCTTGACGACACCGACACCGTTGCGGTGATGGCGATCCAGAAGTCTGATGGCGCCTTTGGCCGGGCCGAGGCCTCACGCCTGTCGGCGCTCGCACAGGTCCATGGCGGGCCTCGCCATACGGGCTGAGCGCGACCATGAGTCAGACAGGCCATGAGTCAGACAGGCCATCAGTCAGACAGGTGGCAGGCGCTTTCTCGCTGGTCCGACGGTCCCACAGCCCGACGGTCCGGCAGCCCGACGGTCCGGCAGGATCAGGCATCGCTCTCGTCGAAGTCGTCTGCGAGTCCGTCCGGTGGGGCGGGGACCCGTGCGCAGGCCTCGACGTACGTCAGGCCGGTGAGCATCAGCAGATCCACGACAACAGACCGAACCTGGGCGCGGATGACCTCAGCGGACAGACTGGTCCGCGGATCCACCGGCGAGGACGACTGCGCGATCGTCGTCAGGGCGGCTCGCGAGCCGGTGGCCAGCCGTCGCTCGCCGAGCTGGTCCGCGATCTCGGCGGTGACATCAGCCAGCGACGAGATCAGGTCCACGTAGGGTGCGGGAACCTCCTCGCCGGTCCGGACCGCAACCGAGGCTCGGCGGACCAGGACGCGGATATTGCGGATCGCGCGGTCCAGCGGTTCCATCAGGTCGGCGATCGCCTGAACTCCCGGCAGATGGCGGCGTCGAAACGGTGAGAGCCGGACCACGGCGATGCCCTCGGCCGAGAGATCTCGCAGCTCATCCAGAGCGTGCTCGGACTTGCGTGCCCGGTCCAGCGCCATGCTGGCCAGAGCGAGGTCGGACTGCCGCAGGGCTTTGGCCGTGCAGGCCAGGATGGAAGACAGCTCCGTGACGACGACGGCTGCCTGCGCACGCGGCTTGCGAAGCGGTGATGCAGGGGTGATCGTCGCTGCAAGGAGGGCGATGGTGCCCCCGACCACGGCATCGAGCCAGCGACTCAGGGCGAACTCCTGCTGAGCTACCAGAGTGGTGACGATGATCGCCTGAACGCCCGCTTGCGTCACCAGCATCGTGCCTGCCCCGAACAGCACGGCAATCGTCATTGCCATCGTGGCCACGACAGCGATCTGCCAGGCCCCGGAGCCGAAGAAGTGCACGAAGATATCACCGACCAGCACCCCGATCGCCACCCCGAGGGTCACCTCGATGACGCGGCGCAGTCGTTGTCCGTACGACATGCCCAGACTGAGCATGACGGTGACAGGCGCGAAGAAGGCGCTCTCGTGATGCAGGAGGTTCGTGGCGACCCACCAGGCCACCGCCGCTGCCGATGCGCACTGCACGATGAAGAAGGACCGCTGACGAAGCCGGGCGAACCGGTGGCGTATTGACGCCTGGGAACGTCGCGCCGCGCGCGGAGCCAGGGAGGCGCCGCGGGAGCGCCACCGATCGATCGGGGAGGTCATGGGCTCAGCCGTTCTGGTCGTGGGTGTTGACGATGAGGTCCGCCCGGTCGCGCGTCCGGTCGAGGGCGAACAGTGCCTCTTCGGCGAGCCCCCAGCGCTGCCAGTGAGGCAGATATGACTCGCCGTCACGCTCGATGCCCCGCCGGAAACGTTCGGCGCGGTCGGCCTCGAGCCAGATGAGGACCGACTCGTACTGCCAGCCCAGCTGGGCGCCCGAGCCCACCCCCTCCACGAGCAGCAGGTTCGTCGGGGGCGGGCGATGCCACTCGGCATACTGGTCATGTTCCCAGTCCCAACGCCGGTATGCCGCCCGTTCACCGCGGGCCAGCGGGGCCAGGACGTGGTCGTGCACGTCGGCAACCGCCTGCGCCAGCCCGTCCCAGCCCGGGTACAGGTCGTCCATGTGCAGGATCTGTGGGTTCGGCAGGTGCGGGGCCAGGGCAGCCGCGAAGTCGGTCTTGCCTGCGCCGCTGGGACCGTCGATCGCGACGACTTTCGTTGCGCCGCAAAGCGTCTGGGCGTCATTGATGATCATGATGGCCGTGGCGATCGCCTCGTCCGCCGCCGTGATGTGCATGTCTGGACTGTAGAGGGCGCAGAACCGGCGGTGATCCTCGGTAGGCTCGCAAGGTGAGTGTCGCGATACGGGTCATCCCCTGCCTTGATGTTGACGCCGGCCGTGTGGTCAAGGGGGTCAACTTCGAGAACCTGCGTGATGCCGGCGATCCGGTCGAGCTGGCCAAGCGTTATGACGAGCAGGGTGCTGACGAGCTGACCTTCCTTGACGTCACGGCCAGCAGCGGCAACCGCGAGACCACCTATGACATGGTGCGCCGGACCGCTGAGCAGGTCTTCATCCCGCTGACCGTCGGCGGGGGCGTGCGCGAGGTGGACGATGTCGACCGTTTGCTGCGGGCCGGCGCCGACAAGGTAGGGGTCAATACCGCGGCGATCTCTCGCCCTGGCCTGATCGCTGATATCGCCGATCGTTTCGGTTGCCAGGTCCTGGTGCTGTCGGCCGATGTCCGGCGTCGGCGAGATGACTCGGGTGTGGCTGTGAGCGAGTTCGAGGTGACTACCCACGGCGGCCGCCAGCGCACAGGACTCGACGCGATCGCCTGGTGCGCCCGTGCTGTCGAGCTGGGAGCGGGGGAGATCCTGCTCAACTCGATGGACGCCGACGGCACCAAGGATGGTTTCGACCTGGAGCTGATCGAAGCCGTCCGACGAGAGGTCGGCGTGCCGCTGATCGCCAGCGGTGGCGCGGGCGCTGTCGCCGACTTCGCCCCGGCCGTCGAGGCAGGGGCCGATGCCGTGCTCGCAGCCAGCGTCTTCCACTTCGGCGAGCTCACCATCGGTCAGGTGAAGGACGCCCTGCGAAGCCACGGACTGCCTGTTCGCTGACCGCCGGCCCCGCCCCCCGGCTTCAGAGAACGCAGGGACGGGCTGCCTAGGTTTGCCGGTTGGGGGACGCACGCTGCCTAGGTTTGTTGGCTGGAGGGGGTGCCTGGGCTGGGGGTCAGATGGCGGTGAGGGCTTCGTCGGAGCCGGACACGTCGACCTGTGCCTGGTCCCGGCGGCCGAAGGCGTAGAGCAGCAGCTCACCGGGTGTGCCGGTGATCTTGACGGTGCCCAGATCAGTCTTGGCGTGGACCTGCCGCTCGCCATACGAGGGGGCCACCAGGGCGACGCCCACCCGGGAACGCGCGAGCTGAAGCCGGGCGACCCGGCCGACGATGCCCCACAGCGCCGACTCGAGATCGCCGGAGATCTTCCGGGCGCTCCACTGCGGGCCGCCGCGCAGCACATCCTCGTGGTGGACGAAGAACTCGGCGGTGTTCATGGCCTCGTTCACCGGCCCCAGCGACGCCGGCGACCAGATCGGGGGACCCGTGCGGACCTCGCTGACCAGCCGCGGCCACTCCCACGCGGCGTACCCGTTCTGCACCTTCTCCAGGCGGCCGGCCAGCAAGGGCACCACGATGCCGGCGGCGACGTCGGGCCGGCGTTCGCGTACGACGAGGTGGGCGGCAAGGTCACGGGTGAGCCAGGGGGAGCACAACGTCGGCGCATCAGGGCCGACCAGCTCGAAGGTGTCGCACAGGCCCTGGCGTTCACTGCTGGCGAAGCGTGTCATGGCGTCATCCTGACACCCCGGCTACCGCCCCCCGACGCTGGCGTACCTCCTGCGGCCCTCTGGTGATGTCAGATCCGCGTGAGAGGCTGAGCCATTCCCGTTCGACCTCTGGAGGCAGTCTTGGCGTCCGCGCCGTCACCCACCCTGCGACGCGGCCTCCGGGTCGTGGGCCTGGGCATCCGCCAGCAGCCCCGCTGGTTCGCCCTGGCGGTGCTCGGTAGTGCGCTCTACGGCGTGATGACCGTTGGCACCGCGGTGGTGATCGGCAAGGTCATCCGCGAGATCGTGGGCCCGGCGGTCGCCGCCCGGCAGGTCACCGCCGGCCAGCTCTGGCAGGCGGGGCTCATGATCTCGGCAGTCGTCCTGCTGAACGTCGTCGGCATCGTGGTGCGCCGGATCGCGGCCGGCATCACCTTCAACAACCTCTGCGCCCTCTATCGACGTCGGGTCACCCGGCAGTACCTGCGGCTGCCTCTCTCGTGGCACCATCGCCACCCGTCGGGGCAGCTGCTGTCCAATGCGAACGCCGATGTCGAGGCGACCTGGCAGGTGTTCCAGCCGCTGCCGATGGCCCTCGGGGTCATCATCATGCTGGTCACGGCCACCGTGCAGATGTTCGTCGTAGACCCGGTGCTTGCGGCCATCGGAATGATGGTCTTTCCCCTGCTCTTCGTCGCCAACCTCGCCTTTCAGCGCCGGATGTCGCCGCTGGTGACCGCCTCCCAGCAACTGCGGGCCGAAGTCTCCGAGGTGGCTCACGAGAGCTTCGAGGCAGGGCTCATCGTCAAGTCGCTGGGCCGTGAGGACCAGGAGGCGGCACGCTTCCGGCAGGTCAGCGACCGTCTGAAGGACGCCAACATCGAGGTGGGTCGAACCCGCGGCCTGTTCGACCCGGCGATCGAGGCGATCCCCACGCTGGGAACGCTGGCCGTGCTGGCAGCCGGGACGGCCAGAGTCGCCGGCGGCCAGCTGACCGCCGCCGAGGTCGTCCAGATCGCCTACCTCTTCTCCCTTCTCTCCTTCCCGGTGCGGGCGCTGGGCTGGGTGCTCGCCGAGCTTCCCCGCACTGTCGTCGGCTGGGATCGTGTCGATGCCGTCCTGCAGGCGAAAGGGACGATGCGGTATGGCGATCGCCGCCTCGGGAGCCTCGGCGCGAGTCGCGCCCAGGTCGATCAGGGGTCGTACTCCTATGACGTCAGCCGCATCCACGCCCCTGACGGCACCGTCACCAGGACCAGCCCGGCGATCCGGTCGGTCACCCTCGATGTGCGGGCCGGTGGCACCACGGCGCTCGTCGGGCCCACCGGGTCGGGCAAGTCCACCCTGGCCTCCCTGGTGCTGCGGCTGATCGATCCCGACTCCGGAGTCGTCCGACTCGATGGTGTCGACCTGCGCGAGGTGGCCCGCGGCGGCGTGCCCGAGGTCGGTTCGCTGGTGGCCCAGCAGACGTTCCTGTTCGATGACACGGTTCGGGGCAACATCACGCTGGGCCTGGAGGTGACCGACGACGAGGTGTGGCGAGCGCTACGGGTGGCCCAGGCGGATGGATTCGTCGCGGCGTTGCCTTCGGGTCTGGACACCCGGGTCGGCGAGCGGGGCACGAGCCTGTCCGGTGGCCAGCGTCAACGAGTTGCCCTGGCGCGAGCCGTGGTCCGCAATCCTGCTCTGCTGGTTCTGGATGACGCGACCAGTGCGGTCGACCCCAGCGTGGAGAAGGCCATCCTCGCCGGGCTCCGGGATGCCGGTAGCGGCGTTGAGCACCGACCGCCGACGACAGTGCTCGTGGTCGCGTACCGGATGGCGACGATCACGCTGGCCGACGATGTCGTGTACCTGGAGAACGGTGCGGTGGTCGACCACGGGACCCACGCGCAGCTGCTGGGTCGCTGCGCCGGATATGGGCGCCTGGTCACCGCCTACGCCCGCGAGGCTGCAGAGCGGGCCGCGGTGCTGGCCGACGAGGACACCCTGGACGCGGCGGGAGTCACCCCATGAGCATCGAGTCCAGCCAGGAGCTCGGGACGCGGGCGATCCTGCGACGGGGCCTCGAGCTGTCACCGGAGCTGCGCAGGGGCATCGGCGTCACGGTGCTGCTGGCCCTGATCTCGACGGTGGGCAGGGTCGTCGTGCCCTTCGTCGTCCAGCAGACGACCGACCGGGGGATCCTGGCCTCGTCGGGCGCCGACATCGGACTGGTCGTCCGGCTCGTCGTGCTGGCCTCGTGCGGTGTCGCGCTCACTGCCGTCACGTCGTACTTCGTCAACGTGCGCCTGTTCCGGGCCTCGGAGGCCGGCCTGGCGACCTTGCGGATCACCGCCTTCCGACACATCCATGACCTCTCGATACTCACCCAGAACACCGAGCGACGCGGCTCGCTTGTCTCCCGGGTCACCAGTGACGTGGACACCATCTCCATGTTCGTGCAGTTCGGCGGGCTGATGCTGATCGTGTCCCTGGGCCAGCTGACCCTGGCGACGGTGCTGATGGTGATCTACAGCCCGTTGCTGGCGGCTGTCGTGTGGCTCTGCTTCGTGCCGCTGTTCTTCCTTATTCGCCGGTTCCAGGGCATCGTCGGCACGGCATTCACGCAGGTCCGCGAGCGCGTGGGTGAGCTCCTGGGAGCGGTCTCGGAGTCCGTCGTCGGCGCGGCGACCATCCGCGCATACGGGGTCGAGGACCGGACCGCCGCCCGCATCGACACAGCCATCGAGAACCACCGCCGTGCCTCGGTATCGGCCCAGATCAAAGCCGTGGCGGCGTTCACGTCGGGGCAGCTTGTCTCCGGTTTGCCGACGGCCGTCATCGTGGTGGTCGGCACGGTCCTTGCCGTTCACGGGCAGATGACCCTGGGTGAGCTCCTGGCCTTCTTGTTCCTGGTGCAGCTGTTCACCCAGCCGGTGCAGACCGCGACCGAGATCCTCAACGAGATGCAGAATGCGGTTGCGGGGTGGCGCCGGGTGATCGCCGTGATCGACACGCCGGCCGACGTGGCCGATCCCGCTGACCACGGGCAGTCGCTGCCGCGCGGCCCCATCACGGTGGTCTTCGAGGGCGTCGGGTTCGCTTATCCGGGAGGTGATCCCGTGCTGCATGAGATCGATCTCCGGATCGCCCCTCGCTCGCGCATCGCCATCGTCGGGGAGACCGGCTCGGGCAAGACGACGCTGGCCAAGCTGCTCACGCGTTTGATGGACCCGACCGTGGGCAGCGTCCAGATCGACGGCGTGGACCTGCGCGCCGTCAGGTTCAGCTCACTGCGCAGTCGCGTGGTGCTCGTGCCGCAAGAGGGATTCCTGTTCGACTCAACGCTGTTGGACAACATCCGGTTCGGCAAGCCCGTCGCCACTGATGATGACGTACGACTGGCCCTGACCGAGCTTGGCCTGGACGACTGGCTGGCAGGCCTGCCGCGGGGTCTGCGCACAGATGTAGGCCAGCGCGGGGAGTCCCTGTCAG
>DASVKO010000294.1:0-8791 GCA_036385355.1 Dermatophilaceae bacterium
GAGAAGCTCTCGACCGCGCGTCGGCGCCCGGCCTGGCCGAACCGGCGAGCGCGCTGCGGGTCGCTCACAGCCTGGTTCAGCGCCCGGGCAAGGTCGGCGACGAAGCGATCGGGATCCACCGGGACCCCGCTGCCGTCAGCCACCGGTTCGATCGGCACCAGCCAGCCCGTCTCGCCGTCGACGACCACCTCCGGGATGCCGCCGGTGGCCGTGGCCACGACCGCGAGCTCACAGGCCATCGCCTCGAGGTTGACGATGCCGAGCGGCTCGTACACCGATGGGCAGGCGAAGACCGTTGCGGCACTCAGCAGGGCGACGACCTCGGCCCTCGGCAGCATCTCGGTGATCCACACCACGCCCTCGCGGGTCTGCCGCAGCCCGGCTGTCAGCGCCTCGACCTCGGCCATCAGCCCGGCGGTGTCCGGAGCGCCCGCACACAGGACGAGCTGGACCTCCGGCGGCAGCTCGGCCGCCGCACGCAACAGGTAAGGCAGTCCCTTCTGGCGGGTGATCCGGCCCACGAAGACGACGGAGGGCCGACCTGGATCCACCCCGTGCCGGTGCAGCACCTCGAGAGCCTGGGCGCTGGAGTCCCGCTGCCAGAGCTGGGAGTCGATGCCGTTGTGGACGACGTGGACCCGGGCCGGGTCGATCCCGGGGTAGCTGCTCAGGACGTCCTGGCGCATTCCCTCGCTCACCGCAATGACCGCTGCCGCGCCCTCGTAGGCCGTCCGTTCCGCCCAGGAGGACACGGCGTAGCCACCGCCGAGCTGCTCGGCCTTCCACGGGCGCATCGGCTCCAGGCTGTGCGCGGACACCACGTGCGGCACCCCGGCCAGCAGGGAGGCGAGATGCCCGGCCATGTTGGCGTACCAGGTGTGCGAGTGGACCAGGTCGGCGCCGACGCAGTCGTCGACCATGGCCAGGTCGACGCCCAGGGTCGCGATAGCCGGGTTCGCGGTCGAGAGCTGCGGCGGGTCGGCATACCCGGTGGTGCCCGCCTCGTCGCGCGGTCCGCCGAAGCAGCGGACCCGGGCATCGATGTCACCCCGTTCGCGCAGGGCCCGGACCAGCTCGGCGACGTGGACACCGGCGCCACCGTAGACCAGGGGCGGATACTCCTTGCTCAGGATGTCGATTCTCATCTTGTGAACGCTAGACCAGAGCCGGGGGTCGCCGCGAGACCGCGTCCATCGTAGGGTCTGACCATGGCGAAGATGAGTGGGTACCCCAAGGTCTTGGCAATCGTGCTCGCGGGCGGAGAGGGCAAGCGGTTGATGCCCCTGACGGCCGACCGGGCCAAACCCGCGGTGCCGTTCGGCGGCATCTACCGGCTGATCGACTTCGCGCTCAGCAACGTGGTGAACTCGGGGTACCTCAAGGTCGTCGTGCTCACCCAGTACAAGTCGCACAGCCTCGACCGTCACATCAGCAAGACCTGGCGCATGTCGACGATGCTCGGCAACTACGTGACGCCGGTGCCGGCCCAGCAGCGCATCGACAAGAGCTGGTATCAGGGCAGTGCCGACGCGATCTACCAGAGTCTGAACCTCGTGCACGACGAGAAGCCCGACATCGTGGTGGTGGCCGGCGCCGACCACGTCTACCGGATGGACTTCAGCCACATGGTCGAGCAGCACGTCAACAGCGGCGCGGGCGTGACGGTCGCGGCGATCCGCCAGCCGATCGAGCTGGCCGACCAGTTCGGCATCATCGAGGTCGACGCGGCCACCAACAAGATCGAGGCGTTCCTGGAGAAGCCCAAGAACGCGACGGGTCTGCCGGACTCCCCCGGCGAGGTCCTCGCCTCGATGGGCATCTACGTGTTCGACGCGAACGTCCTCATCGACGCCGTCACCCGCGATGCCGAGCGCCCCGGCAGCGCCCGGGACATGGGAGGCGACATCGTCCCCGACTTCGTCAGCAAGGGCGAGGCCTACTCCTACGACGTCAAGGACAACCCGATCCCGGGCTCGACCCCCCGCGACCACGGATACTGGCGGGACGTCGGCACCATCGACTCGTACTACGAGGCGCAGATGGATCTCATCTCGGTCCATCCCATCTTCAACCTCTACAACTACGACTGGCCGATCTACACCGACCACGGCAACTTCCCGCCGGCCAAGTTCGTCTTCGGATCGCAGGGCCGGGTCGGCGAGGCGCTCGACTCCATGGTCTCCCCGGGTGTCGTGATCAGCGGCGGGCACGTGTCCCACTCGGTGCTCTCGCCCGGTGTCCAGGTCCACAGCTACGCGAACATCACCGACAGCGTGCTGCTCGACTTTGTCGACATCGGCCGCAACGCCACGATCCACCGGGCCATCATCGACAAGAACGTCATCGTGCCCCCCGGGGTGAGCATCGGCCTCAACCGCGAGGAGGACCTGGCCCGCGGCTTCACCGTGACCGACTCGGGAATCACCGTCGTCGGAAAGAGCCAGGTGGTCCGCCCGTGAGCGAGCCCATTCCACCCGGTCAAGCCGGTCAGGCCGGTCAAGCGGCTGATGCCAATGCAGCCAACGACCCCGCCGAAGCCACGGCGCCCGACCCTCGCCCGGCCAGAGTGGGCGTTCAGCTGCAACCCCAGCACTCGACCTACAGCGAGATCCGGCGCGCCTGCGCTCAGGCCGAGGAGCTCGGCGCCGATGTCGTGTTCAACTGGGACCACTTCTATCCCCTGTATGGCGAGCCCGAGGGCATGCACTTCGAGTGCTGGACGATGCTCGGAGCATTTGCGGAGGCCACCGAACGGGTCGAGATCGGTGCGCTGGTCACGTGCAACTCCTACCGCAACCCCCAGCTGCTCGCGGACATGGCCCGCACCGTCGACCACATCAGCGACGGGCGGCTGATCCTGGGTATCGGGTCCGGCTGGTTCGAGAAGGACTACGATGCCTACGGTTTCGAGTTCGGGACCGCCGGCGGACGCCTGAACGCCCTCGACCGGGACCTGCCGCTGATCACCAGCCGTCTGGCGCGGCTGAACCCACCTCCGACGCGCCACATCCCGGTGCTGGTCGGTGGCGGCGGCGAGCGCAAGACCCTGCGGATCGTGGCAGAGCATGCCGACATCTGGCACGGTTTCGGTGATGCCGAGACGGTCGCCCACAAGCACGAGGTGCTGAACGACTGGTGTGTCAGGGTGGGCCGGGACCCGCTGGAGATCGAACGCTCCGCCGGGGTGTCAGCCAAGGACGCGGCAGCCAGCGCCGAGAGCCTGTATGCCGTGGGCACGCGGCTGTTCACATACGGCGTGGGCGGGCCTGCCTTCGACCTCGCTCCGCTGCGGGACCTGATCGCCTGGCGGGACGAACGCAACCGCGCGTAGCCGCGACGATAGCCTTGCAGGGTGCCTGATCCTTCAACACAGACCCTGCTGGTCACCGTCTCCGGTGACGACCGCCCCGGCGTCACCAGCTCGCTCTTCGACGCCATCGCCGATGTGGGGGCCGAGGTCCTGGACCTCGAGCAGGTCGTCGTCCGCGGGCACCTGACCCTGGCGCTGCTGCTCTCGGCCGGGCCTGCGGACAGCAGGATGCGAGAGGTCGTCAGCACCGTCGGCAGCTCGCTGGGCCTGCACGTCACGGTGGAGTCCGGCAGGGGCGACAATCCTCCGCGCCGCGGCGGACGGGCCGCCGTGGTCGTCCTCGGCGCACCGTTGCTGGCCAGTGCGGTTGCCGCGATCAGCGCCCGAATCGCGGCCCACGGCGCCAACATCGACCGGATCCGGCGGCTGTCCCGCTACCCGGTCACCACGGTGGAGCTCGACATCTCGGGGGCCGATATTCCGGCGCTGCGCGTCGAGCTCGCGCTCGAGGCCGTGGTGCGCGGCGTCGACATCGCGGTCTCCCCCGCCGGACTGGCCCGGCGAGGTCACCGGCTGGTCGTCATGGACGTGGACTCCACGCTGATCCAGGACGAGGTGATCGACCTGCTAGCCAAGCACGCCGGCAAGGAGGCCGAGGTCGCTGAGGTGACCGCCGCCGCCATGCTCGGCGAGCTCGACTTCGCCGAGAGCCTGCGGGCCCGGGTGGCCCTGCTCGCCGGACTTCCGGTCAGCGTCCTGGACGAGGTGAGCGGCGAGATCCGGCTGACGGCGGGTGCCCGGACCCTGGTTCGCACCCTGAAGCGACTCGGCTTCACGGTGGCCGTGGTCTCCGGCGGTTTCATCGAGGTCGTCGGCCCGCTCGCGGCAGATCTGGGGATCGACCACGCCCATGCGAACCGTCTTGAGATCACAGAGGGATTCCTGACCGGCGGACTTGTCGGCGAGATCGTCGACCGCCGGGGCAAGGCCGACGCCCTGCGCAGGTTCGCGGCTGCAGAGCACCTGCCGATGTCGCGCACCGTCGCGATCGGCGACGGCGCCAACGACCTGGACATGCTGGCCGCAGCCGGGCTCGGAATCGCGTTCAACGCGAAGCCGATCGTGCGCGAGCAGGCCGACACCGCCGTCAATGTTCCCTATCTGGACGCCGTGCTATACCTGCTGGGGATCACCCGCGAGGAGATCGAGGATGCCGACGAAGCCGACGGCACGCCGACCCCCGCCCCGCATCTGCCTGCCCGCTGACTCTGTGACGCTGCGACTCTGCGACGCTCTGACGCTCTGACGCTCTGACGCTCTGACGCTCTGACGCTCTGACAACCTAGGCTGTCGCCATGGTCCCCACGGTGCACACGTGCCTGCTCATCATCGGCGGCGCAGAGGACAAGGCGGGCCGGGCAACGGTCCTGCGCCGCTTCGTGCGGCTCGCCGGCGGGCGCAACGCCCGCATCGTGATCATCCCCAGCGCGTCATCCTTCCCCGACGAGGCCCTTCAGACCTACAACGTCGCCTTCGGCCGGCTCGGCGCCCCCGAGGCCGTGGTACTCAACCCGGGGTCACGCTCGGCTGCGGCCGCTGACTCCCTGGTGAAGGCCATGGACGCCGCCACCGGTGTCTTCATGACCGGAGGCAACCAGCTCAAGCTCGCCCAGCTCTTCGTGGGGACGCCGCTGGCGGCTGCCATCTCCCGGGCACACGAGCGGGGCGCGGTAGTGGCCGGCACCTCGGCCGGAGCCTCGATCATGAGCCAGTTCATGATCTCCCTGGGTGCTGACGGGGTGACCCCGCGACAGCGGAACAGCCAGCTCACGTCCGGGCTGGCTCTCTTGCCCGGCGTCATCATCGACCAGCACTTCGACCAGCGGGCCCGCTATGGCCGGCTGATGTCGCTGGTGGCCGGCTCCCCGAACCTCCTCGGCATGGGTATCGACGAGGACACCGCCGCCGAAGTCCGCGACGGCCGCACGATGACGGTGGTGGGCTCGGGGTCCGTCTTCATCGTCGATGCCCGAACGGCCGTCAGCGACGTACCAGAGGCCCGACGGCACGCTCCCCTGCTGATTTCGGGTGCGGTGGTGCACTCACTTCCGGCCGGCGCTACCTTCGACTTACACACGGCACAGTTGACCGGGTTCGTTGAGAAGCACCCTGACGTGATCGTCAGGGCCTCATCCAAGGTCCCGGACTAACTCCGGTCACGCAGGCAGCCAGGCCGTTGCCGCACGCGGCGTACCAACCGAGGAGCAGGACATCACCACCGAACGACCCACCGAGGGACCCACCACCGAACGACCCACCACCTCCGGACCCGCGACGCCGGACCTGACCATTGTCGAGCCACGCGTCTACCGCGGGCCCAACGTCTGGTCCTACGAGCCGGCTATCCATCTGGTCGTTGACCTGGGCAGCCTCGAGGACCACCCGTCCAACACGATCGAGGGCTTCACCGACACGCTCCTTGCGCTCCTTCCCGGGCTGTCGGAGCACACCTGCTCGAGAGGGGTCGCCGGCGGCTTCGTGGAGCGCCTGCGCGAGGGCACGTGGATGGGGCATGTGGCCGAGCACATCGCGTTGCAGGTGCAGAAGGAAGCCGGCCACGAGCTGAGCCGGGGCAAGACCCGCCAGGTCAGGGGCAGGCGCGGGATCTACAACGTCATCTACGGCTACGTCGACGAGCGTGTCGGACTGGCGGCCGGAAGGCTGGCGATCCGGCTGGTCAACCATCTGGTCCGGCCCGAGCCGGACTTCGACTTCCCCGCCGAGCTGGACCTGTTCCTGACCAGTGCCCAGCGGATAGCCTTCGGCCCCTCCACCTCAGCCATTCTCGAGGAGGCCGTCTCGCGGGACATCCCCTGGATCCGCCTGAACGAGTACTCGCTGATCCAGCTGGGCCAGGGCGTCCACGCCCAGCGGATTCGCGCCACCATGACGTCAAGGACCGGCGCGCTGGCTGTTGACATCGCCGGGGACAAGGACCTGACGGCCAAGCTGCTTGCCTCGGCCGGCCTGCCGGTCCCCCGCAGCGAGGCGGTGCACAGCGTCGAGGCAGCGGTTTCCGCGGCCAACCGGATCGGCTACCCGTGCGTGGTCAAGCCGCTGGACGGCAATCATGGCCGTGGCGTCTGTCTGAACCTCCCGGACGCCGAGGCCGTGCGGGGCGCCTGGCTGGTCGCCGAGGCGGAGTCCCGTCGCGGCATCTGCGTCGTCGAGTCGCTCCTGATCGGGCGCGACTACCGATGCCTCATCGTCGGCGGCAGGATGGCCGCCATCGCCGAGAGGGTCCCCGCTCACGTGATCGGGGACGGCCGGCACACCGTCGCCGAGCTCGTGGAGATCACCAACTCCGACCCGCGTCGAGGTGTCGGCCACGAGAAGGTCCTCACCAGGATCACCGTCGACGACGCTGCCGTCGCTCTGCTGACCACCCAGGGGCTTGGGCTCGACGGCGTCGCTGCGGCCGGGACGATGGTCAAGCTCGCGCTGACCGGGAACATGTCCACCGGCGGCATCTCGGTGGACCGCACGTTCGACGCGCACCCGGACAATGTGGAGATCGCCGAGGAGGCCGCCCGGATGATCGGCCTCGATGTCGCGGGGATCGACTTCATCTGCCCGGACATCGCGCACCCGGTGCGAGAGACCGGTGGCGCCATCTGCGAGGTCAACGCCGCTCCCGGCTTCCGGATGCACACCCACCCGACGGTCGGTGAGCCACAGTTCATCGCCAAGCCGGTGGTCGACCTGCTCTTCCCGCCTGGGGCTCCCTCACGGGTGCCGATCGTTGCGGTGACCGGGACGAACGGCAAGACCACGACCGCCCGGATGATCGCGCACATCTTCAAGGGTCTGGGCCGCAAGGTCGGGATGACCTCCACCGACGGCGTCGTCATCGACGAACGCCTCGTCATCAAGGCCGACGCCTCCGGCCCGAAGTCGGCCAGGATGGTCCTGCAGAACCCCCGCGTGGACTTCGCCGTGATGGAGGTCGCTCGCGGCGGCATCCTGCGCGAGGGACTGGGCTATGACCGCAACGACGTCGCCGTCGTGACCAACGTCGCCCCGGACCACCTCGGTCTGCGCGGGATCGACACCCTTGAACAGCTTGCCGACGTCAAGGCCGTGGTCGTGGAGGCCGTTCCGCGCGATGGCTTCGCGGTCCTGAACGCCGACGACGAGCTGGTCCGCGGGATGCGCCGTCGTTGTTCGGGCAGCGTCGTCTGGTTCTCGTTGCAGCCGCCGGGCAGCAAGGTCCGCAACTTCATCGACGAGCAGTGCCGCCGCGGTGGACGGGCCGTCGTGCTCGAGCCCACGGACAAGGGCGACATGATCGTCATCCGGCACGGCCGGCGCAGCATGCAGCTGGCCTGGACCCACCTGCTGCCCTCTACCTTCGGTGGCGCCGCCAAGATGAACGTCGCCAACGCCATGGCTGCTGCCGGCGCTGCCTTTGCGGCCGGGGCTCCCCTGCACGACATCCGCCAGGGCCTGCGGACCTTCACGACCTCCTACTACCTCTCCCCCGGGCGGATGAACCTGCTCGACGTCCACAACATCGAGGTCCTGGTCGACTACTGCCACAACCCTCCCGGCATGCGCATGCTGGGAGACTTCGTCGAGTCGTACACCGCGCAGAAGGCCGGCCAGTCGGATCTGGGCAAGCCCTCGCGGATCGGCCTGATCGCTGCCGCCGGCGACCGTCGGGACGACGACATCCGTGAGCTGGGAGC
This sequence comes from Dermatophilaceae bacterium, assembly GCA_036385355.1. Taxonomy (GTDB): domain Bacteria; phylum Actinomycetota; class Actinomycetes; order Actinomycetales; family Dermatophilaceae; genus UBA4719. Next base: position 8,059 of record DASVKO010000294.1, read on the forward strand.
CATCGCGGCCGAACACTTCGACGTCGTCGTCGTTCGCGAGGACGACCGGCTCCGCGGACGCGCGGCAGGGGTCACCGCCGAGCTCGTGGCACAGGGAGCACGGGCCCGGATGGCTGCCGGCAACGTGCGCTGCCGCCAGGTGGAGATCGTGCTGGAGGAGCTGGTCGCGGTGCGTCACTGCATGGCCCGGGCCAACCCCGGCGATCTCGTGGTCCTCTGCGTCGACAGCCATGCGACCGTGATGGGCGAGCTCGAGAACATCACCAGCCAGGCCCAGGCTGGGGCGCACAGCGGCGAGACAGCAGCGGACCCGGACATGGACCCCCAGGAGATGCAGGACGCCGCCCAGGTCTCCGGCAACGAGGCCACGGCGGTCTCCGGGGACGAGGCGGCCGCGCCAGCTGAGCTTCCTCACGAGGCTGAGCCTTCTCACGAGGCTGAGCTTCCTCACGAGACTGTGCTTCCTCACGAGACTGTGCTTCCTCGTGATCCAGGGCTGCCACCTGAGCCTGCGGGTGAAAGTGTCCCCGTCCCCTAACGGACTGCTGACAACTGACTGCCAACGACTGACTGCTTGGCCAGCTGTGATCCGGCCGCGACATGCCTTGGTGCCCGCCGGGTCCGGCGGGTTGTGGGGCTGGGCGGTCAGAGATGCCAGGTGACTTCCCCGGTGGTGGCGGTCGCGGTCCAGCCTCGCTGGTGGGCGATCGTATGGTGGCGGCCGCAGAGCAGT
>DASVKO010000295.1:0-5038 GCA_036385355.1 Dermatophilaceae bacterium
CGAACCACCCGGCGCCGACCCATCGCGGGGTCCACGGCAGGCTCATGCAGCTGGCCGAGGTGCACGACAACGGCTTCCGGCCCGAGCGAACGCTCCGGGTGCGGGTGGAGTTCGTCCGGCAGGTGCGTCGTCGACGTACCCAGCTGACCGTCCTGGTCCTGCTGGTGCTCCCGGTGATCATCGCCCTGGCGTTCAAGGTCAGCTCGGACACCGGCTCTTCGGGCGGCGCACAGGGGGGCTCCTCGGGCGGCTCCCGCTCGGCGCCGGCGCTGGTCACCCTGGCCACCACGGGAGCGACCAACTTCGCGCTCTTCACCGAGTTCGCCGCGGTGGGGTTCCTGCTCGTGGTCATCGTCGCCCTTTTCTGCGGCGACACCGTGGCCAGCGAGGCCAGCTGGGCTTCGCTTCGCTACCTGCTCGCGATCCCGGTCCCGCGCGCGCGGCTCCTGCGCCAGAAGCTCACCGTGGCCCTGAGCCTCAGCTTCGGCGCGAACCTGCTCCTGCCCGCCTGGGCCTATCTCGTCGGAGGCGTGTTCTTCGGCTGGGCGCCCGGGCAGTCACCGCTGGGCGGGACCTTCACCACTGGTGCCGCGCTGCAACGCCTGCTCATCATCGTCTGCTATGTCAGCATCCAGCTGCTTCTGGTGGCGTCACTCGCGTTCCTGCTCAGCGTGCTGACCGACGCCCCCCTGGGGGCCGTGGGCGGCGCCACCATGCTCGTCGTCGTGTCCAACATCCTGGACTCGATCACCGCGCTGGACCCCTACCGGCGCTTCCTGCCCACCCACTTCCAGTACTCATGGCTGAACGCGCTCGAGCAGAGCATCGTCTGGGACGACATGATGCGCGGCACTGGTGTGGTCCTCGTCTACTCCGCGGTGTTCTTCGCGATCGCCTGGTGGCGCTTCCAGGAGAAGGACATCCTCAGCTAGTCCGCCTCCGCGACGGGCTGCCGGCAGAAGCCGCAGTCCCGTTCAGGCGGTGAGCTCGACGGGTTCGACGCCGAGCTCGTGGAGCAGGGTGACCACTCGCCCCCGAATCTCGTCACGGATCGGGCGGACGGACTCGATCCCCTGGCCGGCCGGGTCGTCGAGCTTCCAGTCCTCGTAGCTCTTGCCCGGGAAGATCGGGCAGACGTCGCCACAGCCCATCGTGATGACGACATCGGACGCCTGGACGTCCTGCGTCGTCAGGACCTTGGGGCGCTCGGCCCGGATGTCGATGCCGAGCTCGAGCATGGCGTCGACAGCGGCCGGGTTGATCTGGTCGGCGGGCATCGACCCGGCCGAGCGGACCTCGACGGCGCCGCCGGAGAGCGCAGACAGGAGCCCGGCCGCCATCTGGGAGCGGCCGGCGTTGTGCACGCAGAAGAAAAGGGCACTGGGTCGGTCGGTGTTCTCGGTCATCGTGTTTCCTCGTATCTGGCGTCGTGGGAGGTGGGCTGCATAGAGGTGGGCTGCATAGAGGCGGGCTGCAAAGGGTCTGCTGATCGGCGGGCGGGCGTGGGTCTGATCAGCGGCTGGCCCGGATGATCGCGGCCTGGGCGTGAGTGTGCACCCGATGGGTGGGCCGGATCTCGATGGCGGTGAAACCTGCGTCGGCCAGCGCGTGGGTGAACTCGCTCTGGGTGAGGGCACCGGCGATGCACCCGGTCCACTCCGTCATATCGGCCTTCGTGGCCTCGTCCATGCCCTCGTCGGCGATGACGTCGGAGAACGCCAGCCGCCCGCCGGGGCGCAGCACCCGGGCAGCTTCGGCGAGCACCACGTTCTTGTCGGCGGCCAGGTTGATGACGCAGTTGGAGATCACCACGTCGACGCTGTCGTCCGGCAGCGGGATGTCCTCGAGGTAGCCCCGCAGGAACTCGACGTTGTCCACCCCGGCCGCTGCGGCGTTGCGCCGCGCCAGCTCAAGCATCTCTGTGGTCATGTCCAACCCGATCGCCCGCCCGCCGGGGGCAACCCGGCGAGCCGAGATGAGAACATCGGCCCCGGCGCCGGAGCCGAGATCGAGGACGACCTCCCCCGGGTGCAGGTCCGCGACCGCGGTCGGCACGCCGCAGCCGAGCGACGCGGCGACGGCGGCATCAGGGGCGCCCTGGGCGGAGCCAGGCCCATAGAGCTCGGCACCGAATACCTCCTGACCTTGCTTATCGGTCGTGGCCACCGGTGCCCCGCCGCAGCATGTGGTCCCAACCACGACGCCCTGCTCAGCGGCCGTATCCACCGGTGCCCCGCCGCAGCACGAGGTCTCGACCGCGAGGGCGAGCCCATGGTCCCCGGCCGCGGAATGCGTCGCGGCCCGCGCATACCGCTGGCGAACGCTCTCACGGATCTCCTCCGGTGACGTCAGGCGGATGTCCTCAGGTGCACTCATAGCTCATAACTCCTCGGAGGATGGGGTGGGTCGGTGCTGACCGTGGTCGGCAGGCTGGTAGCAGCTCTGAGCTCCCTGGGCGTGTCAGCAGCAGTTGACGTGCAGCGCGGTGGCGATGGCATGGATCGCTTCGGGAACGCCGCGGTAGTACACGTTCATCCCCCGGCGTTCCTTGGTGAGCAGCCCGCTGGCTTCGAGTTTCTTGAGGTGATGGCTCACCGTCGGCTCGGACAGGTTGACGATCGGAGCCATGTTGCAGGTGCAGGCTTCCTGGCCGGGCTGGTCGAGGATGAAGGCGAGCAGCTGCAGGCGCGCCGGATCTGCAAGGGCCTTCAGCCGTACAGCCAGCGCGACGGCGTTGTCCAGCTCCAGGTACGGGCTCGCGCCCAGAGGTGGGCAGCAGATCGGGGACACGTCCACGAGCACGGGCAGCGGCTTGGGCATGACTCAATGGTGCCACCTTCTTGACAAATGTCAAAGAGGTGGCAGGGTAAGTTTTGACAAACGTCGAACGAGAAACAGGTGGCTGCACTCAGCGCCCTGGCAGTGACACTGCCAGGGCTGACACCTGTAGAGAAGGAGCAACCCGTGCCCGAGATCCGTGTCTTTGAACCTGCTCTGTGCTGCAACACGGGAGTGTGCGGCCCCGAGGTCGACCAGGCCCTGGTGAGCTTCACCGCTGACCTGAGTCACCTCAAGGGGCTGGGGGCCGACGTCCAGCGGCACAACCTCGCCAATGACCCGTCGGCGTTCGCGGGCAGCGACACCGTGCGGGCGTTCCTGCAGGTGGCGGGTTCGGAGGGTCTGCCGTTGACCCTGGTCGATGGTCTGACCGTGATGACCGGCGCCTATCCCGCGCGTGAGCAGCTGATGCGGTATGCCGGCCTGGGGGTCGAGCCCCAGGGATCCACGGTCCCTGCGGGTGTGGCCGAGCTCGGCCTGACCGAGAAGCCCGGCGGCGGCTGCGGCCCGACCGGCTGCTGCTGACACCGGCTGCCGGCATGAGGTTTCTCGACGGTCCGCCGCGGTTCCTGTTCTTCACGGGCAAGGGCGGGGCGGGCAAGACCTCGGTGGCCTGTGCGACCGCCCTGTACCTGGTGAGCCAGGGCAAGCGCGTCCTGCTGGTCAGCACCGATCCGGCCTCCAATGTCAGCCAGGTTCTCGAGGTCGCCATCGGGGACGCGGCGACAGCCGTCGACCACGTCCCCGGCCTGTGGGCCATGGAGATCGATCCCGAACGGGCCGCAGAGGCCTACCGGGAGCGGATCATCGCCCCGGTGCGCGGGCTCCTGCCCGACCGGGAGCTGGCGTCGATCACCGAGCAGCTCTCCGGCTCCTGCACGACCGAGGTCGCCTCGTTCGACGAGTTCACCGATCTCCTCGCCGACGAGAGCCTGACCGACCAGTACGACCACGTGGTCTTCGACACCGCACCGACCGGCCACACCATCCGGCTGCTCCAGCTTCCGGGCTCGTGGACCGACTTCCTGGAAGCCGGCAAGGGCGATGCCTCGTGTCTTGGCCCGCTGTCCGGGCTGGAGAAGCAGCGCTCGGTCTACGCCCGGGCCGTCAACGCTCTGAAGGACCCCGCGACGACCCGGCTGATCCTGGTCGCCCGGGCGCAGGCCTCCTCGCTGGCCGAGATCGACCGCACCTACCGCGAGCTCAGCCAGATCGGGATCACCGGGCAGTATGTCGTCGTCAACGGCGTCCTTCCGGCTACCGCCGCAGACGAGGAACTCACCGCAGCCGTGCGCGGCCGCGAAGCCGCAGCTATCGCCGGGATGCCGGCGACAATCGCCGGTCTCTCCCGCGACGTGATCGAGCTCAAAGCCTCGAACATGGTCGGCGTCACGGCACTGGAGACGCTGTTCTCCACAACGCGGGTCGGCAACGGCCCCGACGGGCAGCCGGAGATGGCCGAGGTCGCGGCTGCGTCCCTGGCATCGTTGGTGGATGAGCTGGAGACCGGCGATCACGGGCTGGTCATGTGCATGGGCAAGGGCGGGGTGGGCAAGACCACCATCGCGGCAGCGATCGCCGTCGCCCTGGCCCGTCGCGGCCACCAGGTGCACCTGACCACGACCGACCCCGCCGCCCACCTCACCGACACCCTGAACGGGAGCGTCCGCGGGCTGGCTGTCTCGCGCATCGACCCGGTCGAGGCCACCCGGTCCTACCGCGATCACGTGATGGCCACCAAGGGCAAGGACCTCGACGATGCCGGACGGGCCACCCTCGCCGAGGACCTGCGCTCCCCCTGCACCGAGGAGGTCGCGGTCTTCCAGCAGTTCTCGAAGGTGGTCCTGGAGTCGCGGCGCCACTTCGTCGTCATCGACACCGCGCCCACCGGTCACACCCTGCTGCTGCTGGACGCCGCCGGCTCCTACCACCGCCAGATCGCTCGCCAGATGGGCGACTCCATGCCGTTCAGGACGCCGCTCATGCACCTGCAGGACCCGGCGGAGACCAAGGTCATCCTGGTGACCCTGGCCGAGCCCACCCCGGTCACCGAGGCACAGGGCCTCCAGGAGGACCTCGAACGGGCCGGGATCCGTCCCTGGGCCTGGGTCATCAACAGCTCGGTCGCCGCCGCGCACCCCGAGACCGTGTTCCTGCGTCATCGCGCCGCCGGTGAGATCGAGCAGGTCAACCGCGTGCA
>DASVKO010000296.1:0-15437 GCA_036385355.1 Dermatophilaceae bacterium
GCGGTGGACACACACCCGTCAATGCCAGCCAGCCCGCGGCTACCCACAACGGTCAGCGGCGACCTTCTCACCCGAGGCGACATTGCCAGGTCCACGTCACGGGCCGCGTTGGACGGGCCCACGAACAGCGTTGCCCCGGAGGGCAGCTCGGCCAGGACCGCCGCCGCGATGCCAAGCCCGCTCGGCCAGGCAGCCTCAATGATCGGCCCGGCTGCTGCGTCTACCAGCTCACCCGCATCGGCCCACTCCTGTGCCCACTGCTCGTCCACCCGTCGCCCGTCCGGGATGGATGCCTCGATCGCCTCGAAGGGGTGGACAATCGCTGCAACATGCGACGGATCCGGCCAGTTTGACTGCGCTGCAACGATCTCCACTGATACGGCAGGGTTGCGCAGCAGATCACCGACCGGGCGCGAAAGGGTGATTCGTCCGACCACCAGAACCCGATCGGGAAGATGTTGTGCAAGCCATTCACCCGCGGTGAGAAGAAGGGGACCGTGCGGAACCACGGTGCAGCGCTCGTGAGCGTCGTGATCGTGAACGCCGTGATCGTGAGCGCCGAACGGCTCGGCGATGACCGGCCACCCCGAAGTCCGGGCGAGGGCTGCTACCTGCACAGTCATTGCCGGGTCGGGCAGATCCCCAAGGACGACCAAGGTTCTGGGAATGGGAGTCAGTGGCTGACCCAGATGACCAGCTGGTTGAACCCTGACCCATGGTGCAGCATCGTCACGCCCATCCAGGGTCTCCGGCCAACCACCAGCTGGCGCCAGGTCGGGCACCAGCGGCTCGCGGAGGGGAACGTTGAGATGCACCGGACCGGGGTCCGAGCCGCTCGCCCCGACGGCTGCGGCGTAGAGCCGGCCCACCACCGAACGCCATTGCGCGTTCTGGCCCCCGCTGCGCCGCGGAGCACCGAGCTGATGGAACCTGCGGACCGCCGTACCGAACAGGTGTCTCTGGTCTGTGGTCTGGTTCGCCCCGGTGCCCTGCAGCTCCGAGGGACGATCGGCGGTGACGAGGATCAGCGGCACCGCGGCGTGGCTGGCCTCAAGGACGGCGGGGTGGAGGTTGGCGGCCGCGGTTCCGGACGTCGTGAAGACGGGCACCGGCCGGCGGGTGACCTTGGCAAGACCAAGGGCCAGGAAGGCCGCAGAGCGTTCGTCCACCCGGACATGCAGCCGCAGCCGGCCGGCGCGGTCTGCCTCCTGCAGGGCATAGGCAAAAGCTGCAGAGCGGGAACCGGGGCACAGAACAGCTTCGCGGACTCCGTGGCGCACCAGCTCGTCCACCACAACGGTAGCCAGAGCGGTCGACGGATTCACTCTCGCGATCCTGCCATATCCCCCACCTCAAGGGTTCACACGAGCATTCCAGCCAAGCCCAGGGAGCGTGCGAACTCTCCCTGGCCAAACCCAGGGATCGTACGAGCTTCTCCTCGCTGAACCTGGGGAGCGCGCAACCCTCCTCCGCCCCGACGTCGGGAGCGTGTCTCACAGGGCAGGGTCGCTCTGTGCCCCGTGGTGTCTGACCGCATCAGCGCCAGCGGCCAGGGCAGCCTGGAGTGCCTCGCGGCGTCCGGCTCCAGCGGCCAGGGCAGCGCCCAGCGCGCCACAGAACGCGTCACCCGCGCCTGTGGTGTCGAGCACCTCGGACTGTTCGACCACCGGCCCGGTCAGCTGGTCGCCATCCCACGCCGCGCCGGCCGCGCCGAAGGTCACCAACAACGATGCCGGCATGGCCTCCGAGTCAGCCAGCCACAGGGCCTCGTGCTCGTTGACCACCAGGGGGTCGGCCAGAGCGACGACGTCCGGCGGCAAGGCGGCATACGGTGCCATATTCAGGACGACCCGAGCACCCCTGGCCGCCGCCCGCCGAGCTGCCGCGGTAACCACCTCCAGGGGGACCTCGAGCTGGAGAAGCACGACATCGCCGGGGCCGACGAACTCCATCACCTCGAGGTCATCCACGGATACCGCGGAATTGGCGCCGGCCACCACGACGATCGAGTTCTCGCCTGCGTCATCCACGGTGATGAGGGCATGACCGGTGGGGCACCCAGGCGCAACCCGCATCGAGGCCACGTTGACGCCAAGTGCCAGCAGTCTCGCGAGATATGCGGATCCGGCCTCATCCGACCCGACGCAGCCAGCCATGACCACCGTGGCACCGGCCGCAGATGCCGCCACCGCCTGGTTGGCGCCCTTGCCCCCCGCCAACCGCTCGAGGCCGGTGCCCATGACGGTCTCCCCCGGCCCGGGGTGTCGCTCGACGTGGGTCACCAGATCGATATTGAGCGACCCGATCACCACGACCCGCCCCGTCATGGGGTCCCGACGTCCACTGATCGCAACCACAGCGCGGCATAGCGTTCAGCGTCCACCGACAGCGCCACCTCGATCGACGTCGGTGACACACCGTGCGGGTCGTGGGCGATATCGCCTGACCAGTCACGACGATCGACGATCGTCCGGCCACGGGAGTACGTCCCGGCCAGCTCCACCCGAACCGGAAGGCACGTCGTCGTCAGACCCGCGCGATCGATCACCGCGCACACCGCGCCGGCGTCACCGATCGTCGCGTCAGCCTGCCCGAAGCGACCGCACTGGTAGTCGATCAGCCGTCCCGCCAGCTCGGCCGGTCCACGGCCACCGACGGCGATCAGCCCGGCCGCCTGCTCCCGGCTGACTCGCACGTCATAGAAGACGTCCAACCCGTACATCACCACCGGGGTGCCGAGCTCGCCGGCCGCTTCCAGGACAACGGCCGCGGCCTCGGGGTCATGCCACACGTTGAACTCAGCCGAGGCGGTGGCATTGCCGACGTGGGCCGCCCCACCCATGAAGACGATCTCCCGCAGGCCGGCGGCTACCTCCGGATAGGTCCGCAGCAAGAGGGCGATGTTGGTCAGCGGCGCCAGCGGCACCAAGGTGATCCGGCCGGCTGGTCCCCCGGCGGCCGCCCCGCACAGCAGGTCTCTCATCAGCTCCACGGCGTGCCGCTGGTCGGGGTGACGGTCGGACGCGGGCCAGCCAAGGTCCGCCATACCGTCGTCGCCGTGCACGTGCCGGGCATCACTGACGGGCTCAAGCAGCGGCCTGGCCGCCCCGCGCGCGACCGGGACATCTGCGCGGCCGGCGACGTCGAGCACCTTCAGGGTGTTGCCGACGACGTCGTCCACGCCGGCGTTGCCACCGACACAGGTGACCGCGCGAAGGTCCACTCCGGGGTGGAGAGCCGCGAGGAGCAGCGCACAGGCATCGTCGACACCGGTGTCCACCTCGAGGATGACCGGCACGGGTTCGGTCATACCTGCACCAGGGTGACCGGCATCGACGAGTCGGCGGGCAGGTCGAGGGCCGAGGGAACACGCCCCCTGGCCACCATCTCAGCGCCCAGCGCCGCCACCATCGCGCCGTTGTCGGTGCACAGGCCGGGCCGCGGCACGCGAAGTCGTATGCCGGCGGTAGCGCAACGCTCCTGGGCCATGGCGCGCAACCGGGTGTTGGCCGCCACGCCGCCACCGATCAGCAGGTCGTCCACGCCGTGCTCCCGGCAGGCCAGAACGGCCTTGCGGGTCAGCACGTCAACGACAGCCTCCTGGAAGCTCGCCGCCACGTCGGCCACCGGCACCGCCTCACCCGCCCGTTCGCGCGCATCCACCCAGCGGGCCACCGACGTCTTGAGACCGGAGAACGAGAAGTCGAAACGGTGGCGCTCCATGTCACGGCCCGACGTCAGGCCCCGCGGAAACGCGACGAAGGCTGAGTCGCCTTCTGTAGCAACCCGATCCACGTGCGGCCCGCCAGGGAATGGCAGCCCCAGGACCCGGGCCACCTTGTCGAAGGCCTCGCCGGCGGCATCGTCGATCGTGCTCCCCAGGGAGCGCACGTCATGGGTGACATCCGGAACGAGCAGCAGGCTGGAGTGCCCGCCGGACACCAGCATCGCCATCGTCGGCTCGGCCAGCGGGCCATGCTCGACGATGTCGACAGCGACGTGAGCCGCAAGGTGGTTGACACCATAGAGGGGTTTGCCCAGGGCCACCGACAGCGACTTGGCCGCCGCCACCCCGACCAGCAGCGCGCCGGCCAGCCCCGGGCCGGCGGTGACGGCGATCGCGTCGAGATCATCCAGACGAACTCCCGCGTCGCGGCAGGCCTTGTCGATCATCGGCACCATGGCCTCGAGGTGGGCCCGGCTGGCCACCTCCGGCACCACGCCACCGAACCGGGCGTGCTCTTCGACACTGCTGGCAACGGCGTCGGCGAGCAGGGTGTGACCGCGCACGATTCCGACACCGGTCTCGTCGCAGGACGACTCGATGCCGAGCACCAGTGGGCCGTCAGTCACGTCGTCACGTCCTCAGTCATGTCCTCGGTCATCTCTTCAGCCAGTCCGCGCAGAGGCAACCTCATGATGAGCGCATCCACGTCCCCCGGCTGGTAGTACCGCCGTCGCACCGTCAACGTCGCAAAGCCTGCCGTGGAGTAGAGCCGTTGCGCCGAAGCGTTGTCCGCCCTGACCTCCAGCATCAGAGACCCGGCGCCAGCCCGTCGTGCCTGGGCGATGATCCAGCGCATCAGTGCTGATCCCAGCCGTTGCCCTCGTGCTGACGGGGCGACGGCGATGGTCATGACGTCAGCGACCTCACCCCCGCAGTCGATGCCGGCGTAGCCGACCACGGCGCCACCCTGCTCACCGACGACATAGCAGCGCCGGGGACGTCCGGCCAGCTCTGCCCACCAGGTCTGCCCGGACCACGCGTCATCAGCGAACATCTCGGGTTCGAGCGCGGTCAGGGTGGGGATGTCCCGCCAGGTCATCTGACGCAGAGTGGTCTCGGGCAGCGAGGTGTCAGGGACAGTCATGGCAGGACCAGCTTGCGCGGCGGCGGTGGCATCGCGTCCGGGCGGCGCAGATACATCGGTTCGGCCTCGGGAAGGGCCTCACCCGCAGCCATTCTGCGAGCCGCAAGATCTGCCAGGGCGGCGGCGCTGACGTCGAGGGGGCCAACTCGCCGGTCGAACGAGTCGGCGTACAGGACGGCACCTCGCCCGATCACCGGGAGGCCGCGCACCTCGTCGGCGATCGTCTCTGCCTTGGCGACCAGCGGCTCACCCCTGCGGCGCACCCCTCCGGCAGTGAGGTCATAGCGCGCCCAGTAGACCTCCTTGCGTCGCGCGTCCGTGGCCACGACGCACGAGGGGCCCAGGTCGGCCGCGTCCTCCAGCCAGGCCTGATGGGCCAGGGCATCCAGACTGCACACCCCGAACACCGGTACGCCACGGGCGAACGCGAACGTACGCGCCGTCACCAGCCCGATGCGCAGCCCGGTGAAGGGCCCCGGTCCGGTGCCGACGACCACTGAGGTGACCTCAGCCGCCGCCCGGCCGGCCCGGGTCAGGACTGTGGTGATCCCCGGGGCGAGATACTCCCCGTGCCGGCGGGCGTCCAGCGTGGTCGACTCGGCCAGGACACCATCGCCGTCGTGCAGTGCGACGGTGATCGCGGAGGTGGCGGTATCGATCGCGAGGAGAAGCACAGGCTCAGGGTAGTGAGACGAGGTCGTCCAGCAGTTCGGCGGCGCCCTGGTCGGCCCACCGTCCGCCATGGCCGACCAGGTCCACGGTCCGGGCATCGTGTCCGGTCAGGATCACTTCCAGGTAGTCCTCGCTGAGCTGCTCGGCGACGCCATGACCCCACTCGACCACGGTGACGGCCGATTCGAGCGAGGCGTCCAGATCCAGGTCATCGAGCTCGGCCAGGCCGCCCAGCCGATAGGCATCGACATGGACGAGCTCGGGCCCGCCGACCAGGGAGGGGTGCACCCGGGCAATCACGAAAGTGGGTGACGTGATCGGGCCACGCACGCGCAGTCCCTGCGCAATACCCTGCGTCAGGGAGGTCTTGCCCGCGCCCAGGCCACCGGTCAGCACGAGCAGGTCACCGGCTCTGAGCAGGGCCCCGAGCCTGGCACCCCAGGCCTGGGTGTCTGCGACCGTGCACAGCAGCACCCGACGGCAAGACCCAGGGGCTGCAGGGTGCAGCTGTGACACCGTGGAGTCACTCCTGAGCTCAGGTGGCACTGCTGCGACGCCCTTGAAGTGCCTTGACCCGTCGTCTCTTGGCCAGGTCGGTGATGGTCCGCACCACCCGCGGCTTCTGCCGCTGGTCGAGGTGGGTGGCGGCGGCGCGCTGGGCGCGCACGACGAGCGCCAGCAGCTGTTCACTGACCACGTCGCCATGCTCCAGCATGACGAGGTGGCCGGCGTCGTTGACCAGGATGTGCTCGGCACCCGGGATCAGCCTGACGATCTCCTCGCTGTGCCCCGGTGGTGTGAGCATGTCCTGAACCCCGTTGAGCACCAGCGTCTCCACGCCGATGTACTGCTCGAGCGCCTCACGCTTGTCATGCTTGTCGAAGGTCTCCATGAAGTCGGAGATGACCTCCATGCGGGTCTTGAAGATCATGTCGGCGGTCAGCCGCACGATGCTCAGTGGCACTGGCGAGGCAAAGGAGTACAGGCTCACGAAGTACTCCTCGACCTCGCGGCCCGCCTTGAGGACCGTGTTGACCAGACCCTGCCGTCCGGCGAGCTGCCCGACGGCGAACGGCCCGAGCCGGTGCACTGCCTTGCCCAGCACCTTGCCCAGGCCCCACGAGACCGCCGAGATCCCGCCCGGGCTCGTGGCCACGAACGCCGCCCCGATGACGCGGTCCCTGATCAGCTCGGGATGGTGAGCCGCCAGCGCCATCATCGTCATCCCGCCCATCGAATGACCGACCAGGATCAGCGGACCGTTCGGCACGACCTCACTGATGATGGCGTACAGGTCATGCCCGAGCTGGTCGATCTCGTAGGACTCCTTGGACCCGGCTCCGGACTGGCCGTGGCCTCTGGCGTCCCAGAGCACGACCCGGTAGCCGGCCGCTTTCAGGGCCCGACGCTGGAACACCCAGGCGCGCAGGCTCAACGTGTAACCGTGGGAGAAGACCACCGTCGGAACAGCCACGCCAGCGCTGATTCCCTCGGGGCGACCAACAGGCTCGTCGACCTCGACATGCAGCGGCACACCGTCGTCGGCGATGACGACGATCTCTGCCGAAGCCTCTTCTTCATAGGTGTCAAGGGAATCCAGCGCCTTGGCCGTCTGGAGCGACCGGGCCAGACGATCGGCGACAACGCCCGCCGCGGCGGTGGCCCCGGCCGCGGCCACGCCGATGCCGATTCCGGTCAGGGTGAGACGGCGGCTCATCGCTGACCTCCCAGGTACACGCGTGGCACCCGCGACCCGACGCGGGACATGATCTCGTACGAGATCGTGCCCGTCACGTCGGCCCAGTCCTGCGCCGTCGGCTCGCCCGACTCGCCGGTCCCGAAGATGGTCACCGGGTCCCCGGGGCGGGCCGGGCTCGCCGGACCGAGATCGATGACGAACTGATCCATGCAGACGCGTCCGGCGACCGTATGCCGGGTGCCGGCCAGGCTCACCGGCCCGACGTTCGTGGCATTGCGCGGGATGCCGTCGGCGTATCCGATCGGCACCAGACCCACCGTGGTGTCCTGCGACGTGACGTACTGATGTCCGTAGCTCAGGCCCTGACCGGCCGGGATCCGTTTGGTGATGGCGAGATCGGCGCTCAGCGTCATCGCCGGCGTCAGCCCGAAGGACCGGGGGTCGCCCAGAGCCGGAACCGGCGACAGCCCGTAGACGGCCAGTCCGGGCCGGACGAGGTCGTAGGCCGCCCCGGAGTTCGTGAGGATGGCAGCGGAGTTGGCGATGTGCCGGACCTCGAGGTCGCAGCCCTCACGTTCGGCATCACGTACGGCCTGGGCGAACTGCTCCTCCTGCCGTCGCACCGTGGGGTGGGTCGGCTCGTCGGCGTAGACGAAGTGGGACCAGACACCGACGATCCGGACGACACCGTCCGCCTCGAGCTTGCGGGCGGCCGGGAGCAGGGTCTGCCAGTCATCGCCGAAGGCGCCGTTGCGGCCGAGGCCGGTGTCGACCTTGAGGTGGATGCGAGCCGTGCGTCCCAGGGCGCGGGCCGCATCGGCGATCTCGGCCAGGGACCACAGCGCTGACACGGACAGGTCGATATCGGCGGCGATGGCAGCCGCGAAGTCGGAACCGGGGACGTGGAGCCAGGACAGGACCGGTGCCTGGATCCCGTCGCCCCGCAAGGTCATCGCCTCACTGAGCTGGGCGACTCCGAGCCAGGTCGCGCCGCCGCTGATCGCCGCGCGGGCGCAGGGCAGCAGCCCGTGCCCGTAGGCGTCTGCCTTCACGACCGCCATCACCTCGGCCGACCCGGCGTGCTCACCCAGGACCTCGACGTTGCGGCTGATCACGTCCAGATCCACGGTCGCGCGCGCGGTCTCGCGGCAGGAGGGCGACGTCAGAGCACCATCAGCCGACCCGTGAATCTTGTCCGTCATAGTAAGAGTCTCTCAGGACCGGGCGGCCCGCCGAGCCATTAACGCCGCAACAACCCCCGGTATGGCGTGCGCCACGCCCAGGGCGCGAACAGGGCCGCCCGGGTTCGCAGCGTCCCCGGCCAGCCCGTGGACCAGCGCGGCCAGGCTGCCGGAGTCCACCGGGGACAGCCCGGCGGCGAGCAGGGTGCCCGCCAGACCGGCAAGCACGTCTCCGGACCCGGCCGTCGCCAGCCAGGCCGGCGCATCTGCCTGTGAACGCACAGCGGGGCCCGAGGCGCCCGGGGACACCACGAGGGTCGTGGCCCCCTTCAGAAGGACCGTGCAGCCCGTCAGGTCAGCCAGCCGCCCGGCGTGGGCCAGGGGCGCGCTGGTCACCGTGGCGCGATCCACCGCGTCCTGACCTCCTTCGAGCCGGCTGAGCATCACGGCAAGCTCGCCGGCGTGCGGGGTGAGCAGGGTGGGGGTGGAACGCGGTTCCAGGATCAGGTCGAGGCCGCCCGCGTCCACGACGCAGGGCAGACCGGAGTCCAGGGCTGACTGCGCGGCGGCGCGTTGTGCCCGGCCGTGGTCAGAGTCGTCGCCGACGACCACTCCCGGCCCGATGAGCCAGGCCTGGACCTGGCCCTCGCCGAGGACCGCCTCGGGCACCTGGGAGCGGATGAGCAGGGTCGGGGTCGGCGGGCCGACATAACGCACCATCCCCGCGCCCGAGCAGACCGCCGAGGTGACCGCCAGCAGCGCCGCCCCGGTGTAGCTCTCCCCGCCGGCCACGATGCCGAGCACGCCGCGGGAGTACTTGTCGTCCGCCGGCCCGGGCCACGGCCAGAGCCTGCGGACGTCGTCGGGTGTCACCCGCTCGACCACCGGCGGCCGGCTGATCCGCACGCCGATGTCCACGACCGTGAGCCGCCCCACCGCGGGCTCCGTGGCCGGCAGCAGATGCACCGGCTTGGCCGCGATGAAGGTCACCGTCTCGTCGGCGAACACGCAGGACTGCGCTGCCACCTCCCCGTCCGGGTCCGCCCCGCTGGGCAGGTCCACGGCCAGCACGTATGCCGTGTCGCTCACCTCGCGGAGCAGGGCCTCGATCTGCGGCGACAGGCCGGGGTGTCCGCCGATGCCGACGATCCCGTCGAGAACCAGGTCTGCCTCGCGCAACGTCGAGGAGATCGCTGACGCCGTGTCCGCCCCGGCGTCGACGGCACTGAGCACCAGCGCGCCGGCGTCGCGGGCTGCCCGAAGACCGCCCTCGTGCGCTGACTGCGCCACGGTGAGGACCACCGCGGTCGCGCCGTCGCGGGCCAGCGAGGCGACGGCATACAACGCATCTCCGCCGTTGTTTCCGGCGCCGACCAGGGCAACGACACGCCGTCCGCCCGGCCCGCCCAGCCGGGCGGAGGCGACGGCAGCCAGGCCGGAGGCCGCGCGTGACATCAGCTCACCGTCCTGGAGCTCAGCCATGGCGGCGGCCTCGGCCTCGCGAACGGCGGAAACGGCATACGCGCGGATCATGGTGGCCTCAGCTCTCAGCGATCACGACAGCCGAGGCGATCCCGGCATCATGGGAGAGCGACACGTGCAGCCCCATCACCCCGAGGGCGTCCGCGCGCGCCTCGACGGTCCCCCACATCTTCAGGTGCGGGCGCCCGTCGTCGTCGCGCAGGACGCTGGCGTCGGCCCAGCGCAGACCGGAAGGTGCCCCCAGCGCCTTGGCCAGCGCCTCCTTGGCCGCGAACGTGGCCGCCAGCGAGTTGAGCCCCATCGAGCGCTCGGACTCGATGAACAGCCGCTCGACCAGGCGAGGCGTGCGTTTCAGCGTCTGGCCGAAACGCGCCACATCGACGACGTCGATGCCGACCCCGATGATCATCTGGACGTCCCGGTCATTCGACCGTGACGGACTTCGCGAGATTGCGCGGCTGGTCGACGTCCAGCCCCTTGGCCGAAGCCAGCTCGCAGGCGAACACCTGCAGGGGGACGGTCGTCACCAGGGGAGCCAGCAGGGTCGGCGTCACCGGAACCCGGATGATCTCGTCGGCGAACGGCACGACGCCCTCGTCGCCTTCCTCGGCGATCACGATGATGCGTGCCCCGCGGGCGCGGATCTCCTGGATGCTCGAGACGACCTTGTCGTGCAGGCCGTGCTCACTGTTCGGCGAGGGCACGATGACGAAGACGGGCTGCCCGGCCTCGATCAGGGCGATGGGCCCGTGCTTGAGCTCCCCCGCGGCGAAGCCCTCCGCGTGGATGTAGGCCAGCTCCTTGAGCTTGAGCGCGCCCTCGAGGGCCACCGGATAGCCCACGTGACGGCCGAGGAACAGGACCGACCGGGTGTCGGCCATGAAACGGGCGATCTCGCGGACCCGGTCCAGGTCGTCCAGCACCGTCTGGATCTTGGCCGGCATCTCGTACAGATCCTTCATCACGGCCTGTGCCTCGTCGGCGAAGGTGCCGCCGCGCAGCTGGGCGAGATACAGGCCCAGGATGTAGCAGGCGGTGATCTGGGCGAGGAAGGCCTTGGTCGAGGCGACCGCGATCTCCGGGCCGGCGTGGGTGTAGAGCACCGCGTCCGACTCGCGGGGAATCGTCGAGCCGTGCGTGTTGCAGATCGCGATGACGCGGGCGCCCAGCAGACGCGCGTGCTTGACGGCCATCAGGGTGTCCATGGTCTCGCCGGACTGCGAGATCGCGACCACGAGGGTGCGGTCGTTGACCACCGGGTCGCGATAGCGGAACTCGTGGGCCAGCTCGACCTCGCACGGGATCCGGGTCCAGTGCTCGATGGCGTACTTGGCGACCATGCCTGCATAGGCGGCGGTGCCGCAGGCGATGATCACGATCTTGTCGACGGCGCGCAGCTCCGCCTCGTCCATCCGCAGCTCGTCGAGCACCAGGGCGCCGCTCTCATCCGTGCGGCCCAGGAGGGTGTCGGCAACGGCGTGCGGCTGGTCGTGGATCTCCTTGGCCATGAAGTTCGGGAAGCCGCCCTTCTCGGCGGCGGCCGCGTCCCAGTCGACGTGGTACGCCTTGCCCTGGCCCGGGGTCCCGTCGAAGTTGATGATGCTCGCACCCTGGGTCGTGATCGTGACGATCTGGTCCTGGGCGAGCTCGAGCGCCTCACGGGTGTAGCCGATGAAGGCGGCGACGTCGGAACCGAGGAAGGTCTCGCCCTCGCCGATCCCGACCACCAGAGGGCTGTTGCGACGAGCGCCGACGACGACCCCGGGCTGGTCCGCGTGGACTGCAAGCAGGGTGAACGCGCCGTTGAGGTCGGCGACGACCTGGCGCATGGCCTCGGTGAGGTCACCGACCTTGTCGTAGGAACGCGCCAGGAGCTGGGCGACGACCTCGGTGTCGGTCTCGCTCAGGAACACGACGCCGTCCTCGATCAGCCCGGACCTCAGCCCGTGGAAGTTCTCGATGATGCCGTTGTGGATCAGGGCGAGCTTGCCGTCCACGCCACCGCGGTGGGGGTGCGCATTCTCATCGGTCGGTGCCCCGTGGGTGGCCCAGCGGGTATGCCCGATGGCGGTTGCCGAGTCGGGCAGCGGCTCCTGCGCCAGTGCCCTGATGAGGTTGGCGAGCTTCCCGGCGCGCTTGGTGGTCACCACGTGCTCCCCCGCGACCAGAGCCACGCCGGCCGAGTCGTACCCGCGGTACTCCAGCCTGGCCAGACCCTCCATGATCACCTCCTGGGCCCTGCCGTCGACCTTCGGTCCCACATATCCCACGATTCCGCACATGGGGCTCAGCCTAACCGGAGGCGCCCGATCCGCGGCCACGGCGTGAATCAGCCACAATGGGCAGGTGCGAACGCGCCATACCCATTCCCTGCTGTCGCCGTACGTCGAGCTCGACCGTGCGGCGTGGGCCCGGCTGCGCGACCACCACCCGCTGAGCCTCACCCAGGATGACGTGACCCGGCTCCGGGGGCTGGGCGAGCGCCTGGACCTCGCCGAGATCGAGCAGGTCTACCTGCCCCTCTCGCGCCTGCTCAACTTCTACGTCGGGGCCAGCGAGGGCCTGCACCGGATCACGAACGACTTCCTGGGCGAGCAGCCCGAGCGCACCCCGTTCGTCATCGGGGTAGCCGGCTCGGTCGCCGTGGGCAAGTCCACCACGGCCCGCATCCTTCGTGAGCTCCTGGCCCGGTGGCCGGGGACGCCCCGGGTCGAGCTGCTGACCACCGATGGCTTCCTGTACCCCAACGCGGAGCTCGAACGCCGGGGAATCCTGCAGCGGAAGGGCTTCCCCGAGTCGTATGACCGCAGGCGCCTGCTCAGGTTCGTGGCCGAGGTCAAGGCCGGCAAGGACGAGGTCAGCGCGCCGGTCTACTCCCACCTGACGTACGACATCGTGCCCGGCGAGCAGATCGTGGTACGCCGTCCGGACGTGCTCATCGTCGAGGGCCTCAACGTCCTGCAGGCCCCCAGGGTGCTCGCCGACGGGCGCACGGGTCTTGCGGTCAGCGACTTCTTCGACTTCTCCGTCTATGTGGATGCCCGCAAGGAATACATCAAGACCTGGTATGTCGAGCGGTTCCTGCGCCTTCGCGAGACCGCCTTCACGGACCCGACCTCCTACTTCCACCGCTACGCAGGGCTGTCCGACGAGCAGGCCCGCGAGATCGCCGAGGGCATCTGGGGCACCGTCAACGAGCGGAACCTCATCGACAACGTGCTGACCACCCGGGGGCGGGCCACCCTCGTGCTGTCCAAGGGTGTGGACCACAGCGTCCGCCGGATCCGGCTGCGCAAGCTCTGAGCCATGGTGCTGAGCCATGGTCCTGGGTCATGATGACGCCATGAGGATCGAGCATGACTCGCTGGGCGAGGTGGAGGTGCCGGCTGACGCACTCTGGGGCGCCCAGACGGCCCGGGCGGTGGCGAACTTCCCGATCTCCGGGCTGACCATGCCCTTGCCGATCCTGCACGCCCTGGCCCAGATCAAGTCCGCTGCCGCACGGGCCAACGTCGAGCTCGACTCGCTGGATCCCGACGTCGGCCGCGCCATCGTGGCGGCCGCCGACGAGGTGGCCCGTGGCCTGCACGACGACCAGTTCCCCGTGGACGTCTTCCAGACGGGCTCCGGCACGTCCACCAACATGAACATGAACGAGGTCGTGGCCCGCATCGCCCAGCTGGCCTCCGGCCTGGACATCCACCCGAACGACCACGTCAACGCCGGGCAGTCCAGCAACGACACCTTCCCCACCGCCATCCGGGTGGCCGCCGTGCTCGCCACCCGGGACCTGCTGGAACCCGCCCTTCGGCACCTGTCCCAGGCCCTGCACGGTCGCCAGAGCGCGTTCGCGAGCGTCGTCAAGGCGGGCAGGACGCACCTGATGGATGCCGTCCCGGTGACTCTCGGTCAGGAGTTCGGCGGCTACCGACGGCAGATCGACCTGGCCCGCGAGCGACTGCTCGAGGCTGCGGACCGCGCCGCCGAGCTGCCCCTGGGAGGGACCGCGGTCGGCACCGGCCTGAACGCCACCCCGGGGTTTGCCTCCGGCGTGATCGCCCGGCTCAACCGGGCCACGGACGGCGAGTTCCGGGAGGCCTGGGACCACTTCGAGGCCCAGTCCAGCCAGGATGCCCTGGTCGCCCTCAGCGGAGCCGCCACCGTCCTGGCGGTCAGCCTGACCAAGATCTGCAACGACCTGCGCTGGATGGGTTCGGGCCCCCGGACCGGGCTGGGCGAGATACACCTTCCTGAGCTGCAGCCCGGGTCGAGCATCATGCCCGGCAAGGTCAACCCCGTGGTCCCCGAGGCAGTCCTCATGGTCTGCGCCCAGGTCATCGGCAACAACGCGACCATCACCACGGCAGGGGCCGCCGGCAACTTCGAGCTCAACGTCATGCTGCCCGTCATCGGACGCAACCTTCTCGAGTCCCTGACGTTCCTTGCCTCGGCCTGCCGGCTCCTGGCCGACCGGTGCGTTGACGGCATCACCGCCGACGAGCAGCGGTGCCTTGACCTCGCCCGGAGCTCGCCGGCCATCGTCACGCCGCTCAGCCGTTACCTGGGCTACGAGGCGGCCGCCGAGATCGTCCAGCAGTCCGTGCGCGACGGTCGCTCCATCCGGGACATCGTCATCGACCGTGGCCACCTCGAGGCCGGGGACCTGACCCCGGCCCAGCTCGACAAGGCTCTGGACGTGCTCTCGATGACCCGGCCCACGTCCGGGCGCTGAGGGAGACCGGGCTGCCTGCCGCCTGCCCGGCCGGCATCTGTGAGGCACGTCACCAGCTTCCGGGGACGTACGGGGGACGTAGGTCCCCACCGGTTCACCCGCCGGTCAACGAGAATGGCCGCGAGTGAACCGGTTCACCCATCTCCGGTTCCCCCGGTCCAGCCTGTCTGCCGCAACCCTTGGCAGTCGGCGGGCTCCCACAGGAAAGAACCCATGATCCTCACCCTGCAGATCGTCGTCATCCTGGCCTGTTTGCTGCTCGGAACCCACTACGGAGGCATCGGGCTGGGCCTCATCTCCGGCGTGGGGCTGGTCATCTTCGTCTTCGTGTTCGGGCTGACCCCCGGCGAACCACCGGTCAGCGTGATGCTGACCATCCTCGCGGTGATCGGGTGCGCGTCCGTGCTGCAAAGCGCCGGCGGCCTCGACGTGATGATGCAGTTCGCCGAGAAGATCCTGCGCAGGCATCCGAAGTACATCACCATCCTGGCGCCGCTCACCACGTGGACGCTCACCGTGCTGTGCGGCACCGGCCACGTGGTCTACACGATGTTCCCGATCATCGACGACATCGCGATCAAGAACAACATCCGCCCGGAGCGGCCCATGGCAGCCTCCTCCGTCGCCTCCCAGATGGGCATCACCGCCTCTCCGGTGTCCGTGGCCACCGTCTCCCTGGTCACCATCCTCGGCGCGAAGGCCGGACTGGGTGAGGCCTACTCCATCCCGCAGATCCTGATGATCTCCATCCCCGCCTCGCTGACCGGCGTCCTGGTTGCGGCGCTGTGGAGCATGCGCCG
>DASVKO010000297.1:0-17647 GCA_036385355.1 Dermatophilaceae bacterium
TACATCCTGATCGCCCTCCCCATCGGGATATTCCTCTACATGCTCGTGGTCAACAAGCCGTACGTCGCGCTGCTGTGGAGCACTGTGATCGGGATCGGGATGCTGGTCGGCGCCGTGATCTCGATGTCGTTCGGGGTCTTCTGGATGAGCAAAGTCGTGAAGGTGGAGGTCTAGATGGCTCTCCTGCTGCTGGTTGGCGCCGTCAGCGTGGCGGCGGCCTGTGTCATGTTGTTTCTCGTCATCACGGTGGGCAGTGGCACCACCACAGGAGTGGCACGCAGTCTCGCGATGATCGAGCACTCCGTGTCCAGGGAGGACGTGGGGCGCAGTGACCTGCCGGTGGCGGACCGCCTCGTCCGTCCCTTCCTGGCGGGGACGAAGGGCCTTGCCGTGCGCCTGTCACCATCGGGGACCGGTGACAGGCTCACCCGGCTGCTGGATCTCGCGGGCAACCCTGCGGGCTGGACGGTCGAGCGGATGCTGGGCTTCAAGGGCGCGGGGCTGATTCTGGGCGGACTCGTGGGTGTCTTCATCGGGGGGGTTAGCCTCAAGGGACTTCTCTTCGCCGCTCTCGGTGCCACCGCCGGGTTCATGTTGCCGGATCTGCTTGTCATGAACACTGGCGCCAAGCGGCAGGAAGTGCTGCGGCGCGGGCTCGCCGATGCACTCGACATGCTGACCGTCTGTGTCGAGGCCGGCCAGGGATTCGACGGCGCCATCCTCCAGGTGGCGAAATCGGTCGACGGCCCGGTGGCCGGAGAGTTCGCCCGGGTCCTGGCCGAGATACAGATCGGCAAGTCCCGGGGGGCTGCCTTCTCGTCCCTTGCGGCGCGCACGAAGGTTCCCGAGATCCGGACCTTCGTCACGGCGCTGGTCCAGGCAGATCGCCTCGGCCTGCCCATCGGGGCCGTGCTCCGTGAACAGTCGGTGCAGATGCGCCTGATCCGCCGGCAACGGGCCGAGGAGAAGGCTCAGAAGGTGCCGGTCAAGATCCTGCTCCCGATGCTGCTGTGCATCTTCCCGGCCCTGTTCATCGTGATCATCGGACCTGGCGCCATCCGGATGATCGACGCCTTCAGCAACATGTGAGGTCTCTCGTCGGTGGCCTCAGCCAGGGGGCGTGGGGTCGGCCGGTCTGGTCGGGCGTCGGTCCTGCCGGTCTGGTCAGCGGGCGTCGGGTCGGTCGGGCTTGACGAAACCGAGGCGGACCGCGGCCATGATCGCGCTGGCCCGGTTATGTGCGCCGAGCTTCTCGTAGACCCTGGCGACGTGCGTCTTGACCGTCGACTCGCTCATGAACAGCTGCTTGGCAACCGTGGCGACGGAGTCGCCATCCACCAGACGCATCAGCACCTCGGTCTCGCGCGGCGTCAGGATCGGCTTCGCGGCAGCGACGGCGTCGCGGCGTCGCAGGGCGGCACCCAGCCCGGTCGCGGTGAAGGCGTCGGGGGCGCTCGCAGCGCGGCGGATCGCATCCAGCACCTCGTCGGCCGATGAGCTCTTCAGGACGAGCGCGGAGGCGCCCGCATCGAGGGCCTCGAGCAGAGTGTCGTCGTCGTTGTGCATGGTCAGCACCACGATGCCCAGCTCGGGGTCGGCCGCCCTGGCCGATCGTGCCAGGGTCAGGCCGCTCCCGTCGGGCATGGTCACGTCCACCACCAGCACATCGGCGCCTCCCTCGGTCATCAGGGCCTGGCCCCCCGCCAGCGATGAGGCCTGTGCCTTGACGGCGAGATCGGGCTCGGAGTCGATGAGCCGGGCAATGCCTTCACGGACCAGGTTGTGGTCGTCCACGATGACAACTTGGATAGTCATGGGATCAGACGCATCCTTTCGGGGACGAGGTCCGGCAGGTGCTCCGGCCTTTTGTCGTTGAGCGCGAGCCTCACGGTGACTCCTTTGACGCTGGGTTGCACCTCTATCGTGGCACCCAGGGCGGCGAGCGGGTGATCCCGGAAGGTGTCGGCTGTCAGGAGTGACTCCCCGTCATGGCTGATCTGCAGCCAGGCCTGGGGTGCGTTGACGTCGAGGCGCGCCTCGATTCCGGTGACGCCACGGGCGTTCCGCGCGTCGTTCAGGATGTCCAGGAACAGCCGGTAGACCAGGGTCTCCAGGTGGGCCGGGAGCCGGTACGGCGACTCGCTCAGCCGCAGCCCCACAGTGAGCCCGGTAGCGGCTCCGAACTGCTGGAGGCGGGCACCCACCACGGCACCGAGGCCCTGGTCGGGGCGCACCGCCAGCCGAAGATCGGCGATCCGCAGGCGCAGGTCGGTGAGCACCCGGCTGAGGTCCGCACGTGCCTCTTCGAGCGTTGGCGCGAACTGCGGAGCATCGGCTGCAGCCTGGCGGCGGGCAACGTCGATGCGATAGCCGAGCGCCACGAGCTCCTGGGCGATCCCGTCATGCATCTCGCGGGCGAGACGCTCGCGTTCCTCGAACGCTGCCTTCTGTCGCAGCGCGGCGAAGATCAGGGCCACGTCCACATTGGCGCTGTGGCCTTCGGCAAGATCAACCAGTGCGTGGAGGTCGTCGTCGACAAAGGGAGACGTCGACACCCGATCGACGACGACGATGCCGATGCGGGCGCCGTCCGAGTCGCGTAGCGGAGCGGCGGCGATCGCCCTCTCCTCGTTGACCGAGGTCCAGGACCCGGCCTCAGCGACCCCCGTGCGCCAGACTCGTCCCAGCACCGAGTCGGCTGTCGTCGGGCTCGGCCAGGGGAGGCGATCGATGCCGCGCAGCGCGAGCGGGACGGCGGGCTCGGAACCGACGCCGACGAGGACCGCCATCCGGCTGCCCGGGATCCTGTCCTTCACCGCATGCAGCAGCAGCTCCGCGGAGGCTGGCGCGTCGAAGCCGCCCTCAAGCACCCCGGAGAGGTCGCTCAGACGCCGCAGCAGACGTACGGCCTCCTGTGCCGCCGGAGTGTCCGGTGACCGCGGGCTGCTCCTCCGGTCCTTCAGCTGGGCCGTCCAGGCGCCGAGGAGTCCCAGGGCGACAGCCAGGATCGCCCATTGCAGGACGCCGGTGAGGTAGCTGCCGGTGGCGGTTCCACGGACCTGGGCAGCGCCCAGGGCGACGATCGTTGAGGTCGCGACCGCGGCGACGGCGGCCAGGCGCCCGCGTTCCTCTCCGGCCCGGAAGGCAGGAATCAGCATCAGCATCGCCGGTGGCAGTGACTGTGACAGTGACAGGGGAGTGGACAGGCTGGCGATGGCAGCCCCCGCGACCACAGCACCCGCGATGGTCACGGCCAGGGCCTGGTTGCGCCTGGTCCCGGACTGCCCGGGGCCGAACCCCAGGAGGATCCCCGCCACGAGGTCAAGGATCAGGATGAGTACCGCCCAGGGCAGCACACTGAGCACGTCATGACCCGCAGATCCGACGACTATGGCGGCGGCGACGACCGCCGACCTCAGCAGTGTGGGCATCACCCCGGACCACGTTGTATTCACCAGCGGTCCCCTATCTTTTTCCCAACATGGGATCACCCTCATCATTGCTGTTCCAAGGGCGTTTTGTCCCCTGAATGGCGAATCCCATCTCGGCTGTTCTCAGCGCGTCGTTCGCTGTTTTCCACAGCTCATCGGCCGTTGACCCCACCGTCCACAGACCCCTGGCACCAGGTCTTCCGGATGCCCGAGGGCAGAGCAGTCTCGTCCCATGACGATGAGCATCGACTTCGCCGGGATCGCCGTCGTCCGTCGCGCAGTGCGGGCAGCTCTGGAGATGGCCCTGCCGACCACGTGTGGCGGGTGCGGCGCACCAGGCCAGACCTGGTGCGCGCAGTGCGAGCGCGAGTCGGGTCAGGCCACCTATCCAGGGGGCCCACGGCAAGTTCGTCCCACGCCCTGTCCGCTGAGTCATCCGCCCACCTGGGCGGCGACGCCGTATGACGGCGCGGTGCGCGCGGCGCTGGTGGCCTTCAAGGACGGGGACCGTCGCGACCTCGGGACGGTTCTGGCGCCGATGCTGTCCGGCGCGATGGCCGAGGCGCTGGGCGCCGGTCCCCTGCTCGGGGCGGTTCTGACGTCGGGGAGCGGGCCGGTGTTCGTCGTGCCCGTTCCGTCGTCGCCCTCGGCCGTCCGCAGGCGGGGGGACGCCCCGCTGGAGCTGCTGACCCGCTTGGCGGTGGCGCAGACGGGTCGTTCCGGGGGCGACCTCCGGGTCGCGTCCGTGCTCAGGCTTCGGCGCCGGGTTGCTGATCAGGCAGGGCTCAACCACAGCCAGCGAGCCGCCAACCTGGAGCGGGCGATGCAGGTTCAGCCGAGATGGAGGGCCGGCATCACAGGGGCGACCTGCCTGCTGACTGACGATGTGCTGACCACCGGAGCCACCCTGGTGGAGGCGGCCCGAGCCCTGCGTGCCGGTGGTGCGGGCCACGTCGCGGCGGCAACGGTCGCCGCCACCGAGAGACGCGGGACACCATCCGGCGGCGGTGCCCGGGAGAGAGATGCCCTGTCGCACTTCCCGGGGTGGGCCTGACCCCCGTGTATTCCCAGTCGGTGTATCGCCGCACCCATTCGTGGTCTACCGTTCAAGTATGAGCCCCTGGGTCGCCGTAGAAACGGCGGAATCGGGCGCCGGCACCGTTGGACGGTGGGCGCCGCGGGGCACCTTGGGGTGCAGCCCGAGACGGGGGTGGTGCGGCGGCTAAAGGCCCGGCGCGGGCCACAAGAAGCTGTTGTTCACCTAAGGAGGACTCCCGTGGAGATCGTCGTCACTGGACGGCACGTCCAGGTTTCAGAGCGTTTTCGCCGTCACCTGGACGAGAAGCTGGCCAAGGTCCCACAACTCGCGCCGCGCGTTCAGCGCCTCGATGTTGTGGTGACGCACGAAGCCAACAAACGCCAGTCCAAAGCATGCGACCGAGTCGAGATCACTTGCCATGTCAAGGGACCAGTCGTGCGGGCCGAGGCCATCGCCGACGACAAGTACGGTGCCCTGGACATAGCGATGGACAAGTTGCTGGAGCGCCTCAGGCGTGACCACGACCGGCGTCGGGTGCATCGCGGGCGGCGGGTGCCCGAGTCCGTGGCACAGGCCACCTCGCGGCTTGCCGAGGATCCTCTGGGCCGCGCTGTTGATGCCGCCTCACCGGGCAAGGAGGACGTGGACATCCTGGGTGCGGACGGAGACTCACCGATTCACGTGCGTGAGAAGATCCACGCCACCTCGCCCATGGGGCTGGACCAGGCGCTCTACGAGATGGAGCTCGTGGGGCACGACTTCTACCTGTTCCACGACAAGGACACGAATCAGCCCAGCGTTGTGTACCGCCGACGTGGCTGGTCCTATGGCGTGATCCATCTGGACGTCTCGGAGGAGCAGGAGCGCGTCTCCTAGAGCAGTTATCCGGTGGACAAGGGCATCGTACGGTCAGGCCGTACGGTGCCCTTGGCGCCCTCTCCGTGCCATGATGTCCAAGTGACTACACATGGTGACGGGGCGGCGCAGGGGCCGCACGATCCGGCAGCGCCGGGCGAGCCCATCAGGGTCCTGGTGGCGGACGATCACGTCCTCTACCGGCGAGGCCTGGAGCTCGTGCTCGGTCAGGAGTCCGACATCACCATCGTCGGCGAGGCCGGCGACGGTGTCGAGGCGATTCGCCGGACCGAGGAGCTGCTGCCGGACGTCGTCCTGATGGACGTGCGGATGCCGCGCCGTACCGGCATCGAGGCCTGCCTGGCCATCAAGGAGCTCGCGCCCTCGACCAAGATCATCATGCTGACCATCTCCGACGAGGAGAACGACCTCTATGAGGCGGTTCGGGCCGGCGCGAACGGCTATCTCATCAAGGACGTGCCGGGTGAGGAGATCGTCAGCGGGCTGCGGGCGGTGTATGCCGGGCAGTCGCTGATCTCGCCCTCGATGGCCTCCAAGCTGCTGTCGGAGTTCGCCCTGATGATCAAGAAACAGGATGAGAGGCCGGCCACACCGGCCCCCCGGCTGACGGAGCGCGAGCTGGAGGTGCTCAAGCTGGTGGCCCGGGGCATGGCCAACAAGGACATCGCCCGCGAGCTGTTCATCTCGGAGAACACCGTCAAGAACCACGTGCGCAACATCCTTGAGAAGCTCCAGCTCCACTCGCGTATGGAAGCAGCGATGTACGCCTTCCGCGAGAAGATCCTCGATCTGCCCGACTGAGCCCAGGCGCCGGTATTCCGTGGGGGTGAGGCCTGGGCTCTGTCAGAGTGCCATGATCCGTCAGGAGGACTGGTCTGCGATCACCTCGTGCAGGCAGAGGATGTTGCCCTCGGTGTCGGCGAACCAGGCAGCCTTCTCGGCGCCCATGACGGCCACGTGGTCCGTGGTCTTCAGGTCCGGCAGGTCGTAGTCGTAGAATCCCACGCCGCGACCCTCGAGGTCCCTGATCTCGTTGTCGATGTCCTCGACCTCGAAGGTGAGCACGGTGTGAGCGCTCTGCGCGCCCTCCTCGGCGGGCATCAGGGCGATCAACGTCCCGGTGCCTGTCTGCACCAGGTGGTTGCCCGCCGGGTCGGCCCCGGCGTCCTTCAGACCGAGCCGGTCGCGGTAGAAGCCGGCCGCGCGGGATACGTCGACCACCGGCAGGACCGGAGTCAACTGAGCATTACTGATCATCGGAATACCTCCAGGTGAGTTCATGGGGTCTTGCGGGGATTCCTTCATTCTGCATCCGGTAAGGGTCCCCTTACAACAGCCACGAGCACCCGAATCGGCGGTTGTCCGCGCTCACCATAGGGTGCTGTCGTGCCCAACCTGTCCCACCGCCTGACCCAGGCCCAGGCCCGGCGTATCGCCATCGCGGCCCAGGGTCTGGCTGACCCACGACCAGCACCGGGCGCTGTCACCATGCGCCAGCTCCAGCGGGTCATCGACCGCGTGGGCATCATCCAGATCGACAGTGTCAACGTCCTCACCCGCAGCCAGTACCTCCCCTTCTTCTCCCGTCTCGGTCCCTATGACTCGGCGCTGCTCGACCGGGCTCGTGACGTCGCGCCGCGCCGTCTGGTCGAGTACTGGGCCCACGAGGCGAGCCTGATCCCGCCGCAGACGTGGGCTCTGCTCAACTTCCGGATGAAGCGTGCGCTGTCCGACTCCTGGGGCGGCATGCAGCGCGTCGCACTGGAGCACCCCGAGCTCGTGCAGGCCGTCTTCGCGGAGGTCGTCGCGCGCGGCCCGCTCACCTCGCGCCAGCTCGAGAGGGCCCTGGCACACGACCTGCCACGGGACAGAAGCGAGTGGGGCTGGAACTGGTCCCTGGCCAAGAACGCCCTGGAGCACCTGTTCTGGTCGGGACAGATCAGCAGCGCCGGTCGGACGACGCAGTTCGAGCGACGGTATGCCGCTCTCGAACGGGTCCTGCCCAAGGACGTCGCAGTGCAGTCGATCTCGCCCGCTCTGCGTCCGCCGGACGACGAGGCGTTCCGCCGGCTCATGGTGATCGCGGCCAAAGCCCACGGGGTAGGCACCGAGCAGGATCTGCGTGACTACTTCCGGCTCAGGCCCGAGCAGGCCCGTCCCGCCCTGGACTCCCTCGTCGCCTCCGGCGACCTCGCCCGGGTGAGCATCGACGGGTGGAAGCGGCCGGCATACCTGCACAAGGACGCCCGCATCCCGCGCCGGGTGCATGCCGAGGCCCTGCTCAGTCCCTTCGACTCCCTGATCTGGCAACGGGACCGGACCCTGGCGCTGTTCAGCTTCCACTACCGGCTCGAGATCTATGTCCCGGCCGCACTGCGGATCCACGGCTACTACGTGTTGCCGTTCCTGTTCGGGGACACTCTGGTCGCCCGGGTCGACCTCAAGTCGGACCGCGCCGCGAACGTGCTGCGGGTGCACGCGATCCACTGGGAGCCCGGCGCTCCAGCCGAGGCCGGGCCTGCCCTGGACCGGCACCTCGCCTCGATGGCCTCGTGGCAGGGACTCGGCTCCGTCGCCGGCTAGCTGCTAGCTATCGGGGGGCCACTCGTCGACCAGCAGGTCGAAACGCACCAGGTCGGCGAACGTCCCGTCAGCCAGCGGTTCTGCCTGACGGTCACGGCCGACCTCGGTGAAGCCGTTGGCCAGGGCAACGTGCCGTGAGGCCGTGTTGCGGTCAGCGGCGTTGAGCCGCAGGCGTCGTCGCCCCAGGCCGCCGTCCTCGCGCGGGATGAACGCGTGTCGCACCGCCAGCCGCACGGCTTCGGTCATCACGCCGCGACCCCGCGCCTCCGGGTGGGCCCAGTAGCCGATCATGCCCGCGGTCCCCAGCGCATCGCGCAGATCCATGATCGCGACCGACCCGAGGCAGACGTCGGTCCCGGTCTCAGCCACGCACCAGAACAGGCCCTTGCCCTGGCCGGCTTCCTCGCCGCGGGTCTCGACGTACCTGCGGGCGTCCTCGAGGGTGTATGGCGAGGGCAGGCTGCCCAGCCAGTGCCGTGTCCGGTCGTCGTTGCACGCCTCCACGACCCGGTCGGCATCGGTATGCCGCCATTCGCGTAGCCGTACTCCGTGTCCTTCCAGCGTGACAGCCCGCAGGCCGGTCCCCTGGCACCCGGCGGCGTCCGTCGGCTGCCCCGGCTCGTCGGCGAGCACGGCGAAGTGCACCTGGGCCACCGCAACGCCGTCGGGCGACATGCTCGCCAGGGGAGCGGTGCCCCACTGGCGCATCCCGGCGGCCCTCAGCACCGACTGCGAGACGACGTTGAGCTCGCTGGTCCGGGCGGTGACCCGGCGCAGGCCCAGGCCGCCGGACTCCGGGCTGCCCAGCAGGTGGGGGAGCAGGCGTCGCAGGGCCTCGGTCATCAGGCCCCTGCCGCGGGAGTCCGGGTGGCTCCAGTAGCCCAGCTCGCAGCCACCGGGCATCACCGGACGTCCGATGTCGAAGACGTCGATGCTGCCGACCGCTTCGTTGGTGGTCCGGTCGGCGATGCACCAGCTGACGATCTGGGTGTCCTGGCGTTGCAGACGCCGGTCCAGCCACTGCCGGGGCACGGACTCGTCCACGGGCGTTGAGTCCCTGGCCAGACCCGCTGCCAGCCGGGGCAGGTCGTCGCCGGACCACGGGCGGAGCCGGACCCGTTCGCCGCTCAGCACGGTCGGGGTCAGCGCCGTGGCCGCCGCGCTGGCAGCGTGACGATCCGTGTCGGCCAGCAGCTCGTAGTACACGCCATCGGACAATGAGCCATCGCTGCGACGCCAGGCCTGGTGGGCGGCGCCCCACCGGGCGAACCCGGCAGATCGCAGGATCGACTGTGATGCGACGTTGTCACTGTTGGTGCCGGCGTGCAGCCGGACGAGTCCGAGCCCTCCGTTCTCGACCGGCGCGAACGCGTGGGCGATGACCGGGCCGATCGCCTCGCCGAGGATGCCCCGTCCCCTGGCCCCGGGCCGCAGCCAGTAGCCGAGCTCGCCCTGGAATCGACCCTCCACCGGTCCCATCCGGAAGATCTGGACGTTGCCGAGCATCTCGTCGGTCGTCGCGTCGGCGATGCACCAGTGGAGGTCTGCCCCCGTGTCCATGTCGCGGCGGCGACGCGCCAGCCAGGCCGGGAAGTCCTCCGGCCCGGGCTGGGCACCGGCGGGCATGAATCGCAGGCTGTCGGCATCCGGTCCCTGACCGCTGCCCGGGGTGTCCGTGTCTCGCCATGGGCGCAGGCGTAGCCGGGTGGTCTCGAACACCGGAGGATGACCGGGGGGCTGGTGGGAAGACGTGGTCGGCGGCACGATCGGGGGCCCCGCGGCGTTTTCAGGAGACACGGCGTTCTCCGCAGAAGATGGAGCGTGGGTCATCACCCACTAGCCTAGGTCCTGCTGAGTAATGGCGTACTGGTCCACATCATGGTTGATTTCATCAGGAGTGTCTCGTGCCGATTCCGATCATTGACCGACTGCTGCGCGTCGGCGAAGGCCGCATCCTCAAGAAGCTGGCGGTCATCGCCAAGCAGGTCAACGCGATCGAGGAGGACTTCGAGAAGCTCACCGACGCGGAGCTGCGCGGTGAGACCGATATCTTCCGCACGCGTCTGGCCGACGGCGAGAGCCTCGACGACCTGTTGCCCGAGGCCTTCGCGGCGGTGCGCGAGGCGAGCAAGCGAACCATCGGCAAGCGTCACTTCGACGTTCAGATCATGGGCGGGGCGGCCCTGCACTTGGGCAACGTCGCCGAGATGAAGACCGGTGAGGGCAAGACCCTCGTCGCGACCCTCGCGTCATACCTCAATGCCCTTGAGGGCAAGGGCGTCCACGTCATCACCGTCAACGACTACCTGGCCTCCTACCAGTCCGAGCTGATGGGCCGGGTCCACCGTGCCCTCGGCGTCGAGACGGGCTGCATCCTGTCGGCGATGACCCCGTCCGATCGTCGCCTCGAGTACGCCAAGGACATCACCTACGGCACCAACAACGAGTTCGGCTTCGACTACCTGCGCGACAACATGGCCTGGTCCAGTGACGAGCTCGTCCAGCGTGGTCACAGCTTCTGCATCGTCGACGAGGTCGACTCGATCCTCATCGACGAGGCCCGCACGCCGCTGATCATCAGCGGTCCGGCCGACCAGGCGACCAAGTGGTACGTCCAGTTCGCGACCCTGGTCAAGCGTCTCAAGCGTGGCGAGGACGGCGAGGGTGACTACGAGGTCGACGAGAAGAAGCGCACCGTGGGCGTCCTGGAGGCGGGGATCGCCAAGGTCGAGGACTACCTGGGCATCGAGAACCTCTACGAGTCCGTCAACACCCCGCTGATCGGCTACCTCAACAACGCCATCAAGGCCAAGGAGCTGTTCAAGCGGGACAAGGACTACGTCAACCTGAACGGCGAGATCCTCATCGTCGACGAGCACACCGGCCGGATGCTGGCCGGGCGCCGGTACAACGAGGGCATGCACCAGGCGATCGAGGCCAAAGAGGGCGTCGAGATCCAGAACGAGAACCAGACCCTGGCCACGATCACGCTGCAGAACTACTTCCGCCTCTACAAGAAGCTCTCCGGTATGACGGGCACAGCCCAGACCGAGGCCGCTGAGCTGCAGAGCACCTACAAGCTGGGCGTCGTGCAGATCGACACGAACCAGCCGATGATCCGGGTGGACCAGGCTGACCTCGTCTATCGCACCGAAGAGGCCAAGTTCAACTCGGTCGTCGAGGATCTCGCCACCCGTCACAAGCGAGGCCAGCCTGTCCTGGTCGGCACCGTCAGCGTCGAGAAGAGCGAGCACCTCGCCGGGCTGTTGCGTCGCAGGGGTGTCCCCCACGAGGTCCTCAACGCCAAGCAGCATGAGCGTGAGGCGTCCATCATCGCCGAGGCCGGCCGCAAGTCGGCGGTGACCGTCGCGACGAACATGGCCGGTCGCGGTACGGACATCATGCTCGGTGGCAACCCCGAGTTCAGCGCGGTTGCCGCGCTCAAGGCGAGGGGGCTGGACCCGGTCGAGACCCCTGAGGAGTACGAAGCGGCCTGGGCGGCTGCCCTGCAGGCCGCCGAGAACGCGGTTGCCGCGGAGCACGCGGAGGTCACCGCGCTCGGAGGTCTCTACGTGCTGGGCACCGAACGTCACGAGTCTCGCCGGATCGACAACCAGCTGCGTGGACGGTCCGGCCGTCAGGGCGACCCGGGCGAGAGCCGTTTCTACCTGTCGCTGCAGGACGACCTGATGCGGCTGTTCAACGCGGCGATGGTCGACCGGTTCATGACCACGGCCAAGATGGAGGACGACACCCCGATCGAGTCCAAGATGGTCTCGCGCTCCATCCAGAGCGCTCAGACCCAGGTTGAGGCGCGTAACGCCGAGATCCGCAAGAACGTCCTGAAGTACGACGATGTGCTCAACCGCCAGCGTGAGGTCATCTACGGCGAGCGCCTGCGCGTGCTCCAGGGCGAGGACCTGCACGAGCAGATCCGGCATTTCATCAACGACGTCGTGACCGGGTACGTCGACGCGGCCACCGCTGAGGGATTTGTCGACGACTGGGACCTGGAGAAGCTCTGGGTCGCGTTGAAGACCCTGTATCCCGTCTCGATCAGCATCGAGGAGGTCGAGGAGGCAGCCGGTGGCCACGGCAGCATCACCGCCGAGATGTTGCGGGAGGAGCTCACCTCTGACGCCCACCACGCCTATGACGCGAGGGAGCTCGCTCTGGGTGAAGAGGTCGCCCGCGAGGTGGAGCGGCGAGTCGTGCTGTCCGTGCTGGACCGCAAGTGGCGCGAGCACCTGTATGAGATGGACTACCTGCAGGAGGGCATCGGCCTGCGTGCCATGGCCCAGCGTGACCCGCTCGTGGAGTACCAGCGCGAGGGGTACACGCTCTTCGAGGCGATGAACGAGGCGATCAAGGAGGAGTCGATCGGCTACCTCTTCAACGTCGAGGTCGAGGTCAATCCCGAGGATGCGCAGCAGCTTCAGGGCGCTGAGGACGTTCAGGGAATTCAGGACGTTCAGGACGCTGTCGGGGCTCCAGAGCTTGACGGTTTTGAGGCCGCCAAGGCCATCCGGGCCAAGGGTCTGGAGACTCCGGCGGCTCCGGCGCGACTGCACTACTCGGCGCCCAGCGACGACTACTCGGTGGAGGAGCACGACCAGGTCAACACCGCGGCAGGCAACGGTGAGACCAGGGCGTCACGCAAGGCCTCGGACCCTCGTGGCGGGAGCAAGAAGAGCAAGAACAGGAACAAGCGACACTGACGGAGGGTGGTCAGCCGACCTGCAGCTCGCTGACCACCCAACGGCGATCGACCCCGGTGAGCCGCATGGCCAGTGCCCTGACCCGTCCGTTGTCGACGACGACGGCGCACGCCTCGATCACCCCGTCGACGGGTTCACAGATCCTGACCTGGCGCACGATCGCCCGGCGGGCGACCAGCCTGCGCCGGCCCGAGGCGGCGTTGCGTCGGGCGACCGCTGAGTAGACCGCGGGTGTGGTCCATCGGATCACCTGTGGCGCCGGTCGGGCTCCCGACATGACCTCGATGAGGGCCTGGGCCATGTGGGTGACCCAGGTCTTCGGGTCCGGCAGGTCGCTGGCGAGGGTTCGCTGGGGTCCGAAGTACGCAGGGTCCTCAGGGTCTGCCGGGTCTGCAACGGCCTCGAACCCGGCACTGAAGCTGATGGCGAGGGTTCCCTGGATGAAGGGGCTCAGCTCCTGCAGCACGACCCTGCGCGAGTCGATGACCGGCGGGGAGATGTCGGGGATGGGCCGCGACCGGATGCGGGCAAGCGGCGTCGCCGTGACGGATTGCGCAAGCGGCGTCGCCGTGACGGATTGTCGGCGGCTCTCCCTGGTGTCGTTCGGGCTTGCGGTCTTCAGCGGGCTTGCGGTCGACAGCACGGTGACCCCCGCGCTGCTGATGGCAGTCACGATCCCGCTCCGGGTGCGGGAGGCGGGCTCAGCAGCTGCCCGGGAAGGATGAGGTTGGCGTCAGCCCCGATCACCTCGCGGTTGGCGGCGAGCCATCTGTGCCACTCGGCATCGATGTCGGCCGGCGAGGCGGCTGGTCCGAGGTGGTCGGCCGCGATCGACCACAGGGTGTCTCCGCGAAGGACGACGACTCTCGCGTCGTGGCGCTCTGGCCGCCCGGGCGACCATTCCGGAGGCGGCGCGGCCTCCATCGCGTTCTTGGCGAGGGGAGGATCGTTGATGAAGCGGAAGGAGGCGTCGGGTGCGGCCACGACCACGCTTTTGACTGTTCTGCCTGTTCTGACTGTTCCGACGGTTCCGAGAGCCCGGTCACCGTACTGGCCCGCGGCGACCACTACCGGACGCCCCGCCTCGGGGGTGCTGCCCGCCACGGCGGTTCCCGGGATCAACGCGGCGGTGAGCGTGGTTCCGAGGACGAAGGCGACGACCTTGCGCACGGCGGCCGGGGCGATCCGGCCGGCCAGTCGCCTGCAGAGCTCCCCGAGGGCCCCCGGGAGCGCGGACAGCGCGGACAGCGTCATGCCCAGCCCCAGCCAGAGCGACAGCAGGGTGCCGCCCAGTCCGGCCATGAGGAGCATGCCGTCGGCCGGACCCGCCGGCCCGGCCGCGTCAATGGCCGTCCAGGCGTCCCGCGCGGTGCTCAGGAAGACATATCCCAACGCGGCCCCCGTCACGAGGCTGGCGCTGGCCAGGGCGACCGCGGCGACGCGGTGCGATCCCTGCGGGCTGAGACGAACCGGCATACCTGCTCCTTGCCCGTGACGTGATGTTCGATGGTGCGGTGGTTCGAGGCAGGTTAGTGCAGTTTGATTGCGTTTGCCAACATAGGGTCGAGTTCGCGCGGAGGAGAGCAAGTGGACAGGAGACGCTCCGGCGGGGTGTGATCTACACCAGCCACGACAGAGGGTGGAGGATCCATGCGTTGGGACCGGCTGTTCGACGACCTCCAGGCACAGCTGGATGCCGACGGTCAGCGCGAGCTCGAGCTGGAGGTCTCCGACCGCACCCGTCGCGAGCGCGCGCAGGTGGGACTGCACGAACGATTCGTCGCTCATCGGGGACTGGTCATCGACCTGCGGCTGGCAGCCGGCGTCCAGGTCGGCGGCACGGTGGCTGATGCCGGCCTGGACTGGCTCCTGGTCCACGACCGTGGCGACCGGGGGAGCCTGGTCCCCTTTGGCGCGATCGTCGCGATCAACGGGCTGGGCGTCCGTGCGGCAGTCGGCCCCGGCATGGCTACGGCGAAGAGATTCGGCCTGGGTTATGCGTTGCGCGGACTCAGCCGCAACCGGTCAGTGGTGTCGCTCACCGATATCGGCGGATCGGTCACCACGGGCACGGTCGATGCGGTGGGAGCTGATGCGCTCGATCTCAGTGAGCATCCGGCCGATGTGGCCAGGCGCGCCGAGAACATCGTGGCGCGACGGGTCATCCCCTTCACGGCGATCGTCGTCGTCCGGCACAGCTGAGGCGAGTCGGGTCATCCCGGGCACTGCTTCTCAGCGGTGGCGCAGTGGCGTCAAGACCTGCCTTCGGTCTCGGCGGGTGCTCAGAACGGGTGGGCCGCAACGAAGGTCTTGGTCTCGGAATACATCCTCTGGATGTAGTTCTCGAGCTCGGTCGCCTCGACCCGCCACTGGCCCCGGCCCCCCACCTTGATGGCGGCGAGCTCGCCGGAACGCACCAGCGCATAAGCCTGGGTCGATGAGATGTCGAGGATCTCGGAGACGTCAGACAGTTGGATGAAGCGCTGTGCCATGCGGTCTGCTCCCTGGGGTGCGATGGATTCTTGGCTTCCTGTTTATCACAGAGGCAAGATTCATGTGAATGGTAACGGCGGCCTCATGATCAGGTCACTTGCCCCGAAAAACCTGAGTTTGCGTGGGCTGTGGATGAGATGCGGCTCCGGCGGTCGCCATGGGTGATGATGGCTCCCGAAAGGCTTCGTCCATCGTGGTCGAGCACGCACCAAACGCACACACATCACCCAAGGAACAGAGCACCCGAGGAAGGGTCCACGGACAATGGCCGAGCTGCCCAAGCCGACCGCAGCGCGTCTGCAGAAGCCGTCATGGCGCGACACCCGACTGGTTGTCGGCGTGGTGCTCGTGCTGCTGTCCATGACGGTGGGGGCCAAGGCCATCGCCGCTGCCGATGACACGGTGCCGATGTATGCCGCGGTTGCCAGCCTGGTGCCCGGCCAACCGGTGACCCAGGGCGATGTCAGACGCGTCGACGTGCAGCTCGGCGCCGACCGCCACTGGTACGTGGCCGCGGACCACGACATCGCACCGGACACCTTCGCCCTGCGGGATGTTCGCCCGGGCGAGCTGTTGCCGAGGTCAGCTCTGGGCACCCGGTCATCTATCGATCTCAAACCCGTCTCCGTGCTGGTTGACGGGGGCGGGGCCGCTCAGCTGGCTGCGGGTTCCGTCGTTGACGTCTGGGTCAATGCGAAGGACCCGTCGTCGGCCGCGGAGAAGTACGGCAGGCCGGTCAAGACCCTCGAGGCCGCCACGGTGGCCCGCACGCCGGAAGCCAGCGCGAGCGGGCTCGGTGCAGCCTCGGGCCTGACCGCCGTGCAGATCATGGTCCCGGAGGCACGGGTCCAGGAGCTGATCGCGGCCATCGACCAGGGTGCGAAGATCACCCTGGTCCCTGTGCCCGGGTCGCCAGGCAGGGCCGGCGCGTGAGCCGGTCCGTCGTCACAGCGGTCAGTGACCGCTGGGAGAGCGCCCTGGTCACGACCCTGGAGCGAGGAACGGACGCCAGGATCGCCCGACGGTGCCCCGACCTGGCAGATCTCCTGGCTGTCGCCGGATCGGGCCTTGCCCAGGTCGCGATGGTCTCGGCGGACCTGCGCTCGCTGGATCGCACGGCGCTGGACCACCTGCGGGAGTGTTCGGTGACCGTGGTCGGGATCTACCCTCCCGGTGACGAGATGGCTGAGCTGCATCTGCGTCAGCTGGGGATCTCCACCGTCATACCGGCGGACGCCGACGGGGAGATCCTCCAGGTGGCCCTCGATGCCCTTGAAGGGGAGCCGGACCCGAAGGGGGCCTGGGCCCCGCAGGGGTCTGGGCAGCCAGCGGAGGCCGGGACCGGCGGCGCGTTGGCATCCGCCGGGCATGGT
Source organism: Dermatophilaceae bacterium (assembly GCA_036385355.1). Taxonomy (GTDB): domain Bacteria; phylum Actinomycetota; class Actinomycetes; order Actinomycetales; family Dermatophilaceae; genus UBA4719. The sequence goes on from DASVKO010000297.1 coordinate 16,514, forward strand.
GCACGGGACGGCGCACCCGAACAGGGTGGCGGCGGTCCTGACAGCGAGGGCATCATCATCGCGGTCTGGGGCCCGGCCGGTGCGCCCGGGCGAACCACCGTCGCGCTCAACCTCGCCAGCGAGCTCGCCCGCCTGGGCCAGCCCACGGTGCTGGTCGACGCTGATACCTATGGCGGGTGCATCGCACAGTCACTCTCCCTGCTTGATGAGGCGCCGGGTCTGGCTGCGGCAACCCGGTCGGCCGACCAGGGCAGCCTTGACCTCGCCGTGCTGGCACGTCTGGCACCCGAGGTCTTCGGCGGGTTGCGGGTGCTGACCGGCATCCCCAAGGCCGAGAGATGGCCGGAGCTTCGCGCTGCTGCCCTCGAGCACGTGCTCACCCTCACGCGACGACTTGGCCGTTTCACCGTCATCGACTGCGGGTTCAGCCTCGAGGATGACGAGGAGCTGAGCTACGACACGCTGGCGCCACGGCGCAATGCCGCCACTCTCACCTCACTGGCCGTCTCCGACCGGGTCCTGGCCGTGGGCGCCGGCGACCCCATCGGGCTGCAGCGTCTCGTTCGCGGTCTGCAGGAGCTGGGTACCGTCGCCAGTCCTGCACCCACCGTCGTGATCAACAGGGTGCGGGCCTCGGCAGTGGGTCCGGGGCCCGAGCGACGCATCCGCGAGGCGCTCACCCGCTTCGCCGGGATCGACGACCTCCGGTTCATCCCCGATGACCCCGCCACGCTGGACGGTGCGCTGCTGGCCGGGCGATCGCTGGCCGAGGCTGCGCCCGAGTCCCCGGTGCGCCAGTCGCTGCTGGCGCTCGCGAGCGAGGTCAGCGGAGTGGCCGCACCGCATCTCGGCCGCCGTCGCAACGGCCCCCGGCGCCGGAGCGCATGATGCGGGGCCTGATCGTGGACTGGGGCGGCGTCCTCACCATGCCCATCCACATCGCCATCGGGAGCTGGCTGCGGGCCACCGGCGTCGACCAGAACCACTACGGCTCGGTCGTGCGCCGCTGGGTCGACCCCCTTCCGGGTGAGAGCTCACCGGTTCATCGCCTCGAGCGCGGAGAGCTCGCGGTCGAGGACTTCGAGGACCAGCTGTCAGCGGCCCTGGCACGTGAGGGCTCCACGGTCGAGGCGC
>DASVKO010000298.1:0-2887 GCA_036385355.1 Dermatophilaceae bacterium
CGGTGAGCACCATGGTGGCGGCTTCCCGGGCAACGTCGGTGCCCGACCGTCCCATGGCGACGCCGATGTCGGCGCGGTGCAGCGCCGGGGCGTCGTTGACGCCGTCGCCGGTCATCGCCACGACGTGTCCTTGATCGCGCAGGGCGTCGGCGACGTGGAGTTTCGCTTCCGGGGAGGCACGGGCGAAGATAATGTCGGGCTCGTCCCGTACCAAGTCGCCGATCTGGTGCTCATGGAGCTGATCGAGTTCGTCGCCGGTGACGACTCGGGGATGATCGCCGGTGATGCCGACGCGGCGGGCGATGGCGGCGGCGGTCAGCGGGTGGTCGCCGGTGATCACGATGATGCGGATTCCGGCGGTGTGACAGCCGGCGACGGCCTCGGCCACCTCCGGGCGCGGGGGGTCGAGCATGGCAATCAGGCCGACGAAGCACAGTTCGCACTCGGCTTCCGCCCGCTGGTGCGGTGCCCGCTTGCCCGCAGGCAGGGTCCGCTCGGCCAGGGCCAGGACGCGAAGCCCGTCGGAGGCGAAGGCGTTGACCTGGGCGGTGATGCGGTCGTGGTCACGGGCTTGGAGCGGTACCTGCCGGCCCTGCTGGTCAAGTAGCGTCGTGCAGCGTGGCAGGAGCGCCTCGGGGGCTCCTTTCGTGTGTACGACGAGCCCGTCGCCATGTTGGTCGATGGTCGACATGAGTTTGAGTTCGGGATCGAAATGAAACTGCCAGCGGCGCCCAGCCTCTCGTTTGACCGCGTCTGGGTCGGCCCCCAGTGCCTGCGCCGCGAGAAGCACGGCCACTTCGGTCGGGTCGCCGCTCGGTTCCTCGCCGGGCTGGAGCCGTGCGTTGTTGCACGCCGCGGCGATCCGGCCTGCTGATTGCAGAACCGGGCCGGGTGGCGCGACGTCTGAGCGGGGTGCGGTGCCCTCCAGATCCCAGCGGCCCACCGCCGTCCACAGGGCCGTCGCGCGCATACGGTTCTCGGTGAGCGTGCCGGTCTTGTCGGTACAGATGACATCCGTCGAGCCGAGGGTCTCCACTGCGCTCAGCCGCTTGACGAGCGCGCCACGCTTCGCGAGCTCCTTCACGGCCAGCGCCAGCGCCAGCGTGATGACAGGCAGCAGTCCCTCCGGGACCATCCCGGCCAGCAGCCCGGCGGCGAAGACCAGCGCATTGACCAGGGACAGGTGGCCGCCGAGCATGGCCACCGGGATGAACGCCAGCGCCAGTGCCACCGAGACCGCGGCGATCAGCCACGCGACCCGCCGAACCTGCCGTTCCAGCGGGCTCAGATCCTGCTTGACACGCTCGGACAGTGCCGCGATGCGCCCGAGTTCGGTGCTCATACCGGTGGCGAACACCACGCCACGCGCTTCGCCACCAGTGCAGTTCGTGCCACTGAAGACCAGGTCGTGTGCCCTGAGCACGGGCACGTCGACGTCCAGGATGGACGCCGACCGTAACGTGGGGACGGACTCCCCCGTCAGCGCCGACATGTCCGCCTCGATGGCACCGACCAGCAGACGCACATCGGCCGCGACCCGATCACCCTCCTCGATGACGACGACGTCCCCCGGCACCAGTTCGGCCGCGTCAATCTCCCGGGGAACGCCATCGCGCACGGCTCTCGCCCGCTGAGGGATGTACCGCGCCAGAGCCTCCACCGCCCGCTCGGCCTGAACCTCCTGAACAAAGGCAAAGGTGGCGTTCAGCACGATGATCAGCACGACTGCGGCCGCAACCACCAGCGAACCGACAATCAGCAGCAAGGCCGCAGCGAGCCACAGCAACAACGCCAGAGGATGAGTGAACTGGCGGCCCAACTCCCCCGGCCAGCGCCGCCCACCCCGCCGCCGCAGCTCATTGCGCCCGTACTGCAACAGCCGCCGCCGCGCTTCCGCATCCGAGAGCCCACGGCGCGAACTGTGCAGATCCCGCAGGACCAACTCCGCTGCCTCTTCGGGGTTCACTCCAGGCGGCTGGACCCACACCTCGTGCCGACTCCTCATCGAAACCTGAGCCTACAAGCAACAAGGGAAAGAACTTCCATAAGCCGCATCCCGATCATGCGTGTCCCTAGGACTCGCGGGATGCCGAGCACCGTCCAACGCAAACCCCATGTTGCCTCATGTCAAGATGCCCGCCTACGCGTCTTCGTTGCCTCACGAGTGGATGCCCGCGTGGGTGGTGGTGGTTTGAGGGGTAGTCGGGTTGGTGGGTGCTTGGCCTTGACGAGTTCCAGGAGCTGGTCTTGCAGGGCCAGGAGGTCGCGGCGGATCTGTGCCGGGTTGAGTTGGTCGTACTGCCCGGCAAGGTCGGCCTTGACGTCCTGGGGGACGCGTTTGTCGGCGGCGACCTGCTGGTAGGGGGTCTTGGCCCTGGCGTACTTCTTGGTCACCTTCGCGCCCTGGCGGTGTTTCTCCAGCAGTCTCTGCTGGGGTGAGAAGAAGTTGGTCTGGAGCCGCAACAGACCGTAGATGGTGTTGAGCCACTCCAGCTCAGTGCTGGTGTCGTAGCGGTGGTAGCCGACCGCGCGGCGCACCACCGACCAGTTCTTCTCCCTCCACATGGCAGCCGTCGTTCTTGTTGCCCGACCGTGAGCGGGTGAACGTGATCTGCTCCTGCTCGCAGTAACGCAGCAGGTGGCCGTTGATGAACTCGCTGCCGTTATCGGAATCGATCCCGCGGATCGGGAACGGGAACCCGCCCCGGAGCTCGACCAGAGCGGCGAAGACCCACTTCTGGGCCTTGTTGCGCACCGCCTTCGTCTCGGTCCAACCGGTGAAAACGTCTGTGACCGTGAGGGTTTGAGCGAACTCGCCGCGGGCGTCACCGCCCTCGTGGCCGACCAGGTCGATCTCCACGAACCCCGGCGCCTGCTCATCCCAGTC
>DASVKO010000299.1:0-4124 GCA_036385355.1 Dermatophilaceae bacterium
TTGCCCATCGGAGCGGCCGCCATCGCTGCGAAGAGGTTGTCCGTGACCTTGCGGGCGAACGAAACCGACCTGGTGTCAATCCCGTATTTGGTGAGGGCCCCCCGCACGCCGTAGCTCCACAGCATCGAACCGACGGCGAACACGCCGGCGCCAGAGGAAGCCGAGTAGTACGTCACGTCCGAGTGGGTCGGCGTGTTCCCACCGCAGACCACGGGTGAGTGTGCGATGACCTGCAGGTTTTTCGGCGTACCCGGCACGGGATAGGCCCGGTCGATCTCAGTGCCCACGAGCCCGGCGTACCTCGCTCCCTTAGTGGCGCCGGTCCCTTGGAGCAGGAAGAACCCGGGATCGATCACCACGAGTGCGCCGTGCGCGGGGAAGCACTCATAGAGCATGCCAGTCAGACTGTTCTCGGCCGACGGCTTGGGGTCGGCCCGCCACATGGAAGTGGTGCTTGCGTCGTCCTTGACCGGGTCTTGCGCCGCAGACTTGTACCCGACCACGACTCTGGCGGCCCCGAGGGCGCTTGATTCGAACCGGATCCGCCAGTACATCGAGTTCGCGCCCAGAAAGGCCAGGTTGGTGCCAGCATCGCGGGCCCTGGTCACTGTGCGTCGCATTCCCACTGACCAGTACTCGTCGTGCCCCATGGAGACCATCCCGCGGGCGCCGTCCAACCCATGCGGGTCGGAATCGAGCTCCACGTTGGTCAGGTAGGCCAGCGGCAGGTCATCACGTTCGGCCTCAGCGATGATGGGCCACTCGTACTGCGTGAGGATCCGGGCACCGTTCTCGTCGTACGGTCGGTCGAAGCTGACTTTGGACGAGCGAGTGCCGAAGTTGTTGCCCGGGCCGCCATACAGCGAGTAGCCACCCCAGTGGTTGTATGCCTCGTAGGTGGTGACAGCGTTAACCAGCACCAGCCGGCCCGAGACGCTCTTCGAGCGGACCGTGACCGGCACCCACTTCTTGAGACCTCGGCTGTCAGTGAGCAGCAGCAAGTACGCCCCCTCCGGCCAGTCGCTGGTGTCGACCGTCGTCGACGGCGCCCAGCGCGTGGTGACCGTGCGGTCATTGCCGATCACGGCGGCAGCCTGCCTGCGACCGGGAACAGACGATGAGGTCCAGACCAACCGGGCTCGGTCGCCGCTGTACCAGCCGAGCCGGAACGCCCTGACCGTGAACGAGCGGGCCGTGGTCGTGACGAACAGCCGAAGCGGATCACCAACACCCACGCTGACGTGGTCGGCGTACCCAGCCAGCTGAGTATCGTCGGCCATCTCTTTCGCATTGATCCTCCAGGCGGTGCTGCCCGGCTTGGCATTCTCGCGTTTGACCCACCCCGCCCCGGGGACCTCGGCCGTGGGCTGACCAGGAGTCGTGACCGACCGCGCCGGCGCCGGTGAGCTCGGCGCCTTCACGTCACCGGTGCCAGGGCCCAGCGCGGCACAGCCGCTCATGCCGACGGCAAAGACGACGGCCATCGTCAACATCAGAGGTCCCCTGCGGATAAGGCGCATGTCCCTCAGCGTAGGGGTATCCCGAAACTGGAGGACCTCACGGTCACAGCTGGTTCGCGGGCACCAGTTCGATCGCTGTCTTGCCCGCGGGGACCGCGAACGTCGTCTTGATGCTGCTCGCCTGAGAGGGTTTGTGCCATCGGCCGGTGATCACCCTGCCGTGGGTGTAGAGCGTGGCCCCACCGCTGCCGATGAGCAGTTCCTCGGGAACCTTCGCCCCATGCTGGTCCACGAACAAGCTGTGCACGGGCGTCCTCAGCACCAAGACGTTCGTCGCCGGGAAGCGGACCTGCGCCAGATCCGGCTCGCGTACGTAAATCCCGTTTCGATACGTGAAGCGCACCGTCATCCATGAGAAGCGGACGGTAAAGCTCGACATACTCTTGGCCTTGGAAAGGTCTGGTCTTCCAAACGTCAGCAGATCCGGCACCTGCACGTACGGCTGCCGCAGCGCCTTTGTGTCCACCATCTCGCCGAAGACCGATGACGACAACCGTCCGTAGCCAGCCCCGCCGGCGCGGAAGTCGACACCGCGGGCCTGCAGGGTACGCACCTCCAGCCCCGACCCCCCCGAACTGAGCAGCAGGCCCCGCACCGGAAGCACGATGTATGAGTCCGTCGCGCGCAGCGAGCGCACCGGTCCGACCCTCGTTGGCAGCGCGCTTTGATACATCGCGATCAGTCGGGTCAGACCCCCCTCGACCAACTCCTCGACCACGACTTCGGCGGACCCGATGCCGTGCTGGACGAGGTCGGAGAGCGGCGCGCCTCCACCGTTATCCGGCCCTGTGTTGTTGACCTTCACCGCAACGACACGGTTCACCGGCGTGCCCGACAGCCCGGTCAGCGGACTGTGTGCAATGAAACGAACGGCGGGAGCGGGAGCCGACGCCGGGGTAGTCGGCTTCTGGGTGCTCGGCGCTTGCGTGTTCGCGAGCGGGGCCTTGCCCTTCATCGCCACGGCTAGCACACTCGCGCCGATGCCCAGAGCGACGACCAGGGACACAGCGACGATCTTCGCTCTGGGTGTCTGGAGCCACTGCGGCATCCTCATGGGCGCAGTCTACGGCGCTGGTCCCTCCTGGGCCGGGCTTGACAACCAGCAGTGGATCAGAAATTGGTCGCCATGTTCTGGAAGCGAGAGTAGTGACTGCACGGTGCGAACGGTCCGGAGGGATGAGTTCAACCGGCCGAGGTGGCGGCCGGGTGATCGAAGGCTGGTGCTCTGCCCGCGGACAGCCTGACGTCGACCGGCATCCACCCGCCCGCCTGCCAGGGGCGTGATCACGCGCCGGCGACTGTACGACGACCCGTCCCTTCGAACTCGGGTCATCGTCTGGACGGGCAATCACCAGTCGATCTTGCGACGAGGATCCACGATCCCGCCCGTTCCTGGAACCACCGGGATGATTCATGTGCTAACCCCCATTCACGACGGCGGTCCTGCTGGGCCGCCGGTGATAACAAGTAAAGTGCCATGGATCTGACCTCCTGTGGTGTTGGATGGGAGCATGATTTCCAGTGATCCGCCCAGGCCCGAACGTGAGCAGGTCGAGGCGTTTGCCGAGGGGAAGGCGACCCACTCGGGTGAACCACACTCGGGAGGCCGAGCGGCGAAGCTGAACTGGCTGCGTGCTGGGGTTCTGGGTGCCAACGACGGGATCGTCTCTGTTGCGGGAATCGTGGTCGGTGTTGCCGGGGCCACGTCGGCTCGCGGGGCAATCTTCACCGCAGGGATCGCTGGCCTGGTCGCCGGCTCAGTGTCGATGGCGCTGGGTGAATATGTGTCGGTCAGCAGCCAGCGCGACAGCGAGCATGCCCTGCTGGCCAAGGAGAAGCGAGAGCTGACCGATACCCCGGATGGTGAGAGGACCGAGCTGGCGGCCATCTACGAAGCCAAGGGGCTGAGCCCGGCCACCGCGTGGACCGTTGCCGAGGAACTGACGGCACACGACGCGCTGGCCGCTCACCTGGATGCCGAGCTGAACCTCGACCCGCAAGACATCGCCAGTCCCGCCCAGGCCGCGGCTGCATCAGCTCTGTCGTTCACCCTCGGTGCATTGCTGCCCTTGCTGGCGATCCTGCTGCCGCCGGCAAACCTAAGGGTGCCGGTGACCGTGGTGGCCGTCCTGATCGCCCTCGGTGTGGCGGGGGCATCCAGTGCCCGCATCGGAGGCAGTTCGAAGCGCGCCGCGGTGCTGCGCATCGTCATCGGCGGTGCCGCCGGTTTGGCCTTCACCTACGCCGTGGGGCGCCTCTTCGGCACCGCCATCGGCTGACAGTGTGGGAGCACTCGATGTCGGAAACCCCACCCTCGTTGGAGCAGCCGGCGGAGCGGGCGGTGCCCGCCATGTCGACTGCGACGAACGCGTAGCCGCGCTGACGATGTAGTTGTTGTAATGGCGTGGCCGCTCGCGACTCCACCTGTCGCCGGGCCACGCAGCAGGTACGGCCGAGGTCAGTCAGCATCTGCACCACGCCGGTGTCGAGGGTCTGGCCGGACTCTCCTGCCGCCAGGCCAAGAAGCAGGAACCACCCTGCCTGGGCCTCGAAGCCCTTGCCGAGCGGCAGTCGCTCGAGCACCGAGGCGACCAGCTCGCGGGG
>DASVKO010000300.1:0-28001 GCA_036385355.1 Dermatophilaceae bacterium
CGCCCTGCTGCCGCGGTTGACCGCCAACCCGCTGTTCGCCTCGTTCGCGATCGTGGTCGGACTGCTGGTCTGGCTCAACCTGATTGCCCGGCTGACGCTGATCTCCGCGGCCTGGGCGGCCAACGACGTCGATGCGCTTCACCGCGACGAGGTCCGGGCCCGGACCGAGTCACCGAGCCCGAGCACTGTCAGGGCCGGCACCGTCAGGGGTGCCGCCACCGGCGCTGACAGGGCGGGTGTGCCCGGGGCGACGGCAGCTCGCGACCGGTCGCTTCCGTCGTTCGGTGCCCGGTCCGGCGACCGTGCGACGCTGGGGGCCGGGCTCGTTCTGGGTGCTGCCGCGATGGCGGCCACGGGAGTGCTGGCCCGCGGGATACGGTCGATGGCTCGTCTCGTCAGAGGCTGAGAGCCAGCTCAGCTGCGTCTGCGGGAGGTGCGCCGTCGCAGCGCGGAGCGAACCAGTGCCAGCAGACCGAACACGCTGAACAGGGCGACCCACAGCGGAAGCGTTGACTGAGGCTGGAGCCCCGACGTGTTTGCTGCCGCCTGGGGCCGGTTCGCTGCTGCCGCCGTCGGCTCTGCGGTGGGGGGTGGCGCCACGATCGGCCTGCCGGGCTCGACCAGCTCGCCGATCGGGGTGATGCCGGCACCGTTCTTGAAGGCCCAGTCCAGCAGCGCCGCGGTGGGGCGCCAGCTGCCGTTGGGGCTCGCCATCTCGGTCACGATGTAGGTCTTGCCTGCCCGGGTGGCCGCACCGATGAAGGTGCTCTTGGCGGCGATCGTGTAGCCGCTCTTGATGCCGATCGCACCCGGGTAGTTCAGGAGCAGCTTGTTGTGTGTGGCTATCTTGAAGCCCGGTCTCCGCTTGCCGTCCGCCGACCTGCCAATCGGCAGGGTTGTCTGCTTGGTGATCACGTACCTGCGGAAGTCGGGCAGCCTCATCGCGGCCCGGCCGATCAGCGCGAGGTCGTAGGCGCTGCTGGTCTGACCTGGGGCGTCGAGTCCGCTGGGGTTCTTTGCCACGGTGTCGGTGGCGTGCAGATACGCCGCGTTGGCGTTCATCGCCCGCACGGTCACCGCAACGCTCTTGTTCCCCCTGGCGAGGGCCCAGGCGGTGTCGTTGCCCGAGACCATCAGCATCCCCTGCAGGAGGGAGGTTGCGTTGTACGCGGTGCCGGGAACGATGCCGACGCGGGTCCCGTCGACCCGCGCGTCCTCTGGTTTCACCATGATCTTCGCGTTCACGTCGAAGCGGGGGATCAGGGTCAGGGCGGTGAGGGTCTTCAGGGTGCTGGCCGGCAGGTGGCGGGCGTGCGGAGCCTTCGCCGCCAGGATCTCCCCGGTGTCCATGTCTGCGATGAGGAAGGATGCGCCGGGCATGGCGGGCGGGGCCGGAACTCCGGGCTCACGATTCACGATGACCCCGCGCGCAGCCAGCTGCCGGCCACCGACCGGGCTGCCCACGGCAGCTGATGCCGGGGAGACGGGGTCGACCACGCAAAATGCGCCCGCGGCGGTGAGCGTGAGGCTCAGCACGAGGGCGCGTAAAGCAAACCGGGAGGATGTCATCTAAGGACAGGATCTTAGCCGATCGGGATCGTCCCCCAGGCCACGAATCGGGGTGGTCGCCCGCTGGGACGAGGTGCCCGGCGGCGCTATTCGAGACGCCTGTACCGTCTGCGCAATGGCTGAACGCGCCGGAGCCGTAAGATCGCGGGCACTATGACACAGATGGCGGGCGGTGCCGACGGATCGGCGATTGACGGGCTCTGGGCAGTGATCCCTGCGGGAGGTGCCGGAACGCGACTGTGGCCCCTGTCGCGGTCCTCGTCGCCGAAGTTCCTGCATGACATGACGGGTGCCGGGCGCTCGCTGCTGCAGTCGACGTGGGACCGGCTCGAGCCCGTGTGTGGCGACCGCATCATGGTGGTCACAGGGGTTTTGCACGAGGCGGCCGTGCGAGTCCAGCTCCCGGCACTGGCCGGGGCCAACCTGGTGGCAGAGCCCTCACCGCGGGGTTCCATGGCGGCGATCGGGCTTGCCGCGGCGATCCTCGAACGCCGTGACCCCGGCGCCATCATCGGTTCCTTCGCAGCCGACCACGTGATCGGCGAGCCGGAGGTCTTCGTCGGCCGTGTACGTGAGGCCGTCGCGATCGCGCGCCAGGGCTACGTCGTCACCATCGGCATCGAACCGACCTTCCCTGCAACAGGTTTTGGCTACATCCGGGTCGGTGACCCCCTGGCGATCGCGGGTGCCCCGCATGGTCGTCAGGTCCGCTCCTTCGTGGAGAAGCCTGATGAGGCGACGGCACGGGGATTCCTGGAGACCGGCGAATACCATTGGAACGCAGGGATGTTCGTCGTCGGGGCCACGGTCCTGCTCGATACGCTGGCCGGCTACCACCCTCAGCTGGCTGCCGGACTGCGTGACATCGCCGCGGAGCCGGCTCGGCTGGCCGAGCTGTGGCCGGGACTGACCGCGATCGCCATCGACAACGCGGTGGCAGAGCCTGCTGCGGCGGTGGGGCGCGTCGCCGTGGTGCCGGGGCGCTTCACCTGGGATGACGTCGGCGACTTCTCCTCGCTCGGCTCGTTGTTGTCCGACCTCTCGGAAGCCCCTGGTCTGAAGGTCCTGGGCGACGTCGACCTGGTGGTGGCCAGGGACACAACGGGCGTGGTGGTTCCCGGCTCGGGTCGGACGGTCGCGGTGCTCGGTCTGGACGACATCGTCGTGGTCGACACCCCTGATGCCCTGCTGGTGACGACCCGGGCGCGGGCCCAGGAGGTGAAGGCTCTCGTCGACCGGCTCAAGGTGACCGGACGCGCCGGCCTGACCTGACGCGAGGCTGAGCCGGGGCTGAGCCGGCGGGCACGTCGGATAACGATGCCGGATACCGGCGTTCCTCACATCGGTCCTGCAGCCGGCCCCGACACCCCCGGCAGCGCAGACTGACAGCACGGCCCCTTCCTTTCTTGCCGGGCGCCTACCGCTGACGGGAAGGCGAGGGCATTCAGTAGAATGCCAGTCATGGCTGAAACTCCCGTCGCGCTCAGTGAGTCCGACCTACCGATCGCCCAGGTCTACGAAGAGTCGGCCCTTGACGGCTTCGATGCCGCCGAGCGCCTGGGGTCCCCGGGGAAGTTCCCGTTCACCCGGGGGGTGTACCCGACGATGTACACGGGCAGACCGTGGACGATGCGTCAGTACGCCGGGTTCGGCAACGCCAAGGAGTCCAACGAGCGCTACCACCAGCTGGTCAAGGCCGGCACCGGTGGCCTCTCGGTGGCCTTCGACCTGCCCACCCAGATGGGTTACGACTCCGACGAGTCGATCGCCAGCGGTGAGGTCGGCAAGGTGGGGGTTGCGATCGACTCCCTGGATGACATGCGCACCCTGTTCAACGGGCTGCCCCTGGACAAGGTCAGCACGTCGATGACCATCAACGCGCCGGCCGCGACGCTGTTGCTGATGTACCAGCTGACGGCGGAGTCCGAGGGCATCGCCGGCAACAAGCTGACCGGCACGATCCAGAACGACGTGCTCAAGGAGTACATCGCCCGCGGCACCTACATCTACCCGCCGAAGGAGTCGCTTCGCCTGATCAGCGACATCTTCTCCTACTGCCACGAAGAGATGCCGCGCTGGAACACGATCTCCATCTCCGGCTATCACATGGCAGAGGCCGGTGCCACGCCCGCACAGGAGATCGCGTTCACCCTGGCCAACGCCAAGGAGTACGTCCGCACCGCGATCGCCGCAGGCCTGGACATCGACGACTTCGCCCCACGCCTCTCCTTCTTCTTCGTGGCGCGCACCACCCTGCTGGAGGAGGTCGCCAAGTTCCGCGCGGCCCGCCGCATCTGGGCTCACATCATGAAGAACGAGTTCGGCGCCAAGAACCCCAAGTCGATGATGCTTCGCTTCCACACCCAGACCGCCGGGGTCCAGCTGACCGCCCAGCAGCCCGAGGTCAACATGGTGCGCGTCGCCCTGCAGGGCCTGGGCGCGGTCCTGGGCGGCACCCAGTCACTGCACACCAACTCCTTCGACGAGGCCCTCGCGCTGCCGAGCCAGAAGGCTGCTCGCCTGGCACTGCGCACCCAGCAGGTCATCGCCTACGAGACGGACGTGTGCAAGACCGTCGACCCGTTCGCCGGGTCGTACGTCATGGAGTCGATGACCGATGACGTGGAGACTGCCGCACTGGAGCTGATGGAACAGGTCGAGGACAAGGGTGGCGCCGTGGCGGCCATCGAGCAGGGCTTCCAGAAGGCCGAGATCGAGCGGTCGGCCTACCGCATCGCCCTGGAGATCGACCACAAGGAGCGCACCGTGGTCGGCCTGAACAAGTACACCCTCGACGAGGAGGAGCCCTTCGAGACGCTGCGCGTCGACCCCCGGATCGAGGCCGACCAGTGCGAGCGACTCGCGGCCCTTCGCAAGGAGCGCGACAACGACGCGGTATCGCGTGCGCTGGACTCCGTGCGTGCCACCGCGGGAACCACGGACAACCTCCTTCACCCCATGAAGGAGGCCCTGGCCGCACGGGCCACCGGTGGCGAGGTTGCCCATGCGCTGCGGGACGTCTGGGGCACGTACGTCCCCAATGACGCTTTCTGAGGGCCAGTCCGATGAGGGCCCAGCGGTGCTGGGCCCGGCGGTGCTGCGCCAGACGGTTGCCGCACTGGAGGGCGAGCTCACGGCGTTTCGCCGTGACCTCCACGCACACCCTGAGCTGTCGCACGCCGAAACCCGCACGACCACCCGGGTCGCGGCCAGACTGACCTCTGCAGGGGTGCGGGTGCGTCCGCTGAACGGCACCGGACTCGTCGCGGACATCGGAGCGGTCGACCCGGCATACCGGGTGGCGCTGCGGGCAGACCTGGATGCGTTGCCCGTCGCCGAGCGCACCGGGCTGACGTTCGCCTCGCAGTACGAGGGGGCCTGCCACGCCTGTGGTCACGACGTGCACGTCGCGGCCGTCCTGGGAGCTGGTCTGGCGTTGCACCAGCACGCTGACTCCCTCGTGGCACAGGGACTTGGCGTGCGGCTGATCTTCCAGCCGGCCGAGGAGGTCACGCCCGGCGGAGCCCTGGGGGTGATCGAGCAGGGCGGCCTCCAGGGGGTCGACGCCATCTTCAGCCTCCACTGCGACCCCACCCTGGACGTGGGTCTGGTGGGTCTTCGCGACGGCGCGATCACCTCGGCGACCGACAGCGTCACCATCACCCTTCGCGGGCAGGGCGGTCACACGTCACGCCCGCAGATGACCCAGGACCTGATCTACGCGCTCGGCAAGGTCGTCACCGACGTTCCCGCCGTGCTCTCCCGCCGGGTCGACCCCCGGGCTGGTGTCGCCCTGGTGTGGGGGACCATCCGCTCCGGCAGCGCCGAGAACGTCATCCCCTCGACAGGCACCGTCAACGGAACCCTGCGGATGCTTGACGCGCAGGTATGGCAGGACATCGGGCCGCTGCTGGAGGAGGTCGTCCACGCGGTGGCCCGGCCGTATGGCGTGTCCGCCACGCTCGAGCACGTGCGGGGGGCCCCGCCGGTGGTCAACGACCCGGGACTGGTGGCGAGGCTGCGCAGCGCCGCGGTGCTGATGCTGGGCCCCGGGGCACCCACCCCGACCGGTCAGTCCCTGGGCGGTGAGGACTTCGCCTGGTACGTGCAGGCGGGGGTGCCGGGGGCCATGGCGCGGCTCGGGACGCGAACCCCGGGCGGCGTCACCCACGACCTGCACCAGGGCGATCTGGTGGTGGACGAGCGCGCGGTCGCCAAGGGCGCGGCGCTGCTGGCGGGTGCCGCTTTGGCCGACCGTTCCGACGGACGGACAACTGCCACATAGCGGTCCGGATACTGACGGGTAGCCCGACGGGCAGGGTGCCTTTGGGGCGGGTAGAGTCACGAACGGTTCGCATTCAAGGTGCAATTCAGAGAGGGAGATCCTTGTGCGTGGGATGAAAGTTGCGGCCGTGATGTCGGTCGCCGCGCTGGCACTTGCTGCCTGCGGGAGCAGCACGGACAGCACGTCGGGTGCCAGTGGCACCGCCAGTGCTGCCAAGTCAATGAAGATCGGTATGGCCTACGACGTGGGTGGGCGCGGGGACCAGTCGTTCAACGACGCTGCCGCCGCGGGCCTGGACAAGGCCAAGAAGGATCTGGGGGTGGTGACCAAGGAGGCCACGGCGGTCAACGGTGAGCCCGAGTCCGCGCGTGAGGAGCGTCTGCAGCAGCTCATCGACGCCGGCTACAAGGATGTTGTCGCCGTTGGCTTCGCCTACGCGCCGTCGGTCAAGAAGGTCGCGGCGGCCAACCCGGACGCCAAGATCGCGCTCATCGACTCCACCGACGCGACCGGACCGAACATCGAGAACCTCACCTTTGCCGAGCAGCAGGGCTCGTACCTGGTGGGTGCGGCAGCCGCACTCAAGTCCAAGACGGCCAACATCGGCTTCATCGGCGGCGTCAACACCGACCTCATCAAGAAGTTCGAGGCCGGTTACACGGCGGGCGCCAAAGCGGTCAACCCCGCCGTCAAGATCCAGGTCAAGTACCTCACCCAGCCGCCGGACTTCTCGGGGTTCGGTGACCCGGCCAAGGGCAAGACCGCGGCCGAGGGCATGTACCAGCAAGGTGCTGACGTGATCTACGCCGCTGCCGGTGGCTCCGGTGGTGGCCTCTTCACCGCAGCCACGGCTGCGAAGAAGATGGCGATCGGGGTCGACTCCGACCAGGCGCTGACCGCCTCGGCTGCAGCAAAGCCCTTCATCATCACCTCGATGCTCAAGAAGGTCGACATCGCGACGTTCGACTTCATCAAGTCGCTGACCGAGGGCAAGTTCGTCGCCGGCACCAAGGTCTACGACCTGAAGGCTGACGGAGTCGGCTACAGCACCACGGGCGGTCAGATGGACGCCATCAAGGCCAAGCTCGACGCCTACAAGCAGCAGATCATCGACGGCAAGATCGTGGTTCCGACCAAGCCGTGAGCGTCACCAGCTGAAGGCGGGGCCCGGGCTGGCGCGTCTGTGCCGCCCGGGCCCTCCTTCATGGGATTCGAAGTTCCTCGTTCCAAGATCACAGTCCAAGACCAACGCCCGCGTCGTCGGGCCACGTGCCAGGAGGTGCGCCATCACCGACTCTGCACAGAGTCCAGTGGACGCGGGATCGACTATGGCACCAGCCGTCGAGCTGCGGGGTATCACCAAGCGCTACCCCGGGGTGGTGGCCAACGACAACGTGACCTTCTCGGTCCGGCGGGGCACCGTTCATGCCATCGTGGGCGAGAACGGCGCGGGCAAGTCCACCCTGATGAAGATCCTGTACGGCGTGCAGCGAGCCGACGAGGGGACCATCAGCGTCGACGGTGAACCCGTCCTGCTTCGCAGCCCGTCGGACGCGATCGACGCCGGTATCGGCATGGTCTTCCAGCACTTCATGCTTGCCGACAACCTGACCGTTCTCGAGAATGTCGTGCTGGGGGCGGAGAAGCTCCATGGCATCTCGGACCGGGCGCGAGCCGAGATCAAGCGGATCTCCGCTGAGTACAGCCTCGACGTCCGCCCGGACGATCTGGTGGCCGACCTCGGTGTCGGCAAACGCCAGCGCGTCGAGATCCTCAAGGTTCTGTATCGCGGAGCCAAGATCCTGATCCTTGACGAGCCTACCGCGGTGCTGGTGCCCCAGGAGGTCGACGAGCTCTTCGACAACCTGCGCGAGCTCAAGAGCGAGGGCCTGACGGTCATCTTCATCTCGCACAAGCTCGATGAGGTGTTGTCGGTCGCGGACTCGATCACCGTCATACGCCGTGGCGCCACGGTCGCCACCGTGGACCCGACGTCGGTCACCTCCCGGCAGCTTGCGGAGCTGATGGTGGGCTCCGAGCTGCCTTCGCCCAGCACCGAGGAGTCCACGGTGACGGATCGCCCTGTGCTGACCATCACGGACCTGACCCTCGTCAACGACGACGGCCTGGCGATCCTGAACGACATCACCCTGGCCATTCACGCGGGTGAGGTGCTGGGCATCGCCGGGGTCGAGGGCAATGGCCAGGCGGAGCTCGTCGAGGCGATCATGGGCATGCGTGATCCGTCCGCCGGCCGAATCATGCTGGAGGAGACAGACATCAGCGAGTGGCACACGCGCGAGATACGAGAGGCGGGCGTCGGCTACATCCCTGAGGACCGACATCGGCACGCCCTGCTGCTGGATGCTCCGCTGTGGGAGAACGCCATGCTGGGTCACCAGACGCAGAAGCCCAACGTCAAGGGGATCTGGGTCGACGCGAGTGGTGCCAAGACAGATACGGAGCGCATCGTGACCGCGTACGACGTGCGCACGCCCTCCATCAACGTCAACGCCCACTCGTTGTCCGGTGGCAACCAGCAGAAGCTGATCGTCGGCCGCGAGATGAGCCATACCCCCAAGGTCCTGGTCGCGGCCCATCCGACTCGTGGGGTGGATGTGGGCGCCCAGGCAGCGATCTGGGGCCACATCAAGGAGGCCCGCCGCGAGGGGCTCGGCGTGCTGTTGATCTCCGCTGACCTCGATGAGCTGATCGGGCTCTCCGACACGATCCGGGTGATCCTTCGTGGTCAGCTCTCCGGTGAGTTCGACCCCGATGTGGTGACCGCCGAGGATCTCGGCGCCGCGATGACGGGAGCCGCCTGATGAAGGTGGATCTGCGCAAGCTCGGCCTGGCGCTGGCCGCGCCCGTCCTCGCTCTCCTGGTGGCGTTCCTGGTCACCTCGTTGGTACTGCTGCTGGCGGGCGACCCGGTCGTCGCGGTGTGGACCCAGCTGCTGACGGCCCCGCGACCCCGGCTGATCGTCGGGATCATCAACGGCGCCTCGGTCTACTACCTGTCCGCGATCGCCGTGGCGATCGGCTTCAGGATGAACCTCTTCAACATCGGGGTGGACGGGCAGTATCGGATCGCCGCCTTCGCTGCGGCGGTCTTCGCCGGCCAGGGGTGGCTGCCGGGCCCGCTCAACATCTTCGTGTCGCTGCTGATCGCCGTGGTCGTCGGGGCTCTGTGGGCCGGCATCGCCGGCTGGCTGAAGGTCAGCCGCGGCGTCTCCGAGGTGATCTCGACGATCATGCTCAACGCCATTGCCACCGGCCTCGTGTCCTTCATGCTGTTCAAGGTCGCGGACTCGACAACCGGCAGCAACGTGACCAACACCAGGACCATCCCCAAGTCCTCCCAGGTGCCCGGATTCGCCCTGATCCCCGGGACCCCGAACAAGGTCTACGGCTTCGTCCTGCTGGCAATGCTGGTGGGGGCCGCCTACTGGGTGGTGCTCAACAAGACCCGGTTCGGGTACGACCTGCGCGCCACCGGCCGCTCTGAGACCGCAGCCGTTGCCAGCGGTGTCAACGTCAAACGAATGGTGCTGACCGCGATGCTCCTGTCAGGGGCGGCAGCGGGTCTGGTGGGCATGCCGCTGCTGTTCGGCCAGGACTTCAGCTACGGCACGACCTTCCAGCCGGGCCTGGGCTTCGCGGGCATCGCCATCGCCCTGCTGGGGCGCAACCACCCGGTCGGTATCGCCTTCGGCGCCCTCCTCTGGTCCTACCTGGAGCAGCAGAGCAACGGCCTGCAGATCACGGCGGGAGTGAGCTCGGAGCTGGTCTTCATCATTCAGGGTGTCATCGTCCTGGCCGTGGTCATCGCCTACGAGGTCGTACGGCGGGCAGGCCTGCGAATGGAGCAGCGCAACGTGGCACGACAGCTATCTTCTGACCAGCCCGGCTACACGAGCACCCAGGGAGCGCCGGTATGAGCACCGCGGGTCTGAAGGCCGGGGCCGAGGTCCTCACCGGGGCCATCCGCAGGCCGCGCCTGAGCCCGGTACAGATCGCCCTCATGGTGGTGATCGCGGTGTTCCTCATCGCGGTTCTCCGTGTGGTCACCGGCGCGCAGGACCTCGCCTCCTCTGGTGCCCTTGCTGCCGCGATCGGACTGGCGGTGCCCATCGGCCTGGCGGGTCTGGGTGGTCTGTGGAGCGAGCGGGCGGGTGTCGTCAACATCGGTCTCGAGGGAATGATGATTCTGGGCACGTGGGGGGCCGGGTTCTTCGGCTTCCACTACGGCCCGTGGGCCGGCCTGCTCGGGGCGATGTTCTGCGGAATGCTCGGCGGCGCGATCCACGCGGTCGCGACAGTCGTCTTCGGCGTCGACCACATCGTCTCCGGCGTGGCCATCAACATCATCGGCCTCGGCGCGGCGAAGTATCTCGCCGCCCGGACCTTCACCGGGACTCCTGGTGGTGGGCCGACGCAGTCGCCTCCCCTGGCGCAGCTGCCGTCGATCAGCATCCCCGGAGTCTCGTCCGGGTTGGTTTCCCTTGAGAAGAAACAGATCTTCTTCGTCTCTGACCTGGCCTCCATCCTGGGCGCCTTCGTGACCAACCTGTCGATCGTGACGCTGATCGCCCTGGCGCTGGTGTTCATGACCTGGTGGGTGCTGTGGCGCACGACCTTCGGGCTGCGACTGCGCTCCTGTGGTGAGAGCCCGGTCGCCGCGGAGACGCTGGGTGTCAACGTGTACCGGTACAAGTTCATCGCGGTGCTGGTCTCGGGGGCGATGGCTGGCCTCGGCGGTGGCTACCTGGCTCTGGTCGCGGCCAACATCTACCGCGACGGACAGACCGGCGGGCGTGGTTTCATCGGCCTGGCCGCCATGATCTTCGGCAACTGGCGTCCGGGTGGCCTGGTCGGTGGCGCAGCCCTGTTCGGCTACACCGACGCGGTGCAGCTGCGCGGCGG
The DNA here is from genome assembly GCA_036385355.1 of Dermatophilaceae bacterium. GTDB lineage: Bacteria > Actinomycetota > Actinomycetes > Actinomycetales > Dermatophilaceae > UBA4719. The sequence goes on from DASVKO010000300.1 coordinate 10,780, forward strand.
AGGCAGCACGGTGCACGCCCTGCTGCTCCTGCTGGCCGTCCTCGTCATCGCCATCGGCCTGTGGCAGCTCCTGCGCAAGCAGCGGGTGGTTCAGGGCGCCGTGGCGATTGCCGCTGGCGCCATCGTGGCCGGCTGGTTCTTCGTCTCGGACACCGTCTCCGACGAGTTCACCGGCATGACGCCGTATGTGGCCACCCTGCTCGTGCTCGCCCTCTCCTCCCAGCGACTACGGATGCCGGCTGCGGACGGTCTGCCCTACCGGAAGGGTGAGGCGGGCTAGTGGCCCACACTGCGTCCATCGACTGGGATCTTCTCCGGTCCAGTGCTGTCGAGGCGATGCAACGAGCCTATGCGCCCTACAGCGGCTTCCCGGTCGGGGTGGCCGGCCTGGTCGACGACGGGCGCATCGTGTCCGGATGCAACGTCGAGAACGCGGCTTACGGGGTGGCACTGTGTGCCGAGTGCGGGATGGTCTCGCAGCTTCTACTGACCGGTGGGGGCCGCTTGGTCGCGGTGTCCTGCGTGAACGGCAACGGCGATCCGCTGATGCCGTGCGGGCGGTGCCGTCAGCTGTTGTGGGAACACGGCGGGGCGGGCTGTCAGGTCATGACGGCCGCGGGTGTGCGCACCATGGCCGACGTGCTGCCGGATGCCTTCGGCGGCGACGATCTCGATCACTTCGCAGCGACCCAGGACTGACCTGCGCCCCTGCGGGAGGCCGGCTGACCGACGTACCGCACCAGAGAGGACCACGGACATGGCTGAAGCCTTTGACGCCGTCGACGTCATCGTCGCCAAGCGCGGCATGCGCGAGCTGACCGACCCACAGATCGACTGGGTGATCGATGCCTACACGCGCGGGGTGGTGGCCGACGAGCAGATGTCTTCCCTGGCCATGGCCATCCTGCTCAACGGGATGAACCGTCGTGAGATCTCCCGCTGGACGGCGGCCATGATCGCGTCCGGCGAGCGGATGGACTTCTCGGGGTTGTCCCGCCCGACGTCGGACAAGCACTCGACCGGTGGGGTCGGCGACAAGATCACCCTCCCGCTGGCCCCTCTGGTGGCGGCGTGCGGCGTTGCGGTTCCTCAGCTGTCGGGTCGCGGGCTGGGTCACACGGGAGGGACGCTCGACAAGCTCGAGTCGATCCCCGGCTGGAGCGCGGTCCGGTCCAACGACGAGATGATGCGCCAGCTCGAGGACGTCGGCGCGGTGATCTGCGCAGCGGGGGACGGGCTCGCCCCGGCCGACAAGAAGCTCTATGCGCTGCGTGACGTCACCGGCACGGTCGAGGCGATCCCGCTGATCGCGAGCTCGATCATGAGCAAGAAGATCGCTGAGGGCACGGGCGCGCTGGTGCTCGATGTCAAGGTCGGGTCGGGTGCGTTCATGAAGGACGTCGACTCCGCCCGTGAGCTGGCGCGCACGATGGTCGACCTCGGCAAGGACGCCGGGGTGAGAACGGTTGCCCTGCTGACCAACATGCAGACCCCGCTCGGGCTGACCGCGGGCAACGCCCTCGAGGTGCGGGAGTCGGTCGAGGTCCTGGCCGGTGGCGGCCCGCCGGATGTCGTGGAGCTGACCCTGGTCCTGGCGCGCGAGATGCTGGCCGCCGCCGGCCGCGGCGACGTCGACCCGGCTGATGCACTCAAGGACGGACGGGCCATGGACGTATGGCGCGCCATGATCGCAGCCCAGGGCGGCGACCCTTCGGCTCTGCTGCCCGTCGCCCGGGAGACCCATCGGATCCTGGCACCCGGCTCCGGCGTGCTGACCCAGCTCGATGCCCTGCAGATCGGGATCGCGGCATGGCGGCTGGGCGCCGGCCGTGCTCGCAAGGAGGACAAGGTCCAGGCAGGCGCGGGCATCGAGATGCATGCCAAGCCCGGCGCGGTCCTGCGGGCCGGCGACCCGCTGATGACGCTGCACACCGACACCCCTGAGCGGTTCGACCGGGCTATGGAGGCGCTGGATGGCTCGTATTTCATTGCACCAGAGGGCTCCCGGCCCGATCTCCTGCCATTGGTGATCGACCGGATCAGCTGACGCATCTCTGATTCACGGTCACTCGCCCGAGGTCGACCCTGCCGGCCAGCGTGCCTGTCGCGGCGAGGGCGGTCAGAGCTCACAGTCGGTCTTCTGCCCATGTTGCCTGCATCCGGCGGGCCTCGCAGAGGCTGTCAGAGGGCCCCTGCGAGGCCCGTTCTGTCTGAGGCTCAGGGAGCCCGCACTAGGGTGGCGGTGTGCCCAAACTGATCAGTGAACCCACGCGCATCCCGGTCCCCGGCGGCAAGATCATCAGCGAACACGTCGGCCGGGTCAACACCGGGAGCGAGGCCGTCTCCGTCGCCCACATGGTCGCTCCCGCGAACTGGGGCGAGCCCTTCCAGACGCCGGAGTTCGACGAGATCACGCTGGTTCTGGCCGGCTCGGTCATCGTCGACCACGACGGCGGCCCGACGACCGCCGTGGCCGGGCAGTCCATCCTGACCAGCGCCGGAGAGCGCGTCCGATATTCTTGCGGACCCGACGGCGCCGAGTACGTCGCCGTCTGCCTTCCTGCATTCGCCCCAGACACTGTCAACCGCGAGGACTGAGTGATCACCGACGACACCCTGCGCCGTGCCCCGAAGGCGCTGCTGCATGACCACCTGGACGGCGGGCTGCGCCCGCAGACGATCATCGAGCTTGCCGACACCATTGGCTACCAGGGGCTTCCGGCCCGTGAGTCGGACGCGCTCGGCGCCTGGTTCCGCGACAGCGCCGACTCGGGCTCGCTCGAGCGCTACCTCACCACGTTCGACCAGACGCTGGCCGTGATGCAGACCGTGGCTGGTCTGCACCGGGTTGCCAGCGAATGCGTGCAGGACCTGGCCGACGACGGCCTGGTCTATGCCGAGGTCCGGTACGCCCCGGAACAGCACCTGGTCAACGGGCTGTCTCTCGAGGACGTGGTCGAGGCGGTGAATGCAGGCTTCCGGGACGGCGAGCGGATCGCTGCCGGGTCGGGTCGCAGGATCCGGGTCACTTCGCTGCTCACGGCGATGCGCCATGCCGCCAAGAGCACCGAGATCGCCGAGCTCGTCGTGCGGTATCGCGACGAGGGCGTCGCGGGCTTCGACATCGCCGGCGCCGAGGCGGGGTTCCCGCCCACCCGGCATCTGGACGCCTTCGAGTATCTCCGCCGTGAGAACGCTCACTTCACCATTCACGCCGGTGAGGCGTTCGGTCTCCCCAGCATCTGGGAGGCGATCCAGTGGTGCGGTGCCGACCGGCTCGGTCATGGCGTGCGCATCGTCGACGACCTCCTGTTCACCTCGAGGCTGGGGGGGACCGCCGGGCTGCGGAGGTATTCCGAGGACCTGACCTACGCGGCCGCCGCGGACCCCTCCGCGGTGACTCTCGGCGGTCTCGCGTCATACGTTCGGGACAGACGTATCCCGCTCGAGATGTGCCCGAGCAGCAACGTCCAGACCGGCGCGGCGGAGTCCATTGCGCTGCACCCGATCTCGTTGTTGAAGCGGCTCAGGTTCCGGGTCACCGTCAACACGGACAACCGGCTGATGAGCGGCACCTCGATGACCCAGGAGATGTCGCTGCTGGTCAACGAGGCGGGGTGGGACCTGGAGGATCTGCGCTGGGCAACGATCAACGCGATGAAGTCGGCCTTCATCCCGTTCGACGAGCGGCTGGCGATCATCGACGATGTGGTCAAGCCGGGCTACGCAGCGCTGATCCGAGCCTGATATGTCCTGCCAGGACCAGTTGCGCCAGGGATGCGCCCTCTGTTGAGGTCCGATTCTCCTCCTCCCACCAGGTGTCGTGAATGTCATCTGCAGCACCTCCGGCTCGTGGAAGATGAACCCTCACATGTTTGGCACGCACAGTTCCCTGGCCGGAGTGGACGTCTTGCTAAGGTTCAGACGTCAACAGAGCGGACTACCTTGAGATGGTGACGTGGGAGCGTTCCCAACCTGTCGGCTGGCCTGCACTTTCTGCTTTTCGCGTGTGAGGACTTGAGCGAGAATGAATCCGGATATGAATCTCGACGCGGAACGGGACAGGTCGAGGAGCTGCGACCGCATGAGTTTGGTGCGTCGGTCCCTCCAGCTCAAGGCATCGGTGGCCGCCGTGCAGGCCGTGGTCAGACGTACAGGAACAGGCAGTTCGTGTCTTTGACCGGACCGGCATTCCTCGGTGCGATCGCGGTGTGCACTGGCGCCGCGTTTGTCCTTCTGATCCTTCGATGGCCCGCCCTCAGCGGAAGAAGCCCGGGAAGGCTACTCGCCAGGACGGGAATGCTGCTCCTCGTGAACGCCTTGGTACTCCTGACGGCCGCCACGCAGCTCAACGCACAGTTCCTCTTCTTCGCGGATTGGACGGACCTCAGAGGCGCTTTCGGTGGGAGTCCAACAGTGACGGCACTGAGCCGGGGCGCTACCGCCTCGCATGCGGCCAACAGGAAGGTGCGCGGGAGCGCAGCCGCGGCGGGCACCACGCTTCCGCCGTTGCCTCGGGGGCATGTGAGTCCGTCGGGGGTTATCACCTACACGGTGAAGGGGCCCCTGAGCGGGATCACCGGCAAGATCGTCGTGCAACTACCTCCCGGCTACACGAAACCCGGTAATGCCGCGGTGCGTTATCCCGTCCTTGAGGCTTTCCAGGGCTATCCCGGCAGCTATATGTCGTGGATCGAAGGGATGAAGCTGGGTGACGTGGCCGCCCAACAGGCTGCCGCGAAGCGAATCGGTCCAGTCCTGGTCGTCTCACCGCAGATTGAATTTCCTGCCGGCGTGGACACCGAGTGTGTCAACGGTCGCAGAGGTAGCCCACAGGTGGAGACGTGGCTGACGCGTGACGTCCCGAACTGGGTGACGCACACCTTCCGCGTCCAGACCGGCCGAACCTCGTGGGCCTCGATAGGGCTTTCAGCCGGGGGCTACTGCGCGGCGATGGCGGCGATGTTGCACCCAGCCCAGTACGCGGCCGCGATCGTGATGGGTGGCTACTTCCGCCCGTGGTTCGGCCCCTTCTACGAGCCCTATCCACCAGGTAGCCCGTTGGCTGCCCGTTACAACCTGGTTTCCCTGAGTAAGCGACACCCCCCGGCTGTAGCTGTCTGGCTGCAGACCTCCCACGCAGATCCCGAATCCTACAATTCAAGCGCTGCTTTCCTCAGGGCTGCCGGGCCGCCACTGGCCGTGGACGCCACGGTCCTGCAACATGCCGGGCACCGGATCAGCGTGTGGCAGGGACTCCTGCCGGGAAGCCTGACCTGGCTCGGCGCAAACGTCTCCGGTTTCAGAGCCGTGCCATAGGGAACTCACATCGAGGCCGCAGTCAGCCGTCGACCCAGCGAGGAGTCTGGCGCTGGCCCACCGTTCTCACATCCTGGCGATGATGATCCTTGTCGGGGCGTCCTGGATCCCTCACCCTCAAGAGGAGTGGGTTCGTGAGGAACGCCACTGCCGACTACGGCAGCGAGTCGATCGGGTCCGCAGGGATGAGGCGACGTCGGAGCGTGGCATCCCGCTGCAGCCGGATGGCGTCTCGGCGGCGCCGATCGGCGATGACCGCGGCGAGCACCAGCTCCGGATGGGTCCCGGCCGGCGGGGCCGGAGCCAGATAGGCAACCACCTCGTCGTGCAGCTGGAGGCCGAGAGCCGCCCGTGACTGCGGGCTCAGCAGCGGCGCGCGCATGAGGAACTGCCGGACCGCCATGGCCAGGCCGTCAGGCAGCCGCGCGATGTCTGCGCCGACCGCCCAGGCCGCCAGGGCGGGAGGCATCATCGGAGGCGGCGGCAGGGTCAGGTGGACCCGTTCTCGCACCACGTAGGTTCCGGCGGCGTGGTCGCCAAGCCGTTTGCCCTTGCTGCTCACCAGCCCGCTGACCAGGGCGGGCACGCCCAGCAGCAGCCAGAGCTCCACGAATCCGATGAGCGCCCGGGCCAGGGCATGGCGAAACCCGATCGGTCCGGCATCGTCGCGGACGGTGCGCAGGCCGGTGGCGAGCTTGCCCACCGAACGACCGCGGGTCAGGGTCTCCAGCGTGGTGGGCAGCGCGAGGGAGACGAGGATCATAAGCACCGTCACCGTGACGCCGATGATCGCTTCGTCCGCATTCTGGGTCATCATGCCGGCCACGATCAGGCCGAACCACAGGGCGGCACCGGCAATCATCAGGTCCAGGCAGCCGGACAGGGCGTGCAGGGCGATGCCGGCGGCCGGCAGCTCCAGGGCGACGGCCTCGCCGGTGACGAGGTCGTCGACACCGACGCCCAGGGTGCTGCTGCTCATGGTGCTGCTCCTCTTGACAGGTTCAGCGTATCCGGGCGGCTCAAGCGGTCCGGGGTGGCCGCGAATACAGTATGGGCGTGGATCTCGATGCTTTCGTTGCAGCGCACCAGGGCGAGTGGAGCCGCCTTGAGCATCTGGCGCGCCACGGATCGTCCAGCGGTGCCGAGGCCGACGAGTTTCTCGACCTCTACCAACGGGTGGCCACCCATCTGTCCGTAGTGCGTTCGTCGGCTCCGGACCCCAGCCTGGTGACCTACCTCTCGTCGCTGCTGGCCAGGGCCCGGACGCGTTCCGCCGGAACGAGATCGGTGGCCTGGTCCGACCTGCGAGGCTTCTTCACCGGCACTTTCCCCGCAGCCCTTTACCGGACCCGATGGTGGTGGATGGTGACCGCCATCGTGAACATCGGCGCCGCGGTGGTCATCGGCTGGTGGTTCCTGTCCCACCCGCAGTACGAGTCCTCGCTGATGTCCCCTGCCGAGATCGACAAGCTCGTCAACACCGACTTCGAAAGCTACTACAGCGAGTTCGCCGCATCGCACTTCGCCGCCCTGGTCTGGACGCACAATGCCTGGCTGACGGCCATCTGTATCGCGTTCGGCGTCCTCGGCGTTCCGGTGGTCTACCTGCTTTTCCAGAACGCACTCAACCTGGGGTTCATGGGCGCGATCATGATCAACCATGACCGTGGCTCCCTGTTCTTCGGTCTGATCGTGCCGCACGGGCTGCTGGAGCTGACGGCGGTCTTCGTGGCGGGTGCGACCGGCCTGCGCCTGTTCTGGGCCTGGATCGAGCCCGGCCCGAGAACGCGCTCCCGGGCCGTGGCCGAAGAGGGCCGCACCGCCATGGCGGTGGCCCTCGGACTCGTCGTCGTCCTGGCTGTCTCGGGAGTTGTCGAGGCGTTCGTGACGCCGTCCCCGCTGCCCACCTGGGCGCGGATCGCCATTGGCGTGCTCGTGGAGGCGGCGTTCCTGGCCTATGTGTTCACGGTGGGCCGCTGGGCGTGTCAGCGCGGGGCCACCGGCGACGTGTCAGCCCGGGATGCCGGCGACACAGCCCCCGCAGTCGCCTGACCCCCCGCCAAACCTGGGGACCGTGCACCAGTTCCCTTGCCAAACCTAGGGACCGTGCACCAGTTCCCTTGCCAAACCTAGGGACTGTGCGCGGGTTCAGGCGCTGGGTTCAAACGGTCAGGGCAAACCCCAGAGAGGCCCCGGGCCTGGCGTCACAGCAGACCCCGGCTCTTGAGCATCAGGTAGTGATCGGTCAGGGCTATCGGAAGCCGCTCGGGCTCGGCGTCGATCACGTGAACCCCGAGACTCGCCAGGACGTCGGCAGTGCGTTCGCGAAGGCCGATCGTGCGCTCGGCCGCGGCTGCGTCATACACCCGCGCGGTGCTGCTGACATCTGCGGCCATCGCGGCGAGGGCCGGATCGGCAACCGAGGCCAGGACCACCCGATGGTGACGAGTGAGCGTGGCCAGCGTGGGCAGCAGGCTCTCCTCGATGGCTGCGGGTTCCAGCGGGGTCAGCAGGACGACCAGTGAACGGCGGCGGCTCAGGCCGGAGATCGCCCCAGCCATCATCGACCAGTCGGCCTCCAGAAGGGCCGGCTCCAGCGGGGCCATCACCGTCACGAGGTCGCCGAGGAGTGCGGTGCGGCTCGCCCCGCTCAGTCGAGCGCGCACCTGTCGGTCGCCGGCAAGGAAGTCCACCCGATCACCAGCGCGGGAGGCCAGAGCTGCCAGAAGGAGCGAGGCATCCATGGCCGCATCCAGCCGTGGCATGTCACCCACCCGCCCGGCGGAGGTCCGCGAGGTGTCCAGGACCAGGATCAGACGTCGGTCGCGCTCTGGCTGCCAGGTGCGCACCACGACCGCGTTGCGGCGGGCAGTCGCCCGCCAGTCGATGCTGCGAACGTCGTCGCCCACGACATAGTCGCGCAGGGAGTCAAACTCCGTGCCGGCCCCGCGGACACGAACCGCCGAGCGGCCATCGAGCTGGCGCAGTATGGCAAGCCGGCTGGGCAGGTGCTTGCGCGACGTGAACGGCGGCAGGGCCCGGATGGCTCCTGCCACCGGGAACGAGCGCTGCCGGGCGGCCAGCCCGAGGGGCCCCAGGCTGCGCACGGTGACCCGGTCGGCCTGCCGGTCGCCACGCCGGGTGGGCGTCAGCCGGGTCTCGATGGCGATGCGCTCGCCCCCGCGGACGATGTCGGTATGCCGATCCTCTGCCGCCCCCGCGGAGGGCTGCCAGGCGTCGCGAACGATGCCACGCAGGGTTCTCGACGTCGGGTTGGACAGCCACAGCGTGGTGGAGCCGCTCACCCCCAGCCTGACCTGGTGAACGCGGGCCCGGCTGATCACCAGCTTGCGGGGGCTCAGGGCCAGCAGCAGGTCGAGTCCCACGGCGCACAGCGTGACCAGCCACCAGATCCAGACGGTCTCCATGGTCGGCTGGATCACCACGGCGATCAGCCCCAGCAGCAGCAGCGCAGGTGCGCGCCCGGTCAGGGCCATGAGAACCCCGAGTCTGACGTCGGGAGAGAGGCTGTTGCCGGGGAGGCTGTTGGGAGGGACTGCGCAGAGGGGAAACGTGCACAGGGGCATGCGGTGCAGGGGCATGCGGCGCGGGGGCACTGCGGCCGGCGCCCCGGAGTCCAGATCATTGACAGCACGTCGGGAGTCAGCGGGGGACAGGTACGGAGGACAGGGCGCTGGCCAGCACCGATCCGACACTGACGCCCTCCAGCTCGGCCTCCGGTTGCAGGGCGAGCCGGTGGGCCAGGGTTGCGTGCGCGAGTGCCTTGACGTCGTCCGGGGTCACGAACTCCCGTCCGCTCAACCAGGCCCAGGCCCGGCTGGTCGACATCAGTGCCGTAGCGCCTCGCGGGCTGGCTCCCAGGGACAGCGACGGAGACTGCCGGGTTGCCCGGGCGATGTCGACGATGTAGCCGGTCACCTCCGGCGAGACGGTCACGGTACGAACTGCCGCCACGGCGGCGTCGAGGTCAGCGGGCCCGGCGACGGCGCGCAGGCCGGCCGCGGCCAGGTCTCGGGGGTCGAAGCCGGACGCGTGTCGGTGAACTACCTTGATCTCATCTTCGCGCGGGGGAAGGGGCAGCTCCACCTTCAGCAGAAACCGGTCGAGCTGTGCCTCGGGCAACGGGTAGGTGCCTTCGTACTCCACCGGGTTCTGGGTCGCGGCGACCATGAAAGGCCCCGGCAGGGGCCTGGGCGCACCGTCAACCGAGACCTGACGCTCCTCCATGGACTCCAGCAGTGCGGACTGGGTCTTGGGCGGCGTCCGGTTGATCTCGTCGGCGAGCAGCAGGTTGGTGAACACCGGCCCTTCGCGGAAGGAGAACTCGGCCGTGTGCGGATCGTAGATCAGGGAGCCGGTCAGGTCGCCGGGCATCAGGTCGGGCGTGAACTGCACGCGTTTGGTCTCGATGTCGAGGGCCGCCGCGGCGGCCCGTACCAGCAGGGTCTTGGCCACCCCGGGCACGCCTTCGAGCAGGATATGGCCACGGCTCAGCAGCGCGATGATGATGCCGGAGACGGCGGCATCCTGTCCCACGACTGCCTTGGCAACCTCGTGTCGGACCGCGAGCAGCGCCCTGCGGGCTTGGTCCGAGGAGGCACTGCCTTGGTCGGAGGACGGGCGATCCGTGGTTGGCTGGCTGATATCGGTCATCTTCCGCGTACTTCTTTCTCGAGTGCCAGGAGGGTGTTGGCTAGTTCCAGGAGCGACGAGTCGTCGCGGGCCGCAGCCGAGTCCAGCAGGCTGAGCACATCGTGATAATTCCTGCCGCTGACTGCGGCGGAGGCAGCTGCCACGCTGCTGATCGCCGACGAGGGTGACAGACCGAGGTATGCCGCGAGTCGTCTTCGCGTCGCAAGCTGCAGGACGGCCAGGGCTCGGCTTCGGTCGCGGGACCTGCGGTACATCCGCCCGCGGCTCTCGGTGGTCTCGACGGCGCGGACCACGACCGGCAGCGGCTCGGTGACCAGACGTCCGAGACGGCGTCCCCGCCACAGGCACAGCAGCACCACGGCAGAGGTCGCCAGCACCAGGCCGGGCCGGAACCACGAAGGGGCGATGGACCGGGCGGTGCTGTCGGTTGCCGAGACGTCGGCCAGTGAGGGGACGTACCAGACCAGGCGGTCACTGCGCCCGAACAGGTGCATCGCGATCGCGGCGTTGTCGGCGTCCAGGATGGCCCCGTTCGTGATCAGGGTGTCGTCCCCGAGAAGGGTCACCGGAGGTCGTCCCGCTGCGGCCGGCAGGCTGACCATCGCACCGCCCCTCTCGACCTTGTCGGGGAAGCAGGTCGTGGCGGTGGAGCCGCTGGCCGCCGGGGTGTAGGCGCGGTCGGCCCGGGCGAGTCGGAAGCTCTCGCCCACCTCGGTCCCCCGGCAACCCGCAGCGATGTCCGTCAGGTCCGCGAGGTGGGAGTCGACGGGCAGGCCCATGCCCCCGGTTACCTCGCGATCGGCGTCGAGCACGACCAGGCTGGCGGCGGAGGCAGCGTGTGCCAGTGCCGTTCGTGCCGTCCCTCCCGACAGCTGCATGGTTCCGGTGATCGCTACGGTCGTGGCGCTGTCGATGGTCTCGTCCAGCAGCTCGCGTTGGCTGCGGACGACGGTCACTGCGACGCCGTGGCTGCTCAGAGTGCGGGCCAGGCCCCGGGCTCCGGAGTAGCCGGGGTTTGCGGGGTCGAGGTCATCGGTGTTCTGTTGGGCGCTCCGGTTCAGGACCGTCGATCCGAGGGCGGTCGCGATGAGCAGGACAGTCACGATCGCTGGGGTCAGCCAACGGCGACACTGGCGCTGCAGGGGTTCCGAGACTGCGCCGGGTGTCGTCATACCAGCAGCTCGGGCACTGGTGAACCGGCCGGCCGCGGGCGGGTGGTGGTCAGATCGGTGTCGAGCTGATGGATCCGGCCGGCCTGGTCCGCGTTCGCGCGGCGATGTCCGTAGCGTACGGCGTCGAACAGGTTGGCGGCCCGTGCCAGCGGGGCAGCGTGGTCAGGGAAGGTCGATGCCAGGGCCAGGCTGACCTCATGGGCAGTGCGGCCGGGGGCGTCATCGAGCACTCTGCGATCGCTCATGTCCCTGGCGATCGCGCGGAACCCGTCCAGTACCGCGTCGTCGTAGCGTCCCTCTCGCGCAGCCTGGGCAGCCCGGTCACGGTAGAGCCGGGCCGTGATGGTCAGGTCCTCCAGCACTGCCCCCGCCGGCGCTGCGGCGGCCTGCTCGCGGCGCACCCTGGGCAGGACCCAGACGAGGAGGGCGATCACCACTATCGCGAGCAGGACGGTGATGACCGGGGAGAGCCCGGCCAGGCTGCGGGCTCCGTCGACCAGCCTGCCCAGCTGGTCGGTGACCCACCGGATCGCCGAGTCCAGCCAGGAGCTCTGATAGTCGGAGCCTCCGAGCTCCTGCTTCAGCCACTCCCGCGCCTGCGGAGGCGTGGGATCCAGGCCACGAAGGAACGACCAGCTCGGCGGCGTCATCGTGGCGTTTGTCATGACATGTCGCTCAGATCTTCGGTGCAGGGTTGTTCTGGGCCTCGCGGAGCAGGACGACGTCGAGGGCCTCGAGGCGCATCCGCCGGTCCAGGTAGAGCAGGCCGGTCACCGCCGCCACGAAGGGCGTAGTGATCGCTCCCGTGAGCAACGCGGACAGGTGCGAGACGAAGGTGGCGCCCATCTGCGCGGCCTCAACGTTCAGCGCCGACGTGGCCTGGATGACGATGCCGATGAGCGAGAACGGCAGCCCGAGCATCCACCCGACCAGCCACGCCAGGAGCCCTGCCAACAGGCTGATGCCCAGGATGCGCCAGAAAGCGGCCCCCTTGGTCAGTGCGAAGGAGCGTCGCAGCCCGGCGAGCACTCCGTGACCCTCGAGAACGATCGCCGGTGCGGCCATGAGGATCTTCGTCGAGACCACCAGGGCCACGACAAGCAGGCCCAGGCTGCCGAAGAACTCCGCGATCAGCCCCGCGGCGATGTTGTCGTTGAACAGCAGCAGCACTCCGGGCCCCATCAGCGCGGCTGCGGCCAGCAGGCTGAACAGCCAGGTCACGATGATGAGGCCGAGCAACGGCAGGAGCCGCCCGCGGGCGGCTCGCCAGGTCTGGCCGGGGTCTGGTTTCCGGCCCAGCACCGCCTGGCCCACGACATGCATCAGCAGCCCGCTGAGGAGAGCAGTGGCGAGGTTGGTGGAGAGGAGCCGGAGCAGCGTGGTGGGAATCCCCATTGCGGACTGGGCGTCGGGCCCGAACCTGTCCAGGAAGCTGGCCATGAGATGGGTCGCGCCCATTCCCAGCGCGGCCGACGGGATCAGGAAGGCCGCCAGCACCAGCGCTGAGAGGCCGACCATCGACTTCGGGTTGAAGCGAACGGCTTTCACCGCGCCGTCGAGGATGTCACCGAGCAGGAGGGGCCGAAGTGGCACGATGCCTGGTTTGTGAGACGTCAGCATCGGGATCTGCTGCATCGGCGCCCTGGGCTGCTGTGGTGGACCGGCGGGTGGCGGCCCGGCGTACGACGTGTCGTGCGCTGTGGCGTCGCCCTGTGGTCCAGGGGCCGGAAATCCGCCGGTCACCGTCATCTGTCTCCCTGATCGGTCGGGAACTGCCCCGAGGTGCACAGACTGACGGCCCGTGGCCTTGCAGACGGGACCCGTCAAACAGCCTGATGCAGAGAGGTTACAAGCCCGGGATGGTGGCCACCTGGCCCGCCGGTGGTGGGCCTACAGGCGCGACGGCGTCCCACTCGGTGAAATCGACCGTGCCCGGCTGGGTCTTGGAGCCCTCGACGCGCAGCAGGAGCGCTTTGCCGTCGGCCGTGACGTAGATCTTCGTGCCGTCGCTCTTGGTCGTCATGAGGTAGGCGGGGACCCCCTTGACATTCGCCTTCTCGACCTTGGTGCTCAGCTTGCTCGCTGTGGACATGTCTTTCGCAAAGATCTGGTCCAGCAGCGTGCCCACCGTGAGGCCGCTCATGGCGGCTGCCGACGTCGCAGGGACCTTGATGTACTTGCCCGCGGCCAGCTTGGCAATCGCCGCGGACCCGTTCTTGGCCCAGTACGCATTGTCGGCCTTGAGATAGGTCTGCCCACCGGTGGTGAGGATCTCGATCGCGCCGGTGCCGTCGTTGACGATCGCCTGCATGTTCTTGCCCGCGCGGTCCCCGGCGATATTGATCGTGAGCGTGACCTTCTTGGCGGTGTTGGCGTTGTTCGTGATCGTGCCCTTGACCCGGACGCTCTTGGCCGCGGCGCTGCTCTTGCGCAGCTGCTCGAGCAGGACTACGGGTGAGCTCCCGGTCCCGGATGCGCTCGTGGTGCTCGAAGGGCTGCTTGGCGGGGCCTTGGCTGACGTGCTGCTCGATGAGCAGGCGCTCAGAGCGAGTGTGACGGCTGCGGCCAGGGCAAGATATGACGCACGTCGGTGTCCGGCCAAGCTCATTGCCCATACCTCCAGAGAGTGAGTCGCGGACCTTGGCCCGACGAATTGTCCAATTTACGCACGCTATCAGGCGATCCAGGGGGTGTGCGTGCCAGCGACCCCCGGGTCGCCGGCCGGTCGGCCTATGCTCGATCCGATGGGGGCGTGATGAGTCGCGACGAGCGGTCACGCCCGGACCGGCAGGCAAGGACTGAGAATGGGCCCCAAGACCTCCACGACGCAGCAGATGTTCCGCCAACGTTCGTCTCTGGCAGTGGCCGCCATCTGCGCGGTCACCGGCGTGATCCTGCTGGTGTCCATGGCCCTGGACTGGGCCGACCACCCACAACCTCTGTTCGCCTCCTGGGTGCTGTTGGTGGTGGCGGGGACCTGGTCGGTATTCGTCCGGCCCGCGGTCCTGCTCGATGTGGAGGGCGTGACCGTGAGGAACATCGTGCGAGACATCCAGATCCCGTGGTCGGAGCTGACCTACGCGGAGTCCCGCTGGAACCTCAAGGTGTTCGCGGGAGACCGGGGCTATACAGCCTGGGCCATCTCCGCCCAGATCGGACGCCCCAACCGGCCGTCGGGTGGGAGGTTGGGGATGCTCTCGCCCAGACGGCTGGAGAAGCAGTTCGGTGTCGGCAGCGTCAGGTCCGCGGCAGCGCCGAAGGTCACGGCCTCGACGGTGGCCACGTCGATCGAGCAGGCCAAACAGGAGTATGACGAGGCTGCCGTGAGGGGGCGGCCGCCCGGGGAGCCGGATGGCCGGGTGCGGATCACCTGGGTGCCACTGGTCATGGTCGTCCTGCTGCTCCCCGCGATCGCCGTGGTCGCGCTGTCGCTCAGCTGAACTGCTCAGCTGAACTGCACAGCTGAACTGCTCAGCTGAGCTGCTCAGGTCAGGGTCGTCAGCTCGCGCATCGAGGCACCAACCCGAACCAGCCGGGCCGTGGCCTCTGCACGGGCTGTCGCCAGACCAGATGTCCCGGGTGCCGGGATGACCCTGACGACTGCCTCGAGATAGACCTTGAGCTTGGGCTCGGTTCCGCTCGGTCGCACGATCACCCGGCTCTCGTCCGCCAGGAAGTAGCGCAGCCCGTCTGTGGGCGGCAGCTGCTCCGAGCCCTCGGCCAGATCGTCGATCCGCAGGACCGGGACACCTCCCAGGTCTGCCGGCGGGTTCTCCCGGAGGCGCGACATCAGGGTCTGGATGAGGCTCAGGTCGTCAACCCGGACGGCAAAGGCATCGGTGGCATGCACCCCGTGGGTGACCGAGAGGTCATCCAGGACGTCGAGCAGTGAACGGCCCTCTGCCCGCAGACCCGCAGCCATCTCGGCCAGCATCAGCGCTGTGCTGATGCCGTCCTTGTCACGCACCTGGCGGGGGTCGACGCAGTACCCGATGGCCTCCTCGTAGCCATAGCGCAGCCCGGCCACCCGCGAGATCCACTTGAACCCGGTCAGGGTCTCCTCGTGCCTGATGCCGGCAGCCCTGGCCATGGCCGCCAGCTGTCTGGAGGACACGACCGAGTTGGCGAAGACGTCGTCGGCGGCAACCCCTCGAGCCAGGATATGGGCCCCGAGCAGTGAGCCGACCTCGTCGCCCCGCAGCATCCGCCATGCTGCCGGCTCGTGCACGCCGCCGGCGTCCCCACCGGTGGTGGCCGGATCGGGTACGGCGACGGCGCACCGGTCGGCATCCGGGTCGTTGGCCAGGACGAGGTCGGGGTGTTGCCGGGCTGCCAGCGCCAGGGCCTCGTCGATCGCTCCGGGCTCCTCGGGGTTGGGGAAGCTCACGGTCGGGAAGTCGGGGTCCGGCTCCGACTGGCTGGGCACCACGACGGGGGTGTTGAAGCCGGCCCGTGCGAAGGCGGCGACCACGACGTCATTGCCGACGCCGTGCAATGAGGTGTGCACGACACTCAGGTCGCGTGGGCTGTCGGGCGCGACGACGGCAGCCACCGCGTCGAGATAGGCCTCGAGCACGTCGTCATTCAGGGTGGTCCAGCCGGAAGCGGCCCGGGGCACGTCGGCGACGAGGTCGACGCGGGCGATGTGCGCTGCGATCCCGGCATCCGAAGGCGGCACGATCTGGCTGCCATCGCCGAGATAGACCTTGTAGCCGTTGTCCCGGGCAGGGTTGTGGCTTGCCGTCACCATGACTCCGGCGTCCGCGCCGAGGTGGCGGATCGCGAAGGCCAGCACCGGAGTTGGCAGGGGACGCGGCAGCAGCATGGCCCGGCCGCCGGCGGCGACGACCACCGCTGCGGTGTCGCGGGCGAAGACGTCCGAGTTGTGCCTGGCGTCAAATCCGATGACCACCAGCGGTTCTGGTGAGGACTCCAGCAGGTATGCCGTGAGTCCGGCCGCCGCTCGGATCACCATGGACCGGTTCATCCGGTTGGGACCGGCGCCCATGGCGCCCCGAAGCCCGGCGGTGCCGAACTCGAGCATGCCCGCGAACTGGTCGGCCAGCTGGGCGCCGGCCTCGGCGTCACCCGAGGAGGCGGCCTCCAGCAGGACCTCGAGCTCTGCTCGGGTGACCTCGTCCGGATCGTCGTCCCGCCAGGAGGTGGCGCGCTCGATCAGAGCGCCCGGGGCGGCATCAAGAGATGGGCCCGCGGCATCTGGCACGGTCATCACGGCGCGTCGATCCGGGCCACGACCGCGGCGAGCAGGCGACCACAGCGTCCGGCGGCGGCCTCACCCGCTTCGAGCACCTCAGCGTGCGAGAGCGGCTGGTCGCCGATGCCCGCCGCGGGGTTCGTCACCAGTGAGATCCCGAGCACCTCCAGGCCGCACTGGCGGGCCGCGATGGCTTCGAGCGTCGTCGACATCCCGACCAGGTCGCCACCCAGGATCCTGGCCATCCGCACTTCGGCGGGCGTTTCGTAGTGCGGACCGCGGAACTGCACGTAGACACCCTGGTCGAGACCGGGATCCACGTCACGGGCCAGTTCGCGCAGTCGCGGAGAGTACAGATCCGTCAGATCCACGAAGTTGGCCCCTTCGATGGGGGAGGCTGCGGTGAGGTTGAGGTGGTCCCGGATCAGGACGGGGGTGCCCGGGGCCCAGGCCGGGTTGAGCCCGCCGCAACCGTTGGTCAGCACGATCGTCCTGCATCCCGCGGCCGCGGCCGTGCGAACGGCGTGCACGACGGCGCGGATGCCGCGACCCTCGTAGTAGTGGGTGCGGGTGCCGAAGACCAGTGCCCTGCGGTCGGTATCCCCGATCGCCACGGATCGCATGACGCCCGAGTGCCCGGCAACAGCGGCCTTCGCGAACCCCGGAACGTCAGCGTTGTCAATGGTGGCAACCGTCTCCCCGATCAGGTCAGCGGTCTGCCCCCAGCCGGAGCCCAGCACCAGGGCCACGTCGTGACGGGCGACTCCTGTGCGGTGTGCGATGACTGTGGCGGCGGCCGTGGCCACGGCAAAGGGGTCCACGGAGGGGTCACGCAGATCCAG
>DASVKO010000301.1:0-1830 GCA_036385355.1 Dermatophilaceae bacterium
CCCGCCTGGCAATCCTGCGCCGCACCGTCCTGTCCTTCGTGGGGGCCTGCCTGGCCCTGGCCATCACGGCGGGGGTGATCCCCGGGCTCAGCGTGGACGGCCTCGGTACGCTGTTGGTGGCCGGGCTCCTGCTGCTGGCCCTCGACAGCTCGCTTGCCGTCGTCCTCCACGGGCTGCTCGTGGGATGGTCGATCTTCGTCGCCCAGGTCCTGGGCCTGACCGTCCAGTTCGCGGTCATCATCGTCCTCGGACAGGTGCTGCCGGGCGTCCGCGTGGGCGACACGGCGGCCGCCGTATGGGGAGCAGTGCTTCTGACGGTGCTCAACAGCCTGTTCGCGGAGCTCGTGGCGGTCAGCGACGACGATTCCTACTACAGCGTGCTCGTCCGGCGGTTGGTGGCACGCGAGTTCCGCCACCCGAAGGAACCGATCCCGGGGCTGCTCGTGGTCCAGGTGGACGGTCTGAGTCTTCCCGTGCTGCGCGAGGCGATCCGGGCCGGGCGGGCACCGGTACTCGGCACGCTGGTTCGCGACGGCGAGGCGACGCTCCATCCCTGGATCGCCATGCTGCCGCCCACGACGCCGGCCAGCCAGGGGGGCATCCTGCACGGCAACAACGACGGCATCGCCGGCTTTCGCTGGTACGAGAAGGCGAACGCCAGGCTGCTGGTGGCCAACCACCCAGAGGACGCGGCCGAGATCGTCCATCGCATCAGCGATGGCAGGGGCCTGCTCGCCGACGACGGGGCCGGCATCGGCAACCTGGTGACCGGCGACGCTCCGCGCAGCTACCTGACGATGGCAACGATCGAAGAGCGTGCATCGGCGCATGACGAACGGCGCATGCGCGGCTTCTTCGTCACGACCGTCAACTACATCCGCCTGCTGGTGCTGATGGCCGGCGAGGTGTCCAAGGAGCTCTACCAGGCCGAGCGCCAGCGGGGCCGGGCCGTCGAGCCGCGCATGCACCGGGACCTGCACTTCGCGATCGAACGCGCCGCCACCAACATCGCCTTGCGCACCGTCTCCACCGCCCTCGTGATCGAGGAGATGTACGGCGGGGCGCCGACCATCTACGTGGACTACACAGGCTACGACGCCATCGCGCACCACTGTGGCCCGGAGCGCGTGGAGGCGATCGACGCGCTCGAAGGCATCGATCGGGCCATCGGGTCGTTGCTGAAGGCGGCTCGGTACACTGGCCGCCCCTACCGGATGGTCGTGCTCTCGGACCACGGCCAGTGCCTGGGTGCCACGTTCCAGCAGCGCTACGGCCAGCCCCTCGAGGCGGTCATCGCCGGACAGCTGCCGGGCACGATGACCGTCGTGGGCACCACCGAGTCGGTCGAATCGGCTGGCTTTGGCCGGCGCATCGCGGCGGAGTTCGGGCGAGGCTCCGGCCTGGGACCGCTGGTGGCACGCCGGCTTCCCAGCGCGCTGCGACGGTCCGGCGGCAGGGCGGGGAGCAGCGCCGACGCGGCACCTCCGGACGTCGTCGTCGCCTCGTCCGGCAACCTCGCTCACGTCTACTTCACCGGCGAGCCCGGCCAGATGACCAGCGAGGCGGTCGAGACGCGCTACCCGGGCCTGATCGACGCGCTGGCGCGTCATGCCGGGATCGGAGCGCTCCTCGTCAGGTCCACCGCCGGTCACCCCCTGGTCCTCGGAGCACACGGCCGGATCGACCTGACTACGGGCCAGCCTGAAGGCATCGACCCCCTGGCCGACTATGGTTCCCGGGCGGCCGAGAACCTGCAGCGACTTGCGGGCTTCCCGAACGCCGGCGACCTGATCCTGCTGGGCGCTGTCGACCGCGTCACGGGGGAGGTCA
>DASVKO010000302.1:0-11472 GCA_036385355.1 Dermatophilaceae bacterium
GGTCAAAACGATGGTGATGCTCCCCTTGAGCGCCAGTATCTTCTTCCACAGGTCCCGCCTTGCCCGAACATCAAGTCCCAGCGTCGGCTCATCGAGGAAGAGGATCTTCGGGCTGGTGATGAGCGCCATCGCGATACTCAAACTACGTTGCATGCCACCTGACAGCGTCTTGGCCTTCTCGCCGGCACGTTCGGCCAGACCGAAGCTCTCCAGCATCCCGCCTGCCAGAGACCGAGCCTCATGGCGTGTGCTGCCATAGATCCCCGCAATCAGCTCGAGGTTCTCCCTGAGAGTGAGATTCGGGGCGACGGCCGTCTCTTGTGGCGACACATTGAGCTTCTGCTTGACCGCGTTCGGGTCACTGAGGATGCTGTCCCCAAGTAGCACGGCGTCGCCGCTCGTGGGCGTGAGCAGGCAGCAGAGCATCTTGATGAGTGTGGTCTTCCCTGCCCCGTTCAACCCCAGCAGGGCGAACAGCTCGCCCTCCTCGATCGACAGGTTCAACGAGTCGACAGCAGTTCGATCCGCGAAGGTCTTCGTGATACCTGTTGTGCGGATCGCGCTCAGGCCGGCGAGTGTCATACAGAGGCCCCCTTTGCTGGGATTCTGGAGAGATACGTAGTGGTCGCACTGATGCGCTCCTCGCAGGTCGGCGAGCGAAGCGCGGTCCGGCAGCGTTCTCCTGCGGCCTCTGACCTGGACGTCACGCCTTCACCCCCCGCCCGCAACAATGGCCCTGGCGTCATGTCTCCGCAAGAGGACAGACATGACCGACGACCACCGGCCCTAACCCTCGTATGGCCAAAGGGGCATGATCGGGACGTGACCGGTCATGAGGAGTATCTGCTCGACAACCAGCAGGTCGAAGCCGGCCAGCGGTTCGACGCCCTGTCTGAGCTGTTCAATCCTTCCACCTTTCGGCACGCGCGGGCGGTTGGGCTCGAAGCAGGCTGGCGGGTCTGGGAGGTTGGCGCGGGAGGCCCGAGTGTTCCTGCGTGGTTCGCTGAGCAGGTCGGCGCCGAGGGTCATGTTCTGGCAACCGACATCGACACCACGTGGCTGGACAGCGGTGACCCCGGGTTTGAGGTCTTGCGTCACGATGTGGGCGGGGAGCCCCCTCCGTCCGGTTCCTTTGACCTTGTGCACGCACGGCTGGTGCTTGTGCACCTTCCCCGGCGAGCTCGCGCGCTGGCCGCGATGGTCGATGCGCTCAAACCCGGCGGCTGGATCCTGCTGGAGGAAGCCGACCCTGCCCTGCAACCACTGGTCTGCCCGGACGAGGCCGGCGCCGAGCACGAGCTCGCCAACAAGCTGAAGCGCGGCTTTCGCACACTGCTGGCGGCACGCGGCGTCGACCTGGCCTATGGGCGGACCCTCCCCCGGCTCCTGCGCAACGCCGGACTGATCGCGGTGCAGTCCGACGCCTTCTTCCCGATGGGCGGGCCGGCCTGCAGCGAGCTCGAGAGGGCCACGGTCGAACAGGTCCGCGACGCTCTGATCGCCGCTGGTATCGCCACCGACGCCGAGATCGAACTGCACCTGCGCAACGTGGCAAGCGGCCGTCTTGACCTGGCAACCTCCCCGATGGTCTCCTCCTGGGGTCGCAGACCGACTGGGTAGTCCCGGTCGCCGATCCGGCTACGGGACGACCAAGGCTGCGGTGATCGTCGGTCACACGCTTCGCTGGCCGTTCCGCTTTCGGGACGGGCGGACCTTCGACAAAGTATGACCGGATGCCCCTCAACGAAGCCGCAACGGAAAAAAGTAAGGTAAGGCAACCCAAACCCTTGACACCCCCATCGACTGGAGGTATGCCGGAACTGTCAACAGCTCTCGCCCGGTCCGGCACGCTGGGCCCCAGCCCAAGGACGTTCCAGTTCGAGCCCGGGGAGGTTCAACATGCATCACACACGTCGCCTTATCGCCATTCTCATCGGCTGCGCCACCTGGTGCATAGCCGCATCTTCGGTCGCTTACGCCAAGATCGTGGACGATCCGGGTCCAGCGGGCATCCCCGCTGTCACCTCGCCCGGGTCGAGCGGAAGACCGCTCTGGCAGACCCTTGCATTTGTGGCTCTCGGGATTCTCCTGGCAGTCGCCATCGTGGGCCTGGGCTACTCACGCAGCCATTCACGGAGGTCGCAGCCGTCGCCGAGGTCGCAGCAACCGCTGCCCCACTAACCCCACTACCAACCCCATCCACGTTGTGGGAGCCGCGCGGCCTCCAAGGCGTGGGTCCCGGCAAGGACGTTCCGGTTCGAGCCCGGGAGGTTCAACATGCGTCACGCACGACGCCTTATCGCGATCCTCATCGCCTGCGCCACCTGGTGCATAGCCTCAACGACGGTCGTCTACGCCTCGATGCTGCACGACCCGGTCCCAGCGGCCCCCACCGCCCTCACCTCGCCCGCGTCCAGGGGAACACCGCTCTGGCAGACCCTTGCATTTGTGGCTCTCGGGCTTCTCCTGGCAGTTGCCATCGTGGGCCTGGGCAACTCGGTCACTCACTCACGAAGGTCGGAGCCGCCGCGGAGGTCGCAGCAGCCGCTGCCCCCCGGCCGTCCCCTGCCCAGCGTGGGTTCGTCCGTCAAACGGCACTGACTTCGGGCTAAACGGTGACTTCACGCGAATGACCAGGCCGTCCCACAACCGGTCTGCGAGAACACACCGGTTAGAAGCTTTCGTCTGAGGAGGGTATGTCCCGCTTGCCTTGCGGCACCTCACGAATCCGTTTGCTGAGTCGGTAGCCCGGCTGCCTGGTTGGTCACGTGAGCTCCGATGGCATGCGGGCGTCGATGGGGTCGCGGACGTTGGCGCGGGCGCGCTCGAAGGTGAGCAGGTGGGTGAGGCACACGAACGCATCGTCGTCGTCAATCCGCCCCCAGCGACCGGTCAGCCATGCAGCCGCTCGGCCAGGAACGCCAGGACCCGGTCGAGTGCGACCCGGGTCGGATGCCCCGGCTCGTCGACGAGGGAGACGGTGAGCACCGCGTGCGCCGACTGCGGTATGCCCGCCGCGTTGCCCGGCGACGAGTCGATCTCGATCCCTTCGAAGGATGCCCCGAGCGTCGCCCGCAACGTCTCGAACCGCTCCGGCGGGCAACCCCGGTCGTGGGTGAACCGGAGCCCGAGCACGCGCAGGTTGTCATTGGCCCGGGCCGTGATTGTGGACAGGTCCTCGGCATCCAGGCCCACGGCGGCACGGCCCCGCTCACCGATGGGCGCGGGCATGGCCGGCTGGCTCAGGACGGACGCGACGACTGAAGGTTCGAGCGCTGTCGCCAGCGCGAAGCCTCCGGTGAAACACATCCCGACGACGCCGACTCCGGGCCCGTCACACTCGCGGTAGGCCGACGCTGCAAGTGCCCGTAGCCACCCGACGACGGGGCTGGTGCGGTCGGCCAGCTTGGTGAACTCACGCGCCACGCAGACCTGCAGGATCGATCGCACGATCTCGCGGCCCGTTGCCGGGGCTACGGGCCGCCCGAACAGGGACGGCAGGTACACGGTGTACCCCGCGGCGATGAGCCGACGGGCGAAATCGATGACGCCCGGATGCAGGCCCGGGATCTCGTGGAGCACGAGAACCGCCGGTCCCGCACCACCCCGGAAGACCTCATACGTGCGCCGGTCGTGCGTGAAGTCAAATGCCCGAAACTCAGGGCCGATCTGCTTGCTGGGACTCATACCGGCTGCTCCCATCGATGGTCCGCCCAGCATGGCCGCGGCCGCCCCCGACCGCAATGGCGGCCGGAAGCCCACCAGCGAACGCCCGGCCCGCACCGGACCCGGCTGCGGATCGTGTCGCGGGAGGGGGTCGGGGAACTGGGCAAGGGTTCAGGCTGTCCCGCAACCTCGACCCGTCGGATGCGTCTGGCCCGGGCCGCATTGTCGAGGGGTGATGTTGTATGGCGCGACGTGGGCTAACGCCTATGCGGGGGCCGAGGGGGTGAAATACTGAGCGGGCTGGCCTGTTTGTCCTATTTCGGGGGGAGTTGGGTGTGCCCGATGCTCCCGTCGTGTCCGCCGACGACGGTGACCCGCGAGGGGTGATCACGGCGCCTGAGCATGCTCTCGCAGCGGTCCCGTCGAGCAGGGCCACATACCTCATGGGCATGGAGGTCGAATGACCAGCCAGACGGCACCCGACAACGCCGACCCGTCATCGGCAGCCATGTCTTCGTCGCCGCAGGATGACCATTTCCGGGTGACGTTCACCCCCGGGAACGTCTGGCGCGTCGGGCTGGTCCTTCTGGGAGTGGTCGCGTTCGGCCTGATCCTCAGGTTCCTCATCGAGGACGGCGGCGGTGTCATCTTCACGGTGCTGATGTCGTGGTTCGCGGCTATCGCGATGGCTCCGCTCGTCGATCGCCTCGCCCGCCGGATGAAGCGGGGCGTGGCCACGATCCTCGTGATGACGGCGTTCGTGGTGTTCCTTGTCGTCTTCGTCGTGGCTTTCGGGGCGTTGCTGGTCGACCAGCTCAGCCAGCTGATCGCCCGTATCCCCGCGCTGATCGACTCTGCGCTCTCATGGGTCAACTCGACGTTCTCGCAGTCGCTGACCCTGGAGAACATCCTGTCGTCGGTCGGCGCCGGCAACCTCGACTTCGGCTCCATTGCGTCGAAGGTGGGGATCAATCTCCTCGGCCTGCTCGGCTCCGCCCTCGGCAGCATCTTCAGCCTGTTCACGTTCGGGCTGTTCACGTTCTACTTCTCCGCGCAGATGCCGCAGCTGCAGGTGTGGGTGGCGCGCCTGTTCCCGGCGAAGACTCAGGCCCTGGTCGGCAACGTATGGCGGATCACGGCTCAGAAGACCGGTGGGTACGTCGGTGCCCGCGTGGTCCTGGGCACGATCAACGCCGTCACGAGCGGCGTCGTCTTCGCCGCGATCGGACTGCCTTACTGGTTGCCGCTGGCACTGTGGACCGGGGTCGTCGCACAGTTCGTGCCGACCATCGGCACCTACATCGCCATCGTGCTCCCGGTCCTCGTCGGGCTGCTGAGCCCCCACCCCTGGATCGGCCTCGTCGCGCTGGGGTGGGCACTGCTCTACCAGCAGGTCGAGAACCTCACGATCGAGCCGAAGATCAGCGCGAAGGCCGTGAACGTCAACCCCGCCGTCTCCTTCGGCGCGGTCCTGCTCGGCGCCGCGCTGTTCGGCGTCGCGGGGGCGTTCCTGGCCGTCCCCGTCGTCGCGATGTTGCTGGCGCTGCTTGACATCTACGGGAAGCGCTACGACCTGGTCGCTGAGTCACCCGGTTCCGACGAGCCGGCCGTAGAGCCCGTGGACAGGGGCAGCGCTTCGGCCGCGGCAAGCAGCAGCGGATGACAGCGCCTTCCCTTCCCGATGCTCTGGACGACCTCCCCCTGCTGCGCGCGTTCGAGCCGGTGGTCCGCCTGACCCGCGGCGAGTTCTTCCTCCCGGTGGGCGTCGAGAACTACGTCGAGAACAGCGCTCTGTGGGCGTCGGGCCCAGACGGCCCGCCGGTCATGCTCGCCGAGCCGGGGACCCTGGACCTCACGTCGCTCGCCGCCCACGGCTCGGCCGTCGATGGCCCCGGCCAGTCGTTGAGCGGCATCACGGTGCCCACGTCGCGATGGGCTCGCATCCGCGGCGCCCGAACCCGCCGGCCCAGGTTTCGTGGCAGCTCACGGCTCGCCCAGGTCGGGCTGCTCGGTCGGAGCATCGACACGCTGAGCCGGTTCTCGCTCCTTCTGCGCGGCACCGTGCCCGGCGGTAGCGCCGCCCTGTCGCTCTCCCTGCAGAACGAGCACCTGGCCCCGGACCGTCCGGCCTACCACGCCCGGGTCGTGCGCGACAGCGGATGGATCGTCTGCCAGTACTGGTTCTTCTACGCCTTCAACAACTGGCGATCCGGCTTCTCCGGCGTGAACGAACACGAGGCTGACTGGGAGCAGGTCACGATCTATCTCGACGGCTCAGGAGCGCTCGACCACGACGGTCTGCCGCCGGCACGGTGGGTCGTGTTCTCCGCCCACGACGAGACCGGCGACGACCTGCGCCGCCGCTGGGACGACCCCGACCTCTCCCTCGTCGATGATCGCCACACCGTCGTCTTTGCCGGCGCCGGATCGCACTCCGGGGCGTACCTCGCGGGCGACTACCTCATCACCGTCGCACCTCCCAGCCTTGGGGGGATCGTGCCTGCGGTGCGACGTCTGGCAAAGCTGCTCACCCCGTGGAGCAGGGCCGCGCAGGGGACTGGGCTGGAGATCCCCTATGTCGACTACGCGCGCGGCGACGGTCTCGCCGTCGGCCCGGGGGAGGACCTCACGTGGACGCCCGTCGTCATCGGCGACGACACCCCCTGGGTGCGTGACTTCAGGGGCCTGTGGGGCCACGACACGCGGGACAAGCTCGGCGGTGAGCGGGGCCCCGCCGGTCCACGGTATGAGCGGGACGGCACAGTCCGGGCGTCGTGGGGGGATCCCGTCGGCTGGGCGGGGCTGGCGAAGGTGGCTCCGAACCCTCGGGAGGAGCAGGTGCTCGTCGCGCGGCGCATCGCGGAGGTGGAGCGTGAGCTCGAGCAGCTTGGCGCAGACGTCGCCAACGCCCGCGAGTCGATGGCGGTGCGCGCGGCGGGACTTCTCCCGGGTTCCGCGACCGTGCGGGGGCTCGAGACGGAGGAGGCCCGGCGCACGGCTGCGAGGCTGGCGGCCGTGCGGCTTGCCGACGAGCGCGAGCGCCTGCTGGGCACACAGCGCGACGGTGTACCGATCGCCGATCCGCACGCCCACCTGAGTCATCGACGTATGCCGATCGGGGCGCAGGAGCGCAGCCGGTCCCGGTTCCTGACCTTGTGGGCCGTCGGGAGCACGCCGCTGCTGCTCTGGCTGATCTCGGTCCTCTTCCGGCCTGACATCCTCCCGCGATGGCAGTTCGCTGTGGGTGCACTGGTGATCGTCCTGTCGGTGGAGGCCTTCGCGCGCGGCTACCTGTTCGCCTTCCTGGGCCGGTTGCTCCTGCTGCTGGTTGTGGTGAACTTCGCAGTCGTCGTGGGCGAGAACTGGCAGGTCGTGATCGCCGCGACGCTGGCAGTCCTCGCCTTCGTCGTCCTCGTAGTGAACGTTCGCGACGCCTGGCGGAGATGACCGTGCACCGGGGGGAACCGCCCGCCGGAGCGTGCGCAGCAACGAGATGGATGACCGGAGGAGGACCAAGGTGACACTGGACACGAACCCGACCACCGTCGAGGAAACCGGCGGGGACGACGAGACCCATGGGCGACCACCGCGGGTGCTCGAGCCGGCGTTCTCGTCCACGGGTCTGGTCGTGGGGGCGTTCTTCTTCGCACTCTCCCTGCTGCCCTCGCTCCTGCCAAGAGCCGGCTACGTGCAGGGGATCGTGTCCGGCGTGACGTTCATGGTCGGCTACGCGTACGGCGCCGCAGGGCAGGCGATCTGGGACTACCTGCGCGTGCCGAGACTTCGCGGTCGTGCGGCCAGAATCGTCGTCCGGGTGCTGCTCGCGCTCATCGCGTGGGCCGCGCTGTCCTCGGCCTGGCGGCAGGTGGGATGGCAGAACGAGATTCGCTCCACCTTCGGCATGCCGACGACCTCCTGGACGGTGTGGCCGGTCATCATCGTCGTCACCGCACTCACGGCCGCGCTGGCCCTGGTCGTCGCGCGGGCGCTCCGACTGCTGTTCCGCACGGCCGGCCGATGGCTCGGGTCGTGGATGCCCCGCCGACTCGCGATCACGCTGGGCACCGGCGCGCTGCTGCTCCTCATCTGGGCTCTGGTCACCGGCGTTCTGGTCACCGGGTTCTTCGCGGTGGCCAACGTGATCTTCTCCAGCCGGGACGGGGCCACGAGCGCCGGCGTCGGGCAGACCCGGTCGCAGCTGCGTTCCGGCGGCCCGGGCTCCCTCGTGAAGTGGGACGAGCTCGGACGTCAGGGCCGCTCGTTCGTCGCCACCGGCCCGACCGCCTCTGACATCAACGCGTTCAGCCACGGCGGCGCGCAGGAACCCGTGCGGGTCTATGTCGGGCTCAAATCGGCGCCCACACTCCAGACGCGTGCCGACCTGCTGCTCGCGGAGCTCAGGCGCACCGGGGCCTTTGACCGCAAGATGCTCGTCGTCGCGACCACGACCGGCACCGGGTTCCTGGACCCCAACGGCGTCGACCCGGTGGAGTTCGTCGGCAACGGAGACACCGCGATCGCGGGTGTGCAGTACTCCTATCTCCCGAGCTGGATCTCTCTGCTCGCCGACCAGCAGGCGGTCAAGGAGACCTCACAGGTCGTCTTCCGGACCGTGCACGCGTACTGGTCGACCCTGCCGGAGGCCTCACGCCCCAAGCTCTACCTCTACGGGCTCTCCCTCGGGTCCTACGGTGTCGAGAGCATCCTCGGCTCGATCGACATCCTCAACGAACCCATCGACGGCGCCTTCCTGACCGGCCCTCCGTTCGTCAACGACCTGCACACCGCCATCGAGTCCGCACGCCACCCCGGAACCCCGCCCTGGCGACCCGTCTACGGCGACGGGAGAACCGTACGCTTCTCCGTCGAGAAGAACAGCGTCACACCGTCCACCGGGGCGTGGGGGCCGACTCGCGTCGTGTACCTGCAGCACGGGTCCGACCCTGTCGTCTTCTTCTCCCCGTCGCTCGCCTGGAGCGTGCCCGACTGGCTGCTCGACGGGCAGCGGCCGCCGGACGTCTCAGCGCGCATGGGCTGGTTCCCGCTGGTGACCATGTGGCAGGTCGCTCTCGACCTCCCGGCCGCAGGCTGTGTCCCAGACGGATACGGCCACATGTACTCCAAACGCGCCAACCTCGAGGGCTGGATCGCCACCGCGAACCCGCAGGGGTGGAACGGGGCGAAGACACAGGAGCTGACGGCCGTCCTCGATGCTCGCACGACGACCGGGGGCTGAACCCACGTCGACATCCCAGCACCCGGAGCTCCGGGTGCTGGCCCAGAGGGGACTCTGGACATCTGGTACTTCAAGAGGTGGGCGAACACCGCACCTTGGGTGGCTTCTACCCGGTGCTGCCCCGGGAGAAGGTGAGATCAGGAGGGTCCATTCGGGACTACCCAGGACACCGGAAGGATCGATCATGAACACCTCACTCACCCGCATCGTCCGGATGGTCGTTGCCCCGGTCATCTTGGGCCTGGGCGTCACGGCTTGCACGCAGGCTGCAAGCCCTCCGCCGCAGACTCAGGGGCTCAGCACCAGAACCCCGACCCCGGAATCAGTCCCGCCCTCCTCCGCACCCACGAGCAGCCCGGTGGCTACTTCCTCAGCGCCGTCCCCGACATCGTCCCCGGCCGTGACGTCGACGCCGCAGGCCGCGATCTTCAGGATGGCGGACGGCCGGTATGCAGCACGCATCACGGCGGTGAACTCTCGTCGTCGGCTCGTGACCTTCGACGTCGTGCAGTTCTTCTTCGGGGAGGCTGCTGCAGCTGCCGCGGCGGAGGACCACTCTTCAGAGGTTCCACCCCCCAACGACTACTGGATCCGAAACCAGAGCCACCTGCTGCGCACCCTCTCCGTCACCTCCGCGGCGCCGATCACCGTGAACGGCATGGGTGCGCTCATCACCCACAGCGCAACCAAGGACCTGCACGTGACACTGGCGAAGCTGGGACAGTTCCCCCACCTCAATGACGGCAACTTCTGGCTGACTGTGCGGCACGGCGTCGTCACCCGGATCGCCGAACAGTACCGACCCTGAGCGCAGTCCACGTCTGCCGATGGTCCCTGACTCGCCCAGTTGCGGCCGCAGTGACCCATCGTGTCGGCGGTGGCCGGAGGTGGAGATATGCCCCCCGGCCACCGCCGGCCTCTCCGGGAACTGCGGTTTGTGACCCCGACTCGACGGCTCGTTTGAGAACCCGGGTCGGACCGCCGACTACTCAGGGTTCTGAGCCTTGTCGGCGAATGTCCATGAGCAGCAGCTCGGACTCGTCCGAGATGCCCGGATAGGACTTGTTGGTTGTGGGCACCATGGGCCAGATGTCCTTCTTCCTCACCAAACGCGGGGACTGCAGCTCGATCTCGTGTCCGTCTATGGAGAGCCGTGCCGCCTGCGCGGCCAGGACGTTCTTGACCCAGTCGGTGCGCGGCCCGTACAGCGGGATGAACAGGTAACCATCGGGCAGGCGGTGGGTGTCGAGGGGAGTCCGGTAGGTCTGCCCCGACGATCTGCCGGTGTGGATCAGCACAGGCCGGGCGCCCCGGCGCACCTCCATGGGGTTGAATACCCGCTTGTTGATGTGGGCCAGCCAGCGCGGTAGAGGCATCGCGGTTTCCTCACTCCTCGAAGAGTTGTCTGCTGTTACCGCGGCGAGACAGGCTGCCGCCGGGATTCCTCAGATGCTCTGGTGCGAAGCATGACAATGCCTACCCAGATGAGCCAGACGATCTCGAGAAGGCCGAAGACGTAGATGGCGTCCAGCAGAGGCGGAACGACCGAGGCGATCCCCGCAAGTCCGATCAGGATCCCGAGCCAGCTCAGGGCCTTGGGCAGACCGCCGGTTCGCAGCGCCGCTACGCTGACGAGCAGGACCCAAAGACCGCCGAGAAGCTCTCCTTGCCCTGAGCTGAGCGCATCTGCCACCGGCTCGATCGCCTGCCATGCCGAGACGGCTTGAGCCGGACTCGTGGCATGGAGCTCGACCACGGCCGCCGCGCCGTAGTTGAAGACCAGTCCGCTGGCGACGAGCATGCAGGCCCAGATGAGGCCCACCGCGCCGCCCACGGCCGCGATGCCTGGCGAGCCCGCCAGACGCTTCCAGAGTGCCAGAGCCAGCGCGGCGAGAACGATCCCGAATACCACGTAGGTGGCCAGATACATCACGTACATGCTGTTCTGGTTGGCGACCAACGCGGTCACTTTCTGAGCAGGGTCGACCAGGTTCTTGTAGTCCGACACGATGAGGAAGTACGGCATCGCCACGAGGTAGGCGGCCGCGATATACAGTGCAGCCACTCCCCCCGCTCTCTGCTGTCTGGCATAGGCGAGTGCTTCCGCGCCCTGCGGGTCTGTAGCGGTGGTGCTCACCTTTGATCTGTCACCGATATGTAGAACGCTCATCACTGCCTCCCTCGCCTCGGTACGCCTGCACGCCGGCGAGCGTGCCCCCGTCCGCACGCTCCGACGTCGTCGAAACGGCCACCGGACGGAAGCCGCTCGCGGTCATCCACACTGCCAGCACCATTTCCTGCGCGGCCAGGGCAACCGCCTTGCGCTCTCGCATATTGCCCCTCGCCGGGTGGGTCATAGCGGGTCACCTCCCCTCCACTCCAGCCTGCAGATGAAGCCGGCTGGCGGTAAGGCCGAAAGTCCCGCGACTTCCCGGCGGCCAGACACGCCGCCTTCCGATCAGCACTCATCAGCAGACCTGCGAGAGCTGGGCGGCTCACCCGGTGAAGGCCACCGGCCTGGGCGCCTGCCCGGCGTGGTTCGGCGTCAGCGACTGACGGATGGCGACGTC
>DASVKO010000303.1:0-2890 GCA_036385355.1 Dermatophilaceae bacterium
TCTACACATCGCCCGACGCCTCGTTGAGGGCATGAACGGAAAGATCTGGGAAACCGATGGACGTCCAGGCTCCTGCTTTCATGTCACCCTACCGTGCACATCGACATAGGTCGCTCCAGACGGCCCATCGGTGGGCCAGCGTGACATGAAGACTCGTGTTCTTGGGACGATGACGGGGTCGGCGATCGGGTTGGGTGGGATGCCCATGTCTATCGAGGGCCGTGGGGGCGCCCGGGTGGTGGGGACTGGAAAGGTGACAACTTCAGAATAGGTGCAGCTACCTCGGACCGCCGCTGACATTCCCGGCTCCGCCGCAGGTACCGCATTGAGGACCCGGGCGTCATGCAGATCCTGACGGAGACTGCCGTCGCCGAAGATGCGGAACTCATTGCCCCACTCTTCGCGTGGCCCTACAACGGTGTACCGGTAGGCAGCGATTGGACCGCCGGGAGAAACAATGCCGAGTGGGGCAGTGATTACGTGAGCCGCGTAGCGACCGCGAAGTCGAACATGTATGAGAACCGGCCCAAAGAGACCACGTACCTCTACACCGACTTCGACAGCGCTGGGCAGCCACTTCACGGTGAGAACTCCTACGCTGTCACCTTCCCCGAGGGCCAGACACCACCGGTGAAAGGCTTCTGGTGACTGACGCTGTACAACGAAACTCACTTCTTCGAGCCAAACCCACTGGAGCGCTATTCACTCGGCACGAAGAACCGCACATTGCACTACAACGCAGACGGCTCGCTCATCCTTTATGCCGGCGCGAGGTCCCCCGGCAAGGACCAGGAATCCAACTGGCTACCCGCCCCGGAGGGCACATTCTCCTTGTACATCCGTGCCTACTGGGCGGAGCAAGCCATCCTCGACGGCACCTGGATCCCGCCCCAGGTTCGCAAGATCAATTGATCGACGGGCAGCGTCGGCAGCAACCGATCCACTCGCGCATCGCCCCGACACCTCTCCCAGCGTGCGCGAGAACGTCAACAAGCGGAAACGCACTCTATGCCGCAAGTTGCGCTTGGATCAGGTGGCGGGGCGGTCACCCTGGACCGCCCCTGCCTCGCAGAGACCCAGGTCGTCCGCGCATGGTGTCATCGGCTGGCGGCTCGGGTGCCTTGCAGAACTTGCCCGGTCTCTGCTTCCTGGTAGTCCAGTGGTGGCCGTGCCCGGTGCTTTGGTTCGGGTCTGGGTCTGGCAATGCGGCCGGCCAGTGCCTAAGGTCACCCCATGACGCGCCGGTGCAAGGTCGGTGTCCAGCTGCCCGAGGTGGAACGGTTCGTACCGTGGCCCGAGTACCTGGATCTGGCGCGGCGAGCGGAGGCCGCCGGCTACGACTCGATCTGGGTGGGCGATCACCTGGTCTACGACCTGCCAGACGGGTCGACGCGGGGACCGTACGAGGCGTGGACGACGCTCGCGGCCATCGCGGCGGTAACCGAGCGGGTGGAGATCGGGCCGCTCGTCGCGTCGACCAGTTTTCACTCGCCGGCGATGCTGGCGAAGCAGGCCGCGACCGTCGACGCGATCTCACAGGGACGGCTCATCATGGGCCTTGGGGCAGGATGGAACCGGCGGGAGTACGACGCGTTCGGCTTCCCCTACGACCGGCGCGCGTCACGCTTCGAGGAGGCGATGGCGATCATCGTGCCGCTGCTGCGGGCAGGGCGCACGACCTTCCACGGGCAGTTCTACGACGTCGAGGACTGTGTGCTGGACCCGCGCCCGGTCCGGGAGGGCGGCCCGCCGATCATGCTGGGCTCCACCAGCCCTCGGATGCTGGGCATTGGGCTGCCGGTCGTGGACTCGTGGAACGTCTGGTGGAGCCTGTACGACAACTCGGTTGAGCGCTTCGCGGAGGCGAAGGCCGAGGTCGACGCCGTCATGCCGGAGGGCCGATACGTCGAGGCGACGGCTGCCGTCCTGGTCACGCTCCCTGGTGGTGAAGGCCGGGTGATGGGTGACACCTACGACGCGAAGGTTACGACGGTCACGCCAGACGATCTCTGCGACCACGTGCGGGGGCTGGCGAACGCCGGCGCGACGCACCTGCAGCTCGTGCTGGATCCGATCACGGCCGAGTCGATCGATGTGGTGGGGGAGGCGCTGGCTGATCTCGAGGGGTGAATGTCGACCCGAGGCGTCACCCATGTCCTCCAGGGACACGGCCGCGGTCGGCCTCACCTCTGTACCGGAGTTCCGCGGACACGCCCGCTCAACGCTCCCCGCAAAGCGCGCAAATCTGCCGCGACGGGTGCGACCTCGCCGATGAGCGTGCGGTTATTCGGCCCACATCTCGCCAGCGAACAAGCGCCCAGTCAGACCCGATACCGGGATGCTAGCGACGTGTCTGCCCTTGGTTGGATCCGAGGTCGCGCCAGCATGGGACGCAGAGCTGGGGGCAGCTTTGCGCCACCGAGGTCTCGCGGTGCATGAAGAAGCCGTCCTCGGAGGTCTCCTGGACTCGCTCTGGCCCTGAAGGGATCATGGCGTCGCGAACGTGATCCGCTCGCTCAACACGCTCTGACAGGGAATCGCATCCTCAGCTCAGCCTCTGGAGTACTTGTTCTTCTGGTACTCCTGCACCCATTTCTTGGAGCTTAACCAGGTTCCTTGTCCTGACTTCTGGGCGCGTAGGCGACCTCGGATGGCGGCCACGCGCAGCGCGTTGGCGGTCAGACCTGATTTCTTGTCGGCGAGGCTGGCCAGTGGCACCAGCCGGGCTGGGCCTGCGACGGCGGGTATGACGAACCGGTAGAGGTTGTTCGTGACGGAGCGTGCGATGAGCTCCCCCATCGGGCCGAGGTCGCCTGCGTCCGCTTTGCGCATGGCGCTCAGGTACTTGGTGCGTTCGTTCTTGAAGATGATGGCGGGCGGGTATCCGAGG
>DASVKO010000304.1:0-22511 GCA_036385355.1 Dermatophilaceae bacterium
GCTGGCGGAGCTCGAGCGGTTCCAGCGGTTGACCGTCGGACGTGAGCTCAGGATGATCGAGCTCAAGAAGGAGATCGAGCAGCTCAGGAAGCACGGCGCGGCGAACGGAGGCGAGCCCGGTGACAGCTGACCGTGGCCACATCCGCCCCTGCGGACCCGGCCACGGGAGACCCCAGAGATGCCCGCGCTGACGACCGAGTTCGAGGGCCTGCTGGAGGCGGTCCCTGATGCCCTGATGGGGGTCGACAGGACCGGGACGATCCGGTTCGTGAATCGTCAGGCGGAGTCGCTCTTCGGCTACCCGCGCGACGACCTGGTCGGACTGCCCATCGAGACGCTGGTGCCGGAGTCCGTCCGGCGCCTGCACAAGGCCCACCGGGAGAGCTACGACACAGCCCCCAGGACCCGGCCGATGGGAGCCGATGTGAACCTGACCGGGGTGCGACGGGATGGCACCGAGTTCCCGGCGGACATCAGCTTGTCCTCCAGCGGCGTCGGGGACGCCATGATGGTGATCGCAGCGGTGCGCGACATGACCCGCT
Organism: Dermatophilaceae bacterium; assembly: GCA_036385355.1. Taxonomy (GTDB): domain Bacteria; phylum Actinomycetota; class Actinomycetes; order Actinomycetales; family Dermatophilaceae; genus UBA4719. The sequence continues at coordinate 543 of DASVKO010000304.1, forward strand.
ATCGCCGGGCAGAGGTGGATCGTGCCCGGCTGGACCGGCTGGCGGAGGTAGTCGAGTTCAGCGCGGAAGCCATCGTCAGCCACACGCTCGACGGCATCATCACGAGCTGGAACCCGACCGCCGAGCGGATGTTCGGCTACTCCGCCCAGGAGATCATCGGTAAGTCCATCAAGGTCCTGGCTTCCGAGGATCAGGCCGAAGCCCAGCACGCGATCCTGGCCACGGTGGGACAAGGGGAGGCCATCGAGGACATCGAGAGCGTTCGCCTCCGAAAGGACGGAACGGCGATCCCCGTCCATCTCACGGTCTCACCGATCCGCGACGCCGACGGTTCCGTCGTCGGCGCCTCCGCCATCCTGCACGACACGACCGAGCAGAGGCGAGCGCTCGAGGCCGCCGAGCGGACAGCTGCGATTGTCGAGTACTCCGATGATGCCATCATCAGCAGCACCCTCGACGGCATCGTCACGAGCTGGAACCCAGCTGCCGAGAGGCTCTATGGCTACTCAAGTCATGAGCGAATCGGCAAGGCCGCCGAGGCTGTGACTCCGAAGGACCGAAGGGGCGAGATCACGGCCATCCTGGCGAAGGTCGGCACCGGCCTACCTGTCGAGCACCTGGAGACCACTCGCCTCCGAAGGGACGGAACAACGTTCCCCGTCTCACTCACCGTCTCACCGATCCGCGACGCGGACGGCGCGGTCATCGGCGCCTCCGTGATCTGCCGCGACATCAGCCAACAGAGGCAGGCGCTGGAGTACGCCCAACGCATGTCGGCAATCGTCGAGTCCTCACCGGATGCCATCGTCAGCAAGTCGCTCGACGACACCATCACGAGCTGGAACCCGGCTGCCGAGAGGATGTTCGGCTGGTCGAGCGCGGAGATCATCGGCAAGCCGGACAGGCTCCTCGCTCCCGCGGATCGCGCCAACGAAATGCGCGACATCCTGGCCACGGTTGGGGCCGGCCACGCTGTCAAGAGCTTTGAGACCCTGCGTGTCCGTAAGGAGGGAACGGTCTTCCCGGCCTCGGTGAGCATATCCACGATGCGCGACGCCAACGGCTCGGTCGTCGGCGGAGCCACGATCCTGCGTGACCTCACTGAACAGAAGCGGACGTTCGAGTCCGCGCGATCCATGATCGAGACGAGTCTTGACTCCTTCGTCGCCATCAGCCCCCGGGGCCAGATCACCGACGCCAACGAGGCCACCGTCAGGCTCATCGGCATCACCCGCGACAACCTCATCGGAACCTCCTTCTCCGACTACTTCACCGACCCCGGGAGGGCTGAGGAGATCTACCATCGGGTGCTTGAGCAGGGGTCGGTCACCAACTTCCCGCTGACTCTGCGCCGAGGCGGGCGCGAGACGCTCACCGAAGTCGTGTACAACGCCTCGGTCTACCGGGATGTCAGCGGTAACGTGGTCGGCGTGTTCGCCTCCGCCCGCGACGTGACCGAGCTGAAACAGGCAGCGCAGTATGCCCGGAGCCTGATCGAGGCATCCCTCGACCCGCTGGTGACGATCGACCTCGAAGGCAAGATCACCGACGCCAACGAGGTCACAGCGAGGACCACCGGTGTCCCCCGCGACGAGCTGATCGGGACCTCCTTCTCCGACTACTTCACCGACCCCAAGGAGGCAGAGGAGACCTACCAGCTGGTGATCGAGAAGGGATCGGTCACCAACCACCCGCTGACCCTGCGCCACAAGGACAAGACCGGGACCCTCACCGAAGTCCTGTACAGCGCCTCGCTCTACCGCGACGTCGGAGGAAACGTGCTCGGCGTGTTCGCCGCCACCCGCGACGTGACCAGCCTGGTCCAGTCTCAGCGGAACCTTGCCGAGCAGCAGGCCAGAGAGCTCGAGCGCCTGGCAGAGCTCGAACGGTTCCAGCGGTTGACCGTGGGGCGTGAACTCAAGATGATCGAGCTGAAGAAGCAGATCGAGTACCTCAGGAAGCACGGCCCTGCCAACGGAGGCGACCGCGGTGAGCACGACTGAGACGCTGTCACAGCAGAGCGCTGCCGAAGCCGCGGACTTCGCGAAGGCCCTCGTCAACATCCTCGGCGATGTCGACGATGAGCAGCAGAGGCAGGGCGAGAGCCAACGCGCCATTCTCAACATCCTGGCCGACCTCGACATAGAGAAGACTCGGCTGGAGTCCACCCAGAGGGCCCTCATCAACATGCTGGACGACCTCGAGTCAGAACGGAGGAAGGTCGACCAGACCAACATGGAGCTGCAGGAAGTCAACGAGGCCATGCGGAACTTCATCGCCACCGCCGCACACGACCTGCGCTCTCCGCTCGCGTCGATGGTGGGTTTCTCCTCGCTCCTCACCAAGAACTGGGCCACCCTCAGCGAGGAGAAACAGCTGAAGTTCGTCACCACGATCGACCGCCAGACCCACAAGCTGACCTGGCTCGTCAACGACCTGCTCACGTTGTCGAGCATCGAAGGCGGCGCGTTGAACACCCAGCCCGAGCTGGTCGTGGTAGCGGAAGCCATCACCCAGTGCCTCGCGGCCAGCGGTCGGGACACGACCAACGTGTCAGTGACCTGTTCGCCGGATCTGGTGGTCAGGGTGGATCCGCTTCACCTGGGACGGATGATCGACAACTACGTCCAGAACGCTGTCAAGTACGGCGAGCCGCCGGTGCGCATCGAGGCGGCACCAGTCGGCGACATGGTCGAGATTCGGGTTGTCGATCATGGACCGGGCGTGCCGCCGGAGTTCGAGCCCAAGCTGTTCTCCAAGTTCGCCCGGGCCGACATCCCGAGCATGAGAGACAAGAAGGGCACCGGCCTCGGGCTGTCGATCGTGCGCGGACTGGCCGAGGCGAACGGCGGTGAGGCTGACTACCAGCGCAATGTCCCCCGAGGTTCCTGCTTCCTAGTCCTGCTGCCCACAGATGAAAGGCCACGCCGATGAAGGCCGTCGTAATCGTCGAGGACGACCCCGACATCCAGTCTCTGATAGAGACCATCTTCTCCATGGATCCGCGATTCTCCGTGGTCGGCCTTGCGGATACGGCCGAGGCTGCACTTGAGCTTGCCGGAACGACCCAGCCCGAGATCATCGTGCTCGATGACCGCCTCGCCGGAGCGCTCACCGGGGTCGATGCCGTGCCAGAGTTCAAGGCGGCAGCGCCCGGGGCCAAGATCATCCTGTTCACAGCCCATGCCGACCTCCAGGCACGGGTCGTCAGACAGCCCGACATCGACGCCTTCCTGCTCAAGACCGACACCGGGGAGCTTCTCCCCCTGGCTCAGCAGCTGACCAACATGTTGTCGCTCCTGTGAGCTTGTCCGGAACTGCCACGAGGGACGTGTCCAAGGAGGCAGGATGATGTCGCAGACAGCCAGCTTCGAGGCCCTGCCGGAGGCGAGGCCACACGCCTTGGCGGGGGTGAACCAGAGGGGACTGACCCGGGTCGCCAATCGCCAGACCACGTCGCCGTTCGGCTGTGACCGCGACGACCTGATCAGGCTGCCCCTGGCAGATGCTGGTGCGATCGGGCCTGCTGTGACGAATGCCGATGCTGTGACGAATGTTGATGCGGGTACAGATGTTGATGCTGCAATGAGTGGTGGTCCGAGGACCAGTCGTGATCAGATGACCAGTAGCGACCAGATGACCAACGGTGATCAGACGACGAACGGCGGCCAGATGACGAGTGATGATCAGATGGTTCTGAAGCACGAGAGCAACAATGGGCCAACATCGGCGAAGATCCTCGTCGTCATCGAAGACGACCCGGACGTCCAGTTCCTCATCGAGGCGATCTTCTCGATGGATCCTCGCTTCTCCGTCACTCACGTGGCGGAGTCCGCCGAAGAGGCCCTCGAGACTCCGCCAACGTCAGAACCGGGGATCATCGTCCTCGATCACGGCCTGGCCGGACCACTGCCAGGCCTCGCCGCGGCGCCGATGCTCAAGGAGCTTGCTCCGCAGGCAAAGATCATCATGTTCACAGCCCACGCCGCGCTCCAGGCCCGTGCTGACAAGGAGCCGGCCATCGACGCGTTCCTGCTCAAGACCGAGTCCGAGAAGCTCCTTCCCCTGGCCCAGCAGTTGATCGGCCTGAGCCCGATGTCCGGCAACTGATCAGCCCCCGCACACCTACCGCACCTCTTCCCCCGCCTTCACGCCCCCAGCGCCCCCTCACGCCGCACCCCCGGTGAAGTCGCACAAATCGACTCCGCCGGCATCTTGGGTCGATTTGTGCGACTTCACCGGGGTACGCGATGCCTCAGACCGATGGGAAACCGACCGGGTCGAAGCGCACCTGTGGATGACGCCGAGGGCAACCTCGCCATCTGGGGCAGTCTCGGTCCATGCCGCACCGAACGCCCCTGCCCCCAGAATGGGGATGCCGGCCGTTCACGGTTGCCGAGGCGCACGAGCTGGGCCTCGGCGAGGGGCGTCTGCGAGGCGCCGACCTGTCCCGTCCGACACACGGCGTTCGTCGGTTGGGTGACCCAGAGGGTCTGATCGAGGTAGCGGAGGCCACGAGACTGGTGCTACCGGTTGGCGGCGCCTTCTCGCACACCACCGCCGCTCGCCTGCTGGGGCTTCCGCTCCCCCGTCGCTGGGGGCGGGCCGAGCCTCTGGATGTCATGACCGTCACGACTGCCCCGAAGATCCGGCGAGCCGGTTGCGTTGGACACCGTGGCCTCGAGTCCAGACACGTGATCACGCGAAAAGGCATCCCTATCGTCAGCCCCGAGGACACCTGGTGCGACCTTGCGGCAAGTCAGACGCTTAGCCTGGACGAGCTCATCGTGCTGGGAGACGAGGTCGTCCACTTCCGGCGCGGCGTCCCGACCGCCCGGCTGACCGAGGCGATCAGGCTGCGACGGGGCGGGCGGGGCAGGCGGGTGATGGCAGAAGCCCTGCCGCAGCTGAGGCCACGCAGCAACTCGCCGATGGAGACCCGGGCACGTCTACTCTTCCTGCGCGGCGGGTTGCCCGAGCCGGAGCTCAACGTCGTCATCAAAGATCGGCAGTCCGGCCAGTGGCTGTCGGACTCAGACTTCGTCTGGCGCGAGCAGAGAGTCGTGGCGGAGTTCGATGGCGACCATCACCGCACAGATCGGCGGCAGTGGCAGAACGACGTGGCCCGGTGCCAGAACCTCCAGGACGACGGATGGGCCTTCGTGCAGCTGACCTATGCGGCAGTGATGGTCCATCCCCGAAACCTCGCGACGATCGAACGCCTCAGCCGACTGCTCCGGCTCCCGTGAAGTCGCACTAATCGACCCAAAACGGCCCTCGTTCCGTCGATTTGTGCGACTTCACGGATGTCTGTCCATGGAGGTGGTGCGGAGTCGGCGGTTGGGTTGGTTGGTTGGTTGGTTGGTTGGTTGGTTGGTTGGTTGGTTGGGTCAGCGCTGGTTGTAGTCCGTTACCTCGCCGACCAGCTCTTCCAGGACGTCCTCGAGGAACACCACGCCGCTCACTGCGCCCTCGGGGTCGACGACCCGGGCGAGATGCGCTCCGGTCAGCTGCATCGTCGCCAGAACGTCCTCGACCTCGTCGACAGCACGCACGGTGGCCAGGCTGCGCACCCGCTTGAGCGGCACCGGCTCACGACGCTCAGTCTCATCGGCATAGAGGATGTCCTTGAGGTGCAGGTAGCCGACGACCTCACCGGAGCCATTCGTGATGACGAACCGGGAGAACCCGCACTTGGCCACCAGACGCTCGACGTCGTCGGGGGTCGCGCCAAAGGACAGCGTCACCAGCGAGCTGAGCGGCACCGCGACGTCGGCGGCCACCCGGTCACTGAACTCGAGCGCCCGGCTTGCCCGACCATGGCGGTCTGACTCGATCAGGCCCTCACGATGGCTCTCGGCGACGATGAGCTGGACCTCATCAGTGGTGAAAGCCGAGTTCAGCTCGTCCTTGGGCTCGATCCCGAGCGCCCGGACCATCGCCTTGGCCAGACCCTCCATCAACCGGATCACCGGTCGCAGCGCCCTGCTGATGAAGAGCAGGGCGGGCGCCAGCAGAAGGGCCGCTTTCTGGGGACCGGCGATGGCGAGGTTCTTGGGGACCATCTCACCAACGACAACGTGCAGGTAGGCCACGATCAGCAGGGCGACCACCAGCGCGATCACGGGGCTGAGCGACTCCGAAAGTCCGAGCGCGAGCAGCCGCGGCCCGATCATCTCGTCCAGCGCCTGCTCGGCCACGGCACCCAGACCAACCGAACAGAGCGTGATCCCCAGCTGAGCAGTGGCAAGCAAGGACGCCACCTGCTCGAGCGCCTCGAGACTGACCTTGGCGCGCTTGCTCCCGGCTGCGGCAAGCGGCTCGAGCCGCGAGCGCCTGGCTGTCATCACTGCGAACTCCGCGCCGACGAAGAACGCGTTGCCAAGCAACAGGAACAGAGACAGCCACAAGGCCGCGGCGTGACTCATCCGGGCTCACCTCGGCGGAACCGTCTGGTCGTCCGCGAGCCGCCGTCGCCGGACCCGTCCGCATTGCGACCGTCGGCAGCGTCGTGGCCGTCGGCTGCGTCGTGACCGTCGGCTGCGTCGCGGGCGTCGGCTGCGTCGCGGGCGTCGGCGGCGACGGCAGCGTCGTGAACGTCGGCAGCGTCGTGAACGTCGGCAGAGTCGTCAACGTCGTGAACGTCGGCAGAGTCGGCAGCGTCGTGAACGTCGGCTATGTGGTGAACGTCAACTGCGTCGCGGGCGTCGGCTGCCCCTTCACCCTCGCCAGGGTTCGGGGTGAACCTAACCCGATCGACGCGCCGGCCGTCCATGGCCTCCACGCAAAGGCTCCAGCCGGGCACGGACACCTCATCGCCGACCACCGGCACCCGCCCGAGACCAGCCATGACATAGCCACCGATCGTCTCGTACGCCGGTCCGTCCAGAACCGGCGCACCCAGCCGGTCGCGTACCTCGTCGGGCCTCCAGAGGCCGGGCACCGTCCACGAGCCATCCTTGGTGAGCCGCCCGGTGGTGCGGGTTCGATCGTGTTCGTCGCTGACCTCTCCGACGATCTCCTCAACGACATCCTCAAGCGTCACGATGCCCGAGGTCCCGCCATACTCGTCGACGACCACGGCCATCTGGTGCCTGGCGCCACGCAGCATCAGCAACAACGGGTCCAGCCGGATCGTCTCGGGCACCATCAACGCGTCGACCATGAGCGCCGACACGGGCACGTCCTCCCGGCGTTCGTGGGGGACGGCGATGGCACGCTTGACGTGGACCAGGCCGTCCACGTCATCCCAGTCCTCGCCGATGACGGGGAACCGCGAATGACCGGTGCTGCGAGCCAGCCGCACGACGTCCTCCGCCGCGGCAGTCCGCTCGATCGACGTGCAGCGGACCCGGGGCGACATGACGTCTGCGGCGGTGCGGTCACCAAAGCTCAGAGATCGGGTCACCAGCCGCGCGGTGTCCTGTTCCATGGTGCCCGCCTCGGCCGAGCGCCGGACCAGGGACGCGAGCTCCTGAGGTGTTCGGGCAGCGGAGAGCCCCTCACGCGGGACGATCCGAAAGGCCTTGAGCACGAGGTTCGCCGAGCCGTTGAGCACGATGATGAGTGGCTTGGTGATCACCGAGAACACGCGCACCGGCAGCGCGACGACCTTGGCCGTTCGCAGAGGCGCCGAGATGCCGAGGAACTGCGGCAGCAGCTCACCGAACAACATCGAGAAAAGAGTCGCGATGACCAGCGCCGAGGCTGTCGCGACGGGGTCGACCGCCGATGCCGGGACACCCACGTTCGTCAGGGGGGTGCGCAGAAGCTCGCCGATCGAGGGCTGGGCCAGGTAGCCGAGAACCAGCGTGGTCAAGGTGATGCCGACCTGGGATGCGGACAGCTGGGTCGAGAGCTGACGCAGGGACGCCAGCACCGGCTTCGCTGCGGTGTCCCCGGACTCGATCGCCCTCTGGACCGTGGTGTTGTCCAGGGCCACGAACGCGAACTCAGCGGCCACGAAGACAGCCGTCCCGATGGTCAACCCCACGCCGGCAAGGACCAGCAACCACTCCGTCATAGTGCTTCCATCCTAGGGCGGAGACGACTGTGACAGGACCGCATCGCATCAGCGGTGGAGCAGCGTCGGACTCGGCCCCCTGCCCCGGACCGAACGCAAGGAATTCGCGGGGGGCCCGCGAGCGGTTACGGTTTGCCCCGTTCACTCCACTCGTGCCCGGTTATCCAGTTGGGCCTGACACCTCCCCTCACAGGATTGGCTACATGAGCACCGTCACGTACCCGATACCGGCCCCCCGACATACCTGGGGCACGATGCTGATGGCCCTGCTGGTGCTCATGGGCACGTTCACCATCGCGGGGTTGGCCCTGCCGACCACCGCCCACGCCTCGACCATGTCTGTCGACCAGTGCAACACCCACGTCGCGGGGACCGCGGGCGCGACGACGGCGCTGAAGTGCACCGTGACCGTGGTCAACACGATCAGCGGCACGTCCACCTACTCCAGGACGACCGTGACGCGACAGTGCACCATCGGCCCCTGCTCATCCCCGAACGGCACGTTCGTCACCGACTCCGTCAGCCTCGTGACCGTCATCCAGCAGTGCAACGGCTCGGACAACGATGCGGCGCACGCGATCAGCTGCTACGTCAACGTCATCAACAACATCGACCGCAACACGCCGAGCGCGAAACCCCTGCGGACCGCCACGGTCAACCAGTGCGTGGGCTCGGGCACAGGCGGCGGCGGGGTCCTGAACTGCACTCCCTCCTCAGCCACCGGAACCACGATCACCCAGTGCAACGGCTCCGGCAACAGCGGCGGCGGCAAGGTGCGGTGCACCGTCGACCCCCAGTCCACGGTCAGCCGCGCGATCCCGATCACGGTCAAGCAGTGCAACGGCAGCGGGAACCCGGGCGGATCCCGGTTGAGCTGCAACGCCAGCGTGATCACCAGGATCACCGACATCGCGGCGGTCGCGGTCCCGAAGGCGACCTCGACCCCGACCCGGTCGGCGACCTCGGCCCCCACCACCACCAGCCCCCCGACCGCGACCGCGACCCCGTCCCCGTCGTCGAGCTCAACAGCCCCCTCCGGCGCGCTTCCGGCCAGCAACAACTCGACAGGTGGCTCGGGTCAGGGCGGCCTGCTGATGCTCGGTGCCGCCCTGGTGCTGGCCGCCGCGGTGGGCGCACTGCTCTACCGGCGCTTTGCCCCGGCGGAATGGCCCTTCATGCACAAGGACTCGTCGTCGTGAGGGTCTGACCCGCGGAAGAGCCAACGGCAGCAAGGCTGATCCACTTGCGCTCACCTCACGTGGGCGTGATTTGCTGGGCACATGAATGCGCTCGGGGTGGACTCATGACCGGTGGTTCGAAACAGCAGACGCGGGTCGAGGTGCGGGACCTGACCAAGAGGTTCGGCACCCTGACCGCGGTCGACAACCTCAGCTTCTCGGTGGAGCCCGGCCGGATCACCGGCTTCCTGGGGCCCAACGGAGCCGGGAAGACCACCACCCTGCGGATGTTGCTGGGCCTGGTCCGGCCGACCAGCGGCAACGCGACGATCGGCGGCACGTCGTACCACCATCTCAGGAGACCGCAGGACGTCGTCGGGGCGGCGCTGGAGGCCACCAACTTCCATCCGGGCCGCTCCGGGCGCGACCACCTGCTGGTGATGGCCGACACCGCTCATGTCGATGCCAGGCGGGTCGACGAGATGCTGGAGATGGTCGGCATCCCCGCAGCGGCCCGCCAGCGGGCCGGCGGCTATTCCATGGGCATGCGTCAGCGGCTGGCTCTGGCGGGCGCGCTGCTCGGCGACCCCCAGGTGCTCCTGCTCGACGAACCCGCCAACGGCCTCGACCCAGAGGGCATCCGGTGGCTCCGGATGCTGCTGCGGCACCTGAGCGGTGAGGGCAAGACGATCCTGATCTCCAGCCACATGCTCTCCGAGGTGGAGCAGACCGTCGACGACGTGGTCATCATCGCCAACGGCAAGCTCATCCGGCAGGGAGCCATCGGCGACCTCCCGACCGAGCACGTCTCGACCGTCCGCACCAGCGAGCCGAAGCTGCTGATCCAGGCGCTGACCACTGCCGGCCTGCAGGCCACCGAGGCCGAGGACAGCATCCAGGTCGTCGGCCGTGACCTGGTCCGGATCGGCGATGTGGCCCTGCGCGCAGGGCTGCCGATCCACGAGCTGCGGGCCAACGAGAACGACCTCGAGAAGCTCTTCTTCGAGCTCACCAGTGCCGAAGGCAACCGCAACGTGGAAGGTGCAGCCTGATGGGCGGCGCGATCAAGGCTGAGTTCCGCAAGTTCTTCACCACCCGGATGTGGTGGGGCATGGCAATCGGCGTGTTCCTGGCCGGCGCCCTGTTCGCGCTGATCTTTGCCGTCTGGGTGGCAGGATCGCAACAGCAGGGTGCCGGCGGGGCCGACACGCGGTTACCGGGCCTGGACAACACAGCGATGATCTCCACCGTCTACACGGCCGGGCTGAGCATCGCCTATCTGCTCACCCTGGTCGTCGGGGTCATGTCGATCGGCTCGGAGTATCGCCACATGACGATCACCAGCACCTTCCTGGCCACCCCGAAGAGGGTTCATGTCATGGCGGCCAAGGTGACCTCGCTGCTGGGCATCGGCGTCTTCTACGGGCTGGTGTTCCTGATCGGCTCCGTCGGCGTCGGCGCGACAGCCATCGCGGTGAAGGGCTTCTCGCCCTTCCCCGAGGTTGGCACGATCACCCGCACCCTCGCGCTGAGCCTGCTGGTGCTCGGCCTCTGGGCGCTGGTCGGGCTGGGCGCCGGCATCCTGATCCCCAACCAGGTCGCCGCGATCCTCATTGCCGTGGGCGCGGCCTGGATCCTGGAGCCGTTGCTGGGATTCCTGCTGGGCCTGGTCAGCTGGGGACGGGCAATCGTCCCCTACATGCCGAGTCAGGCAACCTCGGCGATGGTCGGACAGGTCAACGCCAGCCCCACTGTCGAGCTGCTGTCGTGGTGGGCCGGTGCCCTGGTTCTGGTGGCCTACGCCGCGGTCCTGGCCGGCATCGGCTCTCTGCTGACGGTCCGCCGGGACGTGACCTGAGCTGACCAGAGACGGACCGGCCCGACGTCCCCTTCCGGGGGCCAGGTCAGTCCAAACCTAAGCCGCGATCAAGCCTCGGTTAAATCGGGGGGTCCTCAGGGGTTGCACTCATACCGCGAATAGGGATATAAGCCCTACGCGGATACTGTGACCGGCCTGTGGCTGTTGCCAGAGGTTGGGCCATCGAAGGATCGAACATGAAGTTCCCCAGGAACATGCTGTCGACCAGACGCCGGCGTATCGGTATCACGTCGCTGGCAGCAGTCGGGCTTCTCGTGGCACTCCCGGTCAGCGCCCAGGCGGCGGCCCAGCCGACAGTGGGTCTGGGGACGGCCAAGACCTTCGCGGTGCTGGCCGGCACCACGGTCACCAACACCGGCGCCACCAAGATCTCCGGTGACCTGGGCCTCAGCCCGGGCAAGGCTGCTGCGGTCACCGGCTTCCCGCCGGGACTGGTGACCAACGGAACCCAGCACGCCGCTGATGCCGTTGCCCTGCAGGCCCAGGCCGATCTTGGCACCGCCTATGACGATGCGTCGGGGCGGACTCCCCCGGTCTCCGTGATCTCCAAGGACCTTGGCGGCCAGACCCTGTCCCCCGGCGTCTACAAGGCGACCAAGGACCTCGGCCTGACCGGCACCCTCACCCTGGACGGGCACAATGACCCCAACGCGGTGTTCATCTTCCAGGGCGCTCAGGGCCTGAAGGCCGCGTCGAGCAGCAAGGTCAAGCTGGTCAACGGGGCCTCGTCCTGCAACGTCTTCTGGCAGCTCACCAGCTCCGCGACGCTCGGCAGCGACTCCAGCTTCCGCGGGACCATCATGGCGCTGACCAGCATCAGCCTCGACACCCGCGCGAGCGTCGACGGCCGCGTGCTGGCCCGCAACGGCGCGGTCACGCTCCAGGCGAACACCATCAACAGCTCGACGTGCGTGGTGGGAACCGCCTCCGGAACGCCCACCGGTACGCCGAGCGCCCAGGTCACCCAGGTCCCCAAGGGCGCGGTCTCCACGGGTGATGGCAGCACCAGCGGCGGTGGCAACGGCCTGGGCCTGGCCTCCGGTCTGCTGGCGTTCGCCGGTATCGGTGGTGCCGCGGCCTTCGCCACGCGTCGCCGTCGTCTGAACGTCTGAGGAAGGCGCCTGTTGCGGCACCCTTCCGCGCTCCGCGACCCTCGTCATACCGGCTCTCCGGTCATGGCGAGGGTCGTGGTCCTGCTGGCCGCCCTCGCCGTCGGGGTCACCGGCTGCTCCGGGCAACCGGAGGCGGTGGTGACGCCGTCCGCCCCGGCGACCAGCCGGGTGCAGCCATCCACGCCGAGCCCCACGTCGCCGGTGGCCGGAACCCGCGCGCCGGCGCCCGCTGCCGGGGCGGGACTGGCCAGGTCCGCGCCCGTCCGCCTGCAGGTCGCCGCGATCGGTCTGGACTCCCCCCTGATGAGCCTGGGGTTGCAGGCTGACGGGACGATGCAGGTGCCCAAGGGCGGCTTCCCGGCCGGGTGGTACACGGGTGGGCCGACCCCGGGTGAGCTGGGTCCGGGGGTCATCGCGGGCCATGTGGACATGAACGGGCCGGGGGTCTTCTACCGGCTGCACGAGCTGAGGCCGGGCGACCGGGTCGTCGTGACGCGACAGGACGGCAGCAAGCCGGTATTCCGGGTGACCCGGCTGGCGCTGTTCCCCAAGGACCAGTTCCCCACCCGGCTGGTGTACGGCAACACGAACCGATCGGTCCTGCGGCTGATCACCTGCGGCGGGTCGTTCAACAGCCGGACCGGCCACTACGAGGACAACATCATCGCGTTCGCCGATCTCGTCGGCCCGTGAACAGAAAAGGCGACAGGATGCCGTCGGCGTTAGGCTAGCCGTGACGTCTGGCAATCGCCCCTGCCTTATCCCTGCCATGTCGACCCCACGAAAGAGGCGTATCCGCTGTGCCTGCTCAGCCACCCACAAATGACCCCATGGCGGACTTCGGCCCCAACGAGTGGCTCGTGGATGAGCTGTACCAGCAATACCTGCAGGACAGGAACTCGGTGGACAAGGCCTGGTGGGAGTTCTTTGCCGACTACCAGCCGTCCGATGGTGGCAAGAGCACCGGCAGCGACACCAGCGTCGCCGGCAACGGCACTGCCGGGGTCAAGGACATCGCCAGTGGCAAGAGCACTGGCAAGAGCAAGGGCACTGCCAGTACGCCGACCACGCCGGCGAGCGCGGAACCCCAGCCCTTCACCGTTCCTGCAACGCCGGCCTCCGCGCCGGCTTCCGCTCCTGTGCCGACGACACCGACCGCAGGAACCGCACCGGCCCCCGCGGGCAAGGAACCCGTGAATCCGACCGCGGCCAAGAGCGCCCCCACACCGCGCGACATCCCGGCGGTGAAGCCCACCGGACCGCTGAACGACGACGAGGTCGAGACGCTGCGCGGAGCCGCCGCCCGCACCGTGACCAATATGGAGGCCAGCCTGACGGTGCCGACCGCGACGAGCGTGCGCGTCGTACCGGCAAAGCTCCTCATCGACAACCGGGTGGTCATCAACAACCACCTCAAGCGCAGCCGCGGTGGCAAGGTCAGCTTCACCCACCTGATCGGGTACGCGCTCATCAAGGCCCTCGCCCTGATGCCGCAGATGAACAAGGGGTTCGGCGAGAAGGACGGCAAGCCGGCCCTGATCACGCCCTCGCACATCAACCTGGGCCTGGCGATCGACATGGCCAAGCCGGATGGCACCCGCACGCTGCTCGTGCCCGCCATCAAAGCCACCGAGGCGATGGACTTCGCGCACTTCTGGACGGCATACGAGGACGTCGTCCGCAAGGCGCGCACCAACAAGCTGACCGTCGACGACTTCCGGGGCACCACGATCAGCCTGACCAACCCCGGAGGCATCGGCACCGTCCACTCCGTGCCGCGGCTGATGGCGGGCCAGGGTGCGATCATCGCGGTCGGCGCCCTGGAGTACCCGGGCGAGTGGCAGGGCGCGAGCCAGGAGACGTTGAACCGCAACGCCGTCAGCAAGGTCATCACGATCACCTCGACCTATGACCACCGCATCATCCAGGGCGCGGTCTCCGGTGAGTTCCTGCGGGTCCTGCACCAGCTTCTCCTGGGCGCCCACAACTTCTACGACGAGATCTTCGAGTCGCTGCGGATCCCCTACGAGCCGATCGCCTGGATCCAGGACATCTCGACCAGCCACGACTCGGACGTCAACAAGACTGCCCGGGTGCAGGAGCTCATCCACGCCTACCGCGTGCGCGGCCACCTGATGGCCGACACCGACCCGCTGGAGTACCGCCAGCGCAAACACCCCGACCTCGACATCTCCACCCACGGCCTGACCCTGTGGGACCTTGAGCGCGACTTCGCCACCGGCGGCTTCGGCGGAGCACCACTGCTCAAGCTGCGCAACATCCTGGGCATCCTGCGTGATGCCTACTGCCGGACCGTCGGCGTCGAGTACATGCACATCCAGGACCCCGACCAGCGCCAGTGGATCCAGGCCAAGATAGAGACCCCGCACGCCAAGGCCTCCGCCGAGGAGCAGCTCCGGATCCTGAGACGGCTCAACTCCGCTGAGGCCTTCGAGACGTTCCTGCAGACCAAGTTCGTCGGGCAGAAGCGCTTCAGCCTGGAGGGTGGCGAGTCCGTGATCGCCCTGCTCGACCGGATCCTGGGCCGGGCCGCCGGCGAGGGGATGGACGAGGTCTGCATCGGTATGTCGCACCGCGGCCGCCTCAACGTGCTGGCCAACATCGCCGGCAAGTCGTACAGCCAGATCTTCCGCGAGTTCGAGGGCACCCAGGACCCCACCTCGGTCCAGGGCTCGGGCGATGTGAAGTACCACCTCGGCACCGAGGGCACGTTCGTCTCCGAGGACGGCGCCAAGACCAAGGTCTACCTGGCTGCCAACCCCTCGCACCTCGAGGCCGTCAACCCGGTTCTCGAAGGCGTCGTGCGCGCCAAGCAGGACCGGCTCGACCTGGCCGGCACGGCGTACACCGTCCTGCCATTGCTGCTGCACGGTGACGCCGCGTTCGCCGGTCAGGGCGTCGTGGCCGAGACGCTCAACCTCTCGCAGCTGCGCGGCTACCGCACCGGCGGCACGATCCACGTCGTCATCAACAACCAGGTCGGCTTTACCACCTCGCCGTCCGCCTCCCGCTCCTCGGTCTACTCCACGGACGTGGCTCGGATGATCCAGGCTCCGATCTTCCACGTCAACGGCGACGACCCCGAGGCGTGCGTGCGAGTCGCCGAGCTCGCCTACGAGTTCCGTCAGGAGTTCAACAAGGACGTCGTCGTCGACATGATCTGCTACCGCCGCCGCGGTCACAACGAGGGTGACGACCCCTCGATGACGCAGCCGCTGATGTACAACCTGATCGAGGCCAAGCGTTCGGTCCGCAAGCTCTACACCGAGTCCCTGATCGGTCGCGGCGACATCACCGTCGAGGAGGCCGAGGCAGCGCTGCGCGACTACCAGCAGCGGCTGGAGCGGGTGTTCGTCGAGACCAAGGAAGCCACCAGGAGCCTGGCTGCTGCCAAGGCCGGCGAGGTGCCCGGCACCGACACCGAGGGCCATGGCGGGCTCGAGCGCCCCAATGCCCAGGAGGTCGACGAGCACACTCCGCATCCCTTCATGAACACCGCGATCTCTCTGGAGAACATCCATCACCTGGGCGACGCCTTCGTGAACAAGCCGGACGGCTTCACGCTCCACCCCAAGCTGGCTCAGCTCATGGAGAAGCGTGCTGCCATGGTCCGCACGGGCGGGATCGACTGGGCGATGGCCGAGCTTCTGGCCTTCGGCGCGCTGCTCAAGGAGGGCGTCCCGGTTCGCCTGTCGGGTCAGGACTCGCGTCGGGGCACGTTCGTGCAGCGGCACGCGGTCCTGATCGACAAGGTGAACGCCCAGGAATGGACCCCGCTGAAGCACCTCGACAAGGACCAGGCCCGCTTCTGGATCTACGACTCGCTGCTGTCCGAGTTCGCGGCGATGGGCTTCGAGTACGGCTACTCGGTCGAGCGGCCCGACGCGCTGGTGCTGTGGGAGGCGCAGTTCGGCGACTTCGCCGGCGGCGCGCAGACCATCATCGACGAGTTCATCTGCTCCTCGCAGCAGAAGTGGGGCCAGCGCTCGTCTGTCGTGCTGGTGCTCCCCCACGGCTACGAGGGCCAGGGCCCGGACCACTCCTCGGCCCGCATCGAGCGCTTCCTGCAGCTGTGTGCCCAGGACAACATGAAGGTCGCCTACCCCTCGACGCCCGCCTCGTACTTCCACCTGTTGCGCCGTCAGGCCTACCGCCGGCCGCGCCGTCCGCTGATCGTGTTCACTCCCAAGTCCATGCTGCGCCTCAAGGCCGCCACGTCCTCGGTCGAGGACTTCACCTCGGGCACCTTCGAGAAGGTGCTGCCCGACCCGGCTCGCCTGGACGCCAAGGCCGTGACCAGGGTGCTCCTGGCCTCGGGCAAGGTCATCTACGACCTCGAGGCCGAGCGCGCCAAGCGCGCCGATCAGGCGACCGCGATCCTGCGGGTCGAGCAGCTGGCCCCCGTGCCGGCCGACGAGATCGCGGCAGCCATCAAGGCGTACCCCGGCGCCGACATCATGTGGGTCCAGGACGAGCCCGCCAACCAGGGCGCCTGGCCATACATGGCCATGAACCTGCCCCAGGAGCTGGCCAACCGGGGCGAGACGCGCCCTCTCCAGGTGGCGTCCCGTGCCCCATCAGCATCACCGGCCACCGGCTCAAGCAAGAAGCACGCCCTGCAACAGGCCGAGCTGATAGCCAAAGCCTTCAACCACTAAGCACCCCAACCCCGCAAACCTAGGGACCGTGCCCCCCAACAACCCGCAAACCTAGGGACCGTGCGCCCCAACAACCCGCAAACCTAGGGACCGTGCGACGAAACGACCTCACAGCTCAGTGAACCGGGTCGTCACCGTCCCGAGGTTTGACAGGGCCACTCGCACACCGTCCCTAGGTTTGACAGGATCGGTGGATGCAGACAAAGCCGGGCGACGACGGGGTGTGCAGGAGCACGAGCCACCGCAGATAGGGCAGAATGCAAACGTGTATTTCACGGATCGCGGCATCGAGGAGCTGGCTGCGCGCCGGGGCGAGGAACAGATCAGTCTCGAGTGGCTGGCCGAACAGCTTCGCACCTTCGTTGACCAGCACCCCGACTTCGAGGCACCCATCGAGCGCCTGGCCACCTGGCTCGCCCGACTCGACGATGATGAGGACTGAACGAGTGTGAACTCTGTTGACAACACCACTGTCCACCCCGAGGACGTCGATGCCCATGACGTTCCGACCGAGTTCAACCCCAGCGCGCAGTTCCAGGTGAACGAGGGACCCCGGGACATCGCACTGGTGTTCATCGGGGACTCCTACGTCGCCGGGTATGGTGACCCGAAGGGCACCGGCTGGGTCTCGCGCGTCGTGGGCCACACCGAGCACCCGGACGTGGACATCACGGCATACCAGCTGGGGGTGCGCGGCGACACCTCCGCGGACGTGCTCAGCCGCTGGCGCGACGAGGGCCCGCCGCGGTGGAAGGGCCGTTCGGAGAAGCGCCTGGTCGTCGCGGTCGGCCACAACGACGCCGTGAACTTCATGTCGATCGCCCGGGTGCGACTGAACCTCGCCAACATCCTGGACGACGCTGCCGCCAGCGGGGTCGCGGCGTTCGCCGTGGGACCGCCGCCGACGCTGGATCCCGAGCTGAACGCCCGGCTCGAGATCGTGGTCGAGGCGCAGGCTGACGTGTGCGCTCGCCGCGGTGTGCCGTATGTCGACTGCTACCGTCCGCTGAACGGTCATGAGCAGTACCGCTCTGACCTGGGCGCATCCGGCGACGGCATTCACCCGGGCCAGGCCGGCTACGGGCTGATTGCCTGGCTGGTGCTGCACGGCGGCTGGGATCGCTGGCTGGACCTCGGCCGCTGAGCTAGCGGGTTCGGGCCGACACACGGTCCCTAGGTTTGGCGGTTCCTGGCCTGCACGGTCCCTAGGTTTGGCGGGGGACTTGCGTGCGGCTGGGAACGCGTTATATCGTGAACAGGGAAGACGCGATATAGCGCGTATGGCGAGTGGTCGTCGTACGCCCCGGACCTAAGGGAGTCACCATGACGCAGGAATGGCAGATCGACGGGCCCAAGGTGCTGGACATCGGCGGCGAGTTCGAGACCGTGAGGAAGCTCAGCCTCGGCCTGGTCGCCGGCCGGGTGGACATCGTCACTCACGACGACTCCCCCACGGCCCGGCTCGAGGTGCACGAGGTCGACGGGCAACCGCTCCTGGTCACCTGGGACGGCTCGACCCTGCAGGTCAGCCACGTCAAGGACAAGAACGGAAACCTCTGGGAGAGCGTGAAGGCCTTCGGCGCGGACAAGGGCAAGCGCAGCGCACGGATCAGCATCTCGGTGCCGGCCACCACGGAGGTCAACGCGAGCACGGTCAGCGCGGAGGTCCTGGTCAACGGCATCCACGCCAAGGTCAAGGCCAACAGCATCACCGGCGTGCTCACCCTCGACGACATCAGCGGCAGCGTCGACGCCAACACCGTCAGCGGTGACATCGAGTGCCACGCGCTCAGCGGCGACCTCAAGGGCAACTCGATCTCGGGCGAGCTCACGGTGCAGGCCAGCCGCCTGAACCAGATCAGGCTCAACACGGTCAGCGGGGACTTCACCCTCGACCTGACCGATGGCCACGCGCAGATCCAGTCAAACTCGGTCTCCGGCGACGTCACCGTCCGCATCCCCAACGGCGGCGGCTACGACGTGACCGCACGCACGGCCGCGGGACAGGTCGTGATCGACGGACAGTCCATGCACGGCAATGCGCAGCACCAGCGCGGCGGAATGTTGAGCGAGGGCGACAAAGCCCTCGTCATCACGTCGAACTCGGTGTCCGGCAACGTCGTCGTCCTGCGCAAGTCCGACATCCAGGACGCGGTGAGCGATACCAAGAACGAGGCCTGACGATGGCTGTCTTCGCGCACGGCCAGATGCGCCTCTACCTGCTCGCCCTGCTGAACGAGGGCCCGCGGCATGGGTACGAGATCATCCGGGCCCTCGAGGAACGCTTCAACGGGCTCTACTCCCCCAGCGCCGGGACCGTGTATCCGCGGCTGGCCAAGCTCGAGGAGGAGGGCCTGGTCGAGCGCACCGACGACCGCCGGAAGGCGACCTACCGGATCACCGATGCCGGCCGACGTGAAGTCGCCGCACGGGAGCTCGACCTCGCCGACCTCCAACAGGATCTGGACCACTCGGTCCGCGAGCTGGCCCAGCAGGTGCGTCAACGCGTGCACGGCAGCTCCAAGGACCTGCGCACCGAGCTGAAGGAGGCCGCGAAGCAGGCACGCGCGAACGCGACGCCGGCGGGAGCGTCCTACGAGACGCAGTGGCCGAAGACCGCCGGGAAGAACGGCAACGGAGCCACGACCGCACGCGACATCGAGGCCGCCATCAACGCGTTCCGTTACGAGGTCCGGGATGCCGTACGACGCGTCGCGGACGACTCGGCGCGTCAGGAGATCCTGGATATCCTCTCCGACTCTGCCCAGCGGATCCGCACGATTCTCCAGCCGCCGAAGGACCAGGAGCCACGCCCGTGAGGTCGCAATAATCGACCCAAGAGTCCCCGGGTAGGTCGATTTCTGCGACCTCACGGAGTTCGAAGGACGATTCCTGCGACTTCACCGAAGTGGCGGCCAGCGGATCGGCACGAACTCCAGCCGCCGAAGGAGCAAGAGCCACGCCCGTGAAGTCGCAATAATCGACCCAAGAGTCCCCGGGTAGGTCGATTTCTGCGACCTCACGGAATTCCTGGGTCGATTTCTGCGACTTCACCGAAGCGGGCGGCCAGCGGATAAGCAGGAACGGTCCCCCGGAACGGTCAACGCGAACGGGTCAGCGGAACACGGTCAACGCGAACGGGTCAGCGGAACGCGTTCAGCGCAAACGGGTCAGCAGAACGCGGTCAGCGCGAAAGGGGTCAGATTGTGAAGACGACCTTGCCGAACACGTCCCCGGCAGCCATCTTCTCGAAACCCCTGCGAGCGTCGGCCAAAGCGAACGTCGAGTCGATCACCGGCGTAATCCCTTTGTTGACAACGAAGTTCGCCAGCCGCCCGAGCTCGTCCCGGTTCCCCATCGTGGACCCGACCACCCTCAGCTGCTTGAAGAAGATCTTGGTCAGCTCGGCCTTGGCCGGCGCATCGCCCGAGGTGGCACCGGAGATGACGACGGTACCGCCCGGCTTCAGCGAGTTGACCGAGTGGGACCAGGTGGCCGCGCCGACGGTCTCCATCACGGCATCGACCCGCTCGGGCACTCGCTCACCGGGGGCAAACGCCTGATCGGCCCCGATCTCGAGGACCTTTGCCCGCTTCTCCTCGTCCCGCGACGTGACCCAGACCCTGAAGCCGGCCGCCGAGCCGAGCTGGGTCAGAGCGGTCGAGACTCCCCCGCCGGCCCCCTGCACCAGGACGGTGGCTCCGGGGGTGAGCCCTGAGTTGGCGAACAGCATCCGGTAGGCGGTCAGCCAGGCCGTGGACAGGCAGGCCGCCTGTTCGAACGTGAGCCCCGCGGGCTTGGGAACCAGGTTGTGCGACGGTACCGCGACGAGCTCGGCCAGCGTGCCGTCATACAGCTCGGACAGCAGGGTGCGCCTGGGGTCGAGCGTCTCGTCGCCGATCCAGCCCTCGGAGGGCACGACTGCGTGGATGATGACCTCGTTGCCCGCCTCGTCGACTCCGGCACCGTCGCAACCCAGGATCATCGGCAGCCGGTCAGCGGCCAGGCCGACGCCCTGCAGGGACCACACGTCGTGATGGTTCAACCCCGCGGCCCGAAGCGTGACCACCGACCATCCCGGCCGGGCGACCGGGTCGGGTCGCTGCCCGATGACCAGACCTGACAATGGATCCGAGGACGACTGACTGGTGGCGTAGGCACAGAGCATGCCCCCGACCCTAGGCCAGCACCGCCCGCGATGCCGGGTCGCGGGGTGTCGTCGGCAGCGGCGTCAGCGGCATCGTCGGCGGTATCCCCCCGCCTTCTTGCTCCGAAACCACCGAATTCGGGCTGGAACACGGCGAAAACGGTGGCTTGGGAGCAACAAGCCGAAAGAGGGGGCGGGCGGTGAGGGGGCGGGCGGTGAGGGGGCGGGCAGAGAGGGAGGGCGGGCAGAGAGAGGGCGGGCGGGTCAGCGGGGGGCGACTACGGGGACGGCTTTGGTCAGGGACGTGCGCCAGGAGGGGAGCGGGTCCAGCGCCGCACCCCGCCAGGCCTCATGCCCGAGCACGCTGTATGCCGGCCGGGGTGCCGGCAGCGGGTAGTCCTCGGACCTCATCGGGAGCACCCGCGAGGAGTCCAGCCCCAGCTCGGCGAAGATCGCCTGGGCGAAGCCGAACCACGTCGTCTCTCCCGAGGACGTGCCGTGATAGGTCCCGAACTGTGCCTCGGCCTCGGCCAGTCGTACGATCGCGCCGGCCAGGTCGACCGTCCAGGTCGGCTGCCCACGCTGGTCGTCGACCACCGAGACCGTGTCGCGCTCGGCGGCCAGGCGCGACATGGTCTTGACGAAGTTCGGCCCGTGGGCGCCATACAGCCAGGCTGTGCGCACGATCCAGGACTGCGGGCACAGAGCCTGAACGGCCCACTCCCCCGCCAGCTTGGTCCGGCCGTAGGCCGACCGGGGAGCGGGCGGCGCATCCTCGGCATACGGGCTGGTGGCGTCACCGGCGAAGACGTAGTCAGTGGACACCTGCACCATCCGCACCCGGGCAGCCGAGCAGGCGCGGGCCAGGTTCGCCGCCCCGACGGCGTTGACCGTGAAGGCGGCGTCCTCGTGGGACTCCGCCTCGTCGACGGCGGTCCAGGCTGCGACGTT
>DASVKO010000305.1:0-19554 GCA_036385355.1 Dermatophilaceae bacterium
TACAGCGACCCCAAACCGATGGTGTTCTCGGGCCTGTACCCCATCGACGGCTCGGACTACCCGGACCTGCGTGATGCCCTGGACCGGCTCAAGCTCAACGACGCCGCGCTGATCTACGAGCCCGAGACCTCCGTCGCGCTCGGCTTCGGCTTCCGGGTCGGCTTCCTGGGCATGCTGCACCTGGAGATCGTGCGGGAGCGGCTCGAGCGTGAGTTCGATCTCGAACTGATCTCGACGCTGCCCAACGTGGTCTACGAGGTCTACCTGGACGACGGCAAGGTCATTACGGTGACCAACCCCAGCGAGTTCCCGAGCGGCAAGGTCGGTGACATCAAGGAGCCGGTCGTGCGCGCGACGATCCTGGCCCCGAGCGAGTTCATCGGCGCAGTGATGGAGCTGTGCCAGGCCCGCCGCGGCACGTTGCTCGGCATGGACTACCTCTCCGAGGATCGCGTCGAGATGCGCTACACGCTCCCGCTGGCTGAGATCGTGTTCGACTTCTTCGATGCCCTGAAGTCCAAGACGCGCGGGTATGCCTCCCTCGACTATGAGCCCGCCGGCGAGCAGGTCGCGGACCTGGTCAAGGTCGACATACTCCTGCAGGGCGAGGCCGTCGACGCGTTCAGCTCGATCGTTCACAAGGACAAGGCGTACGCCTACGGCCTCATGATGGTGTCCAAGCTGCGTGAGCTCATCCCGCGCCAGCAGTTCGAGGTGCCGATCCAGGCGGCCATCGGCGCCCGGATCATCGCCCGCGAGACCATCCGCGCAATGCGCAAGGACGTCCTGGCCAAGTGCTACGGCGGTGACATCTCCCGCAAGCGCAAGCTGCTCGAGAAGCAGAAGGTGGGCAAGAAGCGGATGAAGATGGTCGGCCGGGTCGAGGTGCCCCAGGAGGCTTTCATCGCCGCGCTGTCCAACGACGCGGCGTCCGGTGGGGACCGGACCAAGAAGTAGTCCTGTACATGGACGCCCCGGTCGTGGAGGCTCCGTCTGTGCAGGCTCCGGCTGTGCAGGGCCGGTTCACTGAGCCGTTCCAGAGCAGGACGGTCTCCTTCGTCCGGCGTGACAACCGGCTGCGCCCCCGGCTGCAGCGGGCCTGGGACGAGCACCACGAGGCCTGGGTGCTGGACGTTCCCAGAGTGCAGGCGTCCATGTCGGTGGCTCCGGGCTACCTTCTTGACGCGGTCCGTGACTTCGGCCGGCTGGCTCCGCTGGTGGTCGAGATCGGCTCGGGGACCGGCGACGCCGTCATCCAGGGAGCCCAGGCGAGCCCCGGCACGAACTTCCTGGCCGTGGAGGTCTATCGCCCGGGCATGGCGGCGACCCTGGCCAAGATCGTCCGCCACGACCTGACCAACGTCCGTCTGGTGCAGGCCGACGCCGTGCAGGTGCTGCAGCACATGCTGGGGCGGGAGAGCGTGGCCGAGCTCTGGGTCTTCTTCGCCGACCCGTGGCACAAGAACCGTCACCACAAACGGCGGCTGGTCAACCCGGGGTTCGCCGAGCTCGCCGCGTCCCGTCTCGCGTCCGGGGGAGCGCTGCGGCTGGCGACCGACTGGGCGGACTATGCCAGGCAGATGCGTGACGTCCTGGCCGGGTGCGGCTCGCTGACCAATCCGTATGGCGGGGATGGTTTCGCCCCGCGGTTCGAGGGCAGGGTGATGACCCGGTTCGAGCAGAAGGCTCTGGCGTCGGACAGCATCATCTACGACCTCGAGCTCCGGCGGGCCTAGGTCCGCCGGAGCTGCCGGTCGGGCATATCCGACGGTCCCTGTCAGAGCGGCGTGGACCGGAACGGTGGTGGGTTGGTCAGATCCCATCCCCGACACCCGCTACCCTGACGCCACCCTTTCCGTGCGGACGGGGCTGAGGGGAAGAGCCTGTGACCACGTGGTCCCGTCCGGCGTCGTTCGTGCTCGTGTGTCTGATGCTCGTGGCCGGGGTGGTCGTCGTCCTCGCGGGGGCTGCACCCGCGGACGCAGCCCCCGCATCGGGCACGTACCACGCCACGATCCCCACCCGGATCCTCGATACCCGCGAGGGCGTCGGTCGCGTCCCGGTGGCGGCGGGCGGCGAGGTCGTGCTTCAGGTCGCCGGCCTGCCCTCGGTCCCGGCCACCGCCTCGGCGGTGGTCCTCAACGTCACTGTCGCGGAGCCGACCGCTGCCGGGTTCGTGACCGTCTACCCCGACGGAAGCGCGCGGCCCACGGCCTCGAACCTCAACTTCATCCGTAACCAGATCGTGCCCAACCTCGTCGTGGTTCGTGTGTCGAGCGATGGCAGTGTCCGCTTCTACAACGGGTCCTCGGGTTCCATACAGCTCGTCGCAGATGTGTCTGGCTACTACCTCGGTGCGGACGCCCCGAGTGGACAGGGTGCGTTCGGTGCCCTCCCGCCGCGGCGGCTTCTCGACACCCGCGACGGCACTGGTGCCCCAAAGGTTGCCGTTGCGGCGAAGGCTTCGGTCGCGTTCACTGTCACCGGCAACGGTGTTCCGCTCGGGGTCTCTGCCGTGGTGCTGAACGTGACTGTGACCGAACCGGTGCTGTCCGGCTTCATCACGGCCTATCCGCATGGTGGGCCGATCCCGACGGCCTCGAACCTCAACTTCCTGAGCAAGCAGATCGTGCCGAATCTCGTGGTTGTGCCCGTGGGCGGTGATGGCAGGGTCTCGCTGTTCAACGGTTCGACGGGAGCCGTGCACTTGCTGGCAGACATTTCTGGCTACTTCCTGGCCGGCGACCCGGTAACTGCGGGCACCCTTGGCGCCCTGGCGCCGGTGCGGCTGCTCGACACGCGTGACGGCACCGGGGGATCCAGCATCGCAGTGGGCCGACAGCTATCTCGCACCGTGTCTGTCCGGGGTCGAGGGGGAGTACCGCTGGCAGGGGCCGGCGCGGTGATCCTCAACGTGACGGCGACCGGGCCCACCGGGTCCGGCTATCTCACGGTGTACGGCGGAGGGGTTCGGCCGATCGTGTCGAGTCTCAACTTCAACAAGGGCCAGACGGTGCCCAACCTGGTCATGACCCAGGTGAGTGCCCTCGGAACGGTCACCTTCTTCAACGGATCGAGTGGTGCGGTGAATATCGTGGCCGACGTCTCGGGGTATATCCCGACGGCTGACGCACCGCTGCCGGCCACGTCGACCAGCCGTTATGTCCGCAATATCAGCGGCGTGGCCTCGGACGCGGCGACAATGCAGAAGCAGGGGTGCGACGACGCCACCTCCGGATCGAGGTTCGTCCTGCTCGCGGTTGGTGCGCAGTCGAACAACAACACGGTGCCGTCCTCGAACGGGACGGTTCTCACCCCGGCCAGCCCCGGCGTCCGCCTGACCGTTCTGAACCCGCCGGTCCGGCTGACCTACGCCCAGCTGCGGACCTCGGTGGACGCCTACACGCTGGGCTACACCCTGTGTGGCCCGGGCAAGGTGACGGTTGCGGTCGGGACGAACAACGATGGCGCCGCTGTCGGCTACCCTGCCGCTGCGAAGGGGGCCGACTGGGCGAACGAGGTCCTTGACAAGCTGACTGTCCGCCCGCAGGTGACGCTGACCGGGGCGATCGACATCGAGGCCAGCTTCGGCGGCACTGCGGCAGATGCAGCGACCTGGGAGACGTCTTTCCTCGGTGCCACGCCGGCGCCGATGAACCTGGTCTACGCCGGCTCGGCCGACAACTGCCCGTCCGCCTTCGGGTCGACGGCGGACTGTGCTGCCGTGGCGGGTCAGAATGGCCCGAACTGGACCCGCGCCAACTACGCGAAGCTGACCCATGGGCTGTCGCCGGGCCGGATCACCATGCTCCCGCAGGTCTACTACGGCTATCAGGCGGTGCAGTGGGCCAACATCAACGCCACGACAGGCAACGCCATCACGTTCGCCGGGGCGCTGACCGAGAACGCCTCAGCCTGCGGTGCCGACTGTGCGATGACACCCGGCCAGGGCTGGGCCGCGCTCTTCCACGCGATCTCGACGAACGTGGCCACGCCGAGCATCCCCGTGGTCACCGACCTGCGGGTCGACTCCTGAGCGTGGTCAGCCCCGGTGAGGCGTCCTAGCCAGGGACGTGGCAGACGGCCTCGACGTTGTTGCCGTCAGGATCGCGGACGAAGGCGCCGTAGTAGGACTCGTGATACTCGGGCCACAGGCGAGGCTCGTGCAGGACCTCCGCGCCATCGGCGACGGCTGCATCGAAGAATGCCCGCACGGCATCCCGCGTCGGGGCCTGGAAGGCGACGTGCGACTCCCGGAAGCCCTCGCCGGTCTGCTGACCGCCGATCCAGAAGTCGGGGAAGTCCGTGCCGTAGCCGATGGCGGCGCCGAAGTCCATGACCCGATGGCCACCGAGCGGGGCGAGGACGGCGTCGTAGAAGCGGGCGCTGGTGTCGAGGTCCGCGCACTGGAACGAGAGATGATCGAGCATGGACCGATTATGGTCCGGCGGCTGCGGTGTGGCGAGCCCTTCCGGGCACACATGGTCAGGGAAACCGCCGATGTGGTCACGGGATCTTCAGACCTGCCGGAGAGTCGCGTAGGCCCCGGAACGTATGAGGTTCCGGGGCCTACGGCTGACCCCCGGCGGTGCAGGCCGACGATCTCACGGTGGTCCGCTGGCCCTCCCCGCACGCAACACCCGGCGGTTCCAGCCTGGCAAGCCTGGCTGGTCAAGAACCTCGATCTCCAACCGATCCCGCTCCCGTTTCCGGGGCGTAGAAGATGTCTACGCGCTGTTCAGGGCTCCCGCAAGAGGTCTGGTACAAGAACTTTTGGGGTATCGGCGTGTCGGGCCGACACGCCGATGCGGAGTTCAGATGCGTCCTCGGACGGATCGGATGCGACTCGGTCAGACATGGCGTTGACTCGAAAACCCGTTGACTCGCTGGTCAGCGCAAAGTAGTTTGACGTCAAGATTCTTTAGCTTGAAATCAAGATACGCGCTGGCGCTGTCGGCTGGCGCTCTCGTCGGGCTGCTGGCTCAAGTGCCGGCGGGTCATCTGGCAGATCTTCGCGGTCCTCGAAAAGTGCTGCAGACGCTCACATTCGGCGCAGGCGTCGCGATGCTGGGACTGCTGTTCGTTCGCTCGGTGTGGGCGCTCGTGGCCGTGATGGCGGTCGTCGCCCTCTTCGACCGCGGTGCACAAGCCGTCCGGAACGGATTCATCGCTCGTATTGCCGAGAGCGGGCAGGGGGTCCAGTTCAAGGCCTACCTGCGGGCGATGACCAACGTCGGCATCTCGTTCGGCGCGCTCTGCGGCGGGGCGGCGTTGTGGGTGGACCAGGGCTGGGCCTACCTCGCGGTTCGCCCTGGATGCCGCCACCCGCATCGTGACCTCCATCTGGCTCGGTCGCCTTCCTCAGATCCCTCCCGCTCCCGCTCGTGAGGCCGGCGAGCCACGGATGGGGGTGTTGCGCGATCTGCCGTTCGTCGTGGTCACGGTGCTGAGCGGAGTCGTGACCATGCACTTCGTGGTCATTGAGCTGGCCATGCCCCTGTGGATCGCGCAGTACACCTCGGCGCCCAGGTCCTTGGTGGCGATCACCCTGATGATCAACACCGTCTGCGTGGCCCTGTTCCAGGTTCGGATGACCCGCGGGATCGACCTGGTCGGCCCGTCCTCCCGGGCGATGGCCCGGCCGGGGTTCTGGATCGCCGGGGGATTCGACCTCATCGCCCTCGCCAGCGGTCAGCCGGTCTGGCTCGCGATCACCCTGCTGTGTGCCGGGACTCTCGTTCACGTGGTGGGCGAGATGACTGGTTCCGGCGGGCAGTGGGGAGTGCAGATGGGCTTGGCCCCGCGGGAGCGACAGGGGCAGTACCAGGGCTTCGCGGGCATGGGCTTCTCGCTGTCGCACATTGCTGCTCCGACGTTCGTCACGTTGTTGTGCATCGAATGGGGCAGACCTGGCTAGTTCGTGTTTGGCGGGATCATCGTGATGGCCAGCGTGCTGATGGTGCCGGCTTCGAGCTGGGCGCTGCGCACCCGCGAACGCTACGGCGTACTGACCCACTCCGGCTGACCCTTGGCCGTCGGATGAACGCCGGCTCAGGTCCTGCGAGGATGGGGGCATGCCGAGTGCCTTGCCCGAGGGCGAACCTGCCCCGTCGTCCGGGGAGCTCCCCGCGTCCGCGCTGACCACGCTGGGGTCAGGGCCGTTCGGTATGTACGTCCATGTCCCCTTCTGCACGGTGCGTTGCGGGTACTGCGACTTCAACACCTACACGCTGACCGAGCTCGGCGTCGACGGCGCCAGTGTCGGGACCTACGCCGACGCCGCCTGCCGCGAGCTCGAGCTGGCTGCCCGGGTGCTCGGCCCCGCCGCGCCCGCCGTCACGACCGTGTTCTTCGGGGGAGGAACCCCGACCATGCTGGCGGCCAGCGACCTGGTGAGGGTGCTGGACGCTATACGAACGGGGTTCGGGCTGGCTGAGGGCGCCGAGGTGACCACCGAGGCCAACCCGGACTCGGTCACCCCGGAGTCCCTGCTGGCGCTGGCGGCCGGCGGATTCACCAGGGTCAGCCTGGGCATGCAGTCAGCAGTGCCGCACGTGCTGGCCACCCTCGAACGCACCCACGACCCGATGAACGTGGCCAGGTCGGTCGAGGCCGCCAGGGCTGCCGGCCTCAAGGTCAGTGTCGACCTGATCTATGGCACCCCGGGGGAGTCGCTGGCCGACTGGCGGACCAGTCTGGAGGCGGCCGTCGACCTGGCGCCGGACCACATCTCGGCCTACGCCCTGGTCGTCGAGGAGGGCACCAAGCTGGGCGCCCAGGTCCGGCGGGGTCAGGTCCCGGCCCCGCAGGACGACGATGAGGCCACGAAGTATGAGCTGGCTGACGAGGTCCTCGGTGCCGCCGGGTTCGGCTGGTACGAGGTGAGCAACTGGGCGCGCACGCAGGCCGACCGGTGCCGGCACAACGAGGGCTACTGGTCCGACGGTGACTGGTGGGGTGTGGGACCGGGCGCACACAGCCATGTGGGCGGCGTCCGGTGGTGGAACGTCAAGCACCCCAACGCTTTTGCCTCCCGGCTCAACGCGGGGCTCTCCCCGGCGGCGGGCCGGGAGCTGCTCACCGTCGAGCAGCGGTACGACGAGCGGGTGCTGCTCGGGATCCGGCTGGTGGACGGGTTGCCGATCGATGACCTTCGCCCCGGGGGCAGGTCGGCGGTCGCCGGCCTGATCGCGGACGGGCTCGTCGACGGGCCGAGCGCACTGCGGCCGCGCCGGGTCGTCCTGACCCTGCGCGGCCGCCTGCTCGCGGACACCGTCGTGCGGCGCCTGCTGGGGTTCTAGGTGACCATCTGGGGGATGAGCGGGTAGTCGTAGTCCTGGCCCTTGTTCGCGGCGATTGCCGCGATGATGCTGAAGACATAGAAGGCGATCCCGGCGGCCAGGGCGGTCAGGACGCCGATTCCGATGACCATCAGGGGGATCGACACGATCTCGATGATCCCGATGATGATCTGGAAGTTCAGCGCCTGTGCCGAGTGGCGACGGACGAACGGGTCGCGGTCCTTGTACATCAGGTAGATCACCAGGGGCGCGACGAGGAAGATGATAATCCCGCCGAGGTGGGCGAACATCGCCCACATCCGGGCGTCACTCGGTGAGACCGGTGCCTGCTGGCCGTACCCAGGCGCCTGGCCGTACCCCGGTGCCTGGCCTGGTGGCGGAGGCGGTGGTGGCGGCAGTGGTGGCGTGGGCGGGGAAGTCGGCTGCCCGGAATACGGCTGTTGCACACCCTCAGCGGGTTGGTCCTGCGGGTTTTCGGTCATGACAATCCCCTCCTGAAGATTGAGCGCTCAACGTACGCCACTAGAAAATCTACTGCCCAGCGGCGATCGCGTCGAGCGTTGCGACAGCGAGTCTCCCATGGTCTCCGCGTCGTGACGCTGAGCCCATGTTCGTCACTCCTTCGTCGCACGCTGAGCCCATGTTCGTCACTCCTTCGTCGTGACGCTGAGCCCATGTTCGTCACTCCTTCGTCGTGACGAAGTCAATAAGCTCCTCCACGCTGGCCAGCAGAGTCGGTTCGAGGTCGGCGTAGCTGCGCACGGTGGCGAGGATGCGCTTCCAGGCGTGCGCGATGTCGGTCTGGGTCTCGTGCGGCCAGCCCAGCTCGGCCACGATGCCGTGCTTCCAGGACTGACCGCGGGGGATGACCGGCCATCGCTCGAGGCCAAGACGCTCGGGGCGGACCGACTGCCACACATCGACGTACGGGTGGCCCAGGATGGTGACGTATGGCGCGTAGCGGCGCAGGGCACGCGCTTCCTGGACCAGCGTGGTCTCCTTGGTGCCCGGGACGAGGTGGTCGACCAGGACTCCTAGGCGCCGACCCGGCGCCGGCTGGAAGTCACGGATGACAGCCGCGAGATCATCGACCCCGTCAAGCATCTCCACGACAACTCCCTCAATGCGCAGGTCGTCGCCCCATACCTTCTCGACGAGCTCGGCGTCGTGCTTGCCCTCGACGAAGATGCGCGATCCCGAGGCGACCCTGGCCCGGACACCCTCGACGGCCCTGGACCCACTCGCGGTCCGCGATGTGGAAGCCCTGGCCTGTGCCGCAGCAGCGTGGGCGGCTGCCGTGGGCGGGGTGAGGATCACCGGTGCGCCGTCCAGCAGGAAACCGGGGCCCAGCGGGAAGCCCTTGGTGCGTCCACGACGGTCCTCGAGGTGGACGACCTGCATCCCACCGGCCTTCTCAACCCTGACGACAGCGCCGCACCAGCCGGTCTCGACATCCTCGACGACCAGGCCCGTCTCGGCCTCCATCTCGCGAGCCCGCCCGTTCCTGGGGACGCGCCAGTCACCAGAAAGGACGTTGTCTTCGTATCGGTTGCTCACCGTGGCATCGTAGACTTGGCACTCTGGAGAGCGGAGTGCCAACGCGCCGTGGGACGCTGGGGGCGTTCCGAGGTCATGATCATCCGTCACGCGCATGAACCGGATCAACGAGACAGGAGGTGGGCAGATGCCCGATGAACGCAGGCTGGCGGTGCTGGACGCCATCGTCAAGGACTACGTGAAGACCTCCGAACCGGTCGGCTCCAAGGCGTTGCTCGAGCGTCACCGTCTCGGGGTCTCGGCGGCGACCGTGCGCAACGACATGGCAGCGCTCGAGGACGAGGGCCTGATCTCGGCTCCGCACACGAGTGCCGGGCGGGTTCCCACCGATGCGGGCTACCGGATGTTCGTCGACCGGCTCGATGAGCTGAAGCCGATGAGCAGCCCGGAGCGCACCGCGATCCAGACGTTTCTTCGAGGTGCGGTTGACCTCGACGACGTGGTGGATCGCACCGTGCGGCTGCTGTCCTCGCTGACCCATCAGGTGGCGGTCATGCAGTACCCGTCGCTGACCCGGTCCTCGGTGCGTCACGTCGAGCTCTTGCCGATGGGCGCCAACCGCCTCATGGTCGTGCTCATCCTGAACACCGGCCGGGTGGAGCAGCGAGTCATCGAGTCGTCCCGAGACCTGCTGGGCGAGGACGGTGAGCAGTTCATCGCCGATCTGCGGTCGCGTCTGAACGCCGAGGCCAGCGGGCATCAGCTCGTCGAGGCCGCCGCACGGTTGCAGTCCCTGTCCGACAGCTTCGCGCCGGCCGACCGTGATCTCGTGCGAGCGGTCGTCCGCTCGCTGGACGATGCCCTGGTCGAGGAGCGCGAGGAGCGCGTCGTCCTGGCCGGAACCTCCAACCTGATGAGGTTCGGCACCGACTTCCCGCTCACCATCGGACCGGTGCTCGAGGCCCTTGAGGAGCACGTCGTGCTGCTCAAGCTCCTGGCCACCATGAGTAACGAGGGTGATGTGGTGGCGGTCCGCATCGGCCACGAGAACGCCCACGCCGGGCTGAGCGCCACGTCCGTGGTCAGCACCGGTTACGGCACCGGCAGGGAGGTCGTGGCTGGCCTCGGAGTGCTCGGACCGACCCGGATGGACTACCCCACGACCATGGCCTCGGTGCGCGCGGTGGCCCGGTACGTCTCACAGATCCTCGCGCCATGATCCCGACAGTGGCTACCCCGACAGTGGCTACCCCGACAGTGACGATCCCGACAGTGACGACCCCCGACAGGGATGATGCCGGCAACGACGCCGGCCACGACATGACTGCGGCCAACTCCACGATCAACTGCAAGGAAGTTTCTTGAACAACTACTACGAGGACCTGGGCGTCGCCCGCGACGCCAGCACCGAGGAGATCAAGCGGGCCTATCACCGGCTGGCTCGCAAGATGCACCCCGATGTCAACACTCACGACGGAGCCGAAGAGGAGTTCAAAAAGGTCTCCCAGGCGTACGACGTGCTGTCCGACCCAGAGAAGCGCCGCGCCTTCGACGGCGGCGCGGACCCGTACGGCGGCGCGAAAGGTGCCGAGGGCTTCGGCCAGGGCTTCTCGTTCAGTGACGTCATGGACGCCTTCTTCGGTCAGGCGGCCGGTGGCGCCGGACGTGGGCCCCGCTCGCGACAGCGTCGCGGCCAGGATGCCCTGATCCAGATTGAGATCGATCTCTCACAGGCCGTCTTCGGCGCCGAACGAGAGCTGACCATGGACACCGCGGTCGCCTGCGGCACCTGTCACGGTGACGGGGCGCAGCCGGGCACCGGGACTCGCCGGTGTGACGTCTGTGGTGGCCGTGGCGAGATCCAGCAGGTCCAGCGGTCCTTCCTCGGCCAGGTCATGACCTCCCGGACGTGCTCCGCCTGCAAGGGCGTCGGCACCGTCATCTCCAACCCCTGCTTCGAGTGCTCGGGCGAAGGACGGGTGCGCACCCGCCGCAACCTCAAGCTCCGCGTCCCGGCCGGCGTCGACACCGGCACCCGGATCCAGCTCCCGGGCGAGGGTGAGGTCGGTTCCGGGGCAGGACCAGCCGGTGACCTGTATGTCGAAGTGGTGGTCGCCCCGCACGAGACCTACCAGCGCCGGGGGGATGACCTGCACTGTTCGGTCGAGCTCCCGATGACCGCGGCGGCGCTGGGCGCGACAATCAAGCTCGACACCTTCGACGGGATGGCCGACCTCGAGATCAAGCCGGGCACTCAGCCCGGCGACGTCATCACGCTCAAGGGCAAGGGTGTCACCCACCTGAGGGGGACCGGTCGTGGCGACCTCCTGGCCCACGCCGCGATTCAGACACCCACCAAGCTCACCCCTGAGCAGCAGGACATGCTGCGCACGTTCGCGGCCCTGCGCGGTGAGGAACGCCCGGAAGGCAAGCTCACGCTGGCCTCGCAGGGCATGTTCGGCAAGCTGCGCGACGCCTTCCTGGGCAAATAGGCCAGGGAGGCCGGTGCCATGACCGCCCCGCTCTTCTTCGTCTCCCCGGATCGACTGGCCGGGGCCACCGCGGGGTCCGCGCTCATCCTGGGTGGTCCTGAGGGACGTCACGGGGCGACGGTGAAGAGGATCGGCGCCGGTGAGCAGGTGCTGCTGACCGACGGCGCCGGCCATCGAGCCGACGCCGTCGTCGAGAGCGTCGGGGTGGGGGAGCTGCACCTTCGCCTGCGGGCGATATCCCGGGAGCCGCAGCCGGATTCGCGCTTCGTGCTGATTCAGGCACTCGCCAAGGGTGACCGGGACGAGCAGGCCATCGAGGCCGCCACCGAGCTCGGCGTCGACGAGGTGGTGCCCTGGCAGGCCTCCCGCAGCATCGTGGTCTGGCGTGGCGAGCGAGCGGGCAGGTCCCTGCGCAAGTGGGAGTCGGTCGTCCTGGCCGCGACCAAGCAGTCGCGGCGGACCCGTGTCCCTGTGGTGAGCCAGCCCGCGAACCAGGCAGCCGTCATACAGCGGATCGGGTCGGCGGCGCTCGCGCTCGTCCTGCACGAGGAGGCGCAACAGCCGCTGGCCTCAGTCGAGCTGCCCGCGGCCGGGGACGTCGTGATCATCGTCGGTCCCGAGGGCGGGGTCGCACCCGAAGAGCTGAGTGCGTTCGTCGCCGCCGGCGCTGTGGCGGTCCGGCTGGGCCCGCACGTCCTTCGCTCGTCCAGCGCCGGGCCGGCCGCACTAGCGGTGCTGAGTGCTGCCGGTCGCTGGCGCTGATGTCCACTGTGCTGATGTCCACCGTGCTGATGTCCCCGTGCTGATGTCCGCGATGCTGATGTCCGCGATGCTGATGTCCGCGATGCTGATGTCCGCGATGCTGATGTCCGCTGTGCTGTGATCGAGGTCAGCGTGAACGGTCCGACCGTGGTTGACCTCCGCTTCACACGTTGCTGACGGCTACTTCACGGTGAAGGGTTTCGATGTGTCGGCGATGACCGTGCCGTCCTGCATGCTCGCCTCGTACATCCGGAAGGTGTAGCTCCCGGCGCCGAGGACCCCGAGCCTCACCTGCCAGGTGCCCCGGGTCGGGCATCCGCTGGAAGCCGTCGTCGTTCCGGACCTGACGGTTGTCCCGCTCTTCTTCAGCTGCCACTGCGTCGTGCCTTCGAAGGCGCAGGACTGGCCTGTCGCCGTCACCGAGGCACCTGCCGGGAACACCTGGCCGCGCACCGGGGAGGTGATCCAGATCGGCGCCAGCACCTCATACTGCAGGCTCGGAGCCGGGCGGTTGTACTTCTGGGAGGTGGGGTAGGTCCCGAACAGCTTCGTCTCGCCGCTCGCGATGTCGAACTTCACCGGGATGTTCCCCTGGCCGTAGGCCGCCTGCGCCGTCCAGACAAGCTGCTGCACCGCGAGCCTGGTCTGCGCGGGGGTGAAGCCGGACGCGCCGGGTCCGCTGAGGGTGATGGTGATCCGGCTCGGTGTCACCGTGACGATGCTGACCGAGGTGCCGGACCATGGTTGCAGGTAGTGCTCGTCTCTGGCCAGCGACGAGGCGTTCATCGCCGCGGCCACCGCCGCCCTGGCTTTCTTGGCCTGGGTGGCCACCACGGGCACGGCGGTCCGGATGAACTCCCGGTAGAGGCCGAACGCGTTACCGGTGGTCGAGTTGGCGCCGACGAAGTAAGCCGGCAGCGTCAGCAGGGTGGTGGCACCGGCCACACCTCCGGTCCCGGCGGGCAACGGGTTGGGCGCTGGCACGGGGGTTACCGCCGGTGCGCTGGTCGGCTCGCCGGTCGGAGATGCCGTCGACGTGGACGTCACCGCGGGCCTGGCCTGCTGGCTTCCACCGGTGTTGGACACGCCCCAGATGCCGGCGCCGATGAGGGCCACCGCGGCCGCGGCCGCTGCCGGGACGAGCCAGCGCCGGGAGGATCCGATGTTCTGCCCCTTGTGCCGGGTCATGTCCAGGATCTCCGTTCTTCGTTCGTGCGGGGTGATTCGATCGGCTTCCTGGTGCAGAACCTCACGCAGCCTGCGTTCAAGGTCGTCGGGGTCGGGATTCATCGGGTGGCCTCCACATCGGATCGCAGGGCGATCAGGCCTCGGTGAGCATGGGCCTTGACCGAGCCTCTCGAGATGCTCAGGGCGTCGGCGATCTGGGCCTCGCTGAGGTCCAGGTAGTAGCGCAGTGTGAGCACCTCCCGCTGTCGTCGGGGCAGGCGCCCCAGAGCGCTCAGCAGTCGTGCCCCGGCCGCGTGCTCGAGGGTGCGGGCCTCCGCGCTGGGCTCCTGCGCGATGCCTCGAGCGGTCAGTCTGCCGGTCTCGACGCTCAGATAGCGGTCCTCGACCGTGCGATGGCGCAGGACGGAGCGTGAGCTGTTGACCACGGACCGGCGCAGGTAGGACAGGGCCGCCTCCTGGTTCCGGAGCCGTGACCAGCGGGAGTGCATGGCCACGAAGGCGTCCTGCACCGTCTCCTCGGCGACGTACTGGTCCCTGACGAGCAGCCACGAGAGGCGCACGAGCGAGTGCCAGTGGGCGGCATACAGGTCGGTGAGGGCTGCATCTGCCTCCCACGTCCTGCCAGCCGACCCGACCTCTTCACGTTCGGCCATGATCAACGTTCTCACGCAGGTATGACGCGCCGGGGGAGCATCCGGTTGACCGGAGTGTTCTTTCCGTCGGGATGTGTTCAGGCGGGTGTGGAGGCGGGGTGTCCAGGCGGGGTGTCCGGGCGAACCGTAGGCTCGCCCGATGAGCACTGATCACGCACCGGCCGAGGGCGACTGCCTGTTCTGCAAGATCATCGCCCGCCAGATCCCGGCGGACATCATCCATGAGACCGCGACGACGCTGGCTTTCCGTGACATCGAGCCGCAGGCGCCGACCCACGTGCTCGTGATACCCAAGGAGCACCAGCCAGATGTCGTGGCCCTGTCCGCGTCATCGCCCCAGCGGGTGGTCGAGCTGTTCGAGGCGGTCGGTGCCGTGGCGAGCCAGGAGGGTCTCGAACCCGGGTATCGTGGCGTCTTCAACACCGGCGCCCTCGCCCAGCAGAGCGTCTTTCACGCTCACGTGCACGTGCTGGGAGGTCGGGCAATGACGTGGCCGCCCGGCTGAGAGCACGTAGACTTGAATCACGATGACAGACGATTTACAGCCCACGCACATCATCGTTCTTCCGCCCGAGCTGTCCATGGTGACGTTGCTCGGGCCGCGGGACGAGTTGCTACGCGCTATGGAGCGCTCCTTCCCCCATCTGGACCTGCTGGTCCGCGGAAACGAGTTCCACGTCTCAGGTGCCGGGCCTGACGTGGCGCTGCTCGAACGCACGATCGACGAGCTCCTGGTGGTTCTGGGGACCGGTCAGGCGCTGAACCGGGACGCGGTCGAGCGTTCGGTCTCGATGCTGCGCGCGCACACCGAGGAGCGCCCCGCAGACGTGCTCTCGATGAACATCCTGTCCAACCGGGGCCGGACGATCCGGCCCAAGACGCTTAACCAGAAGCGATATGTGGACGCGATCGACAAGAACACGATCGTGTTCGGCATCGGGCCCGCCGGCACCGGCAAGACCTATCTGGCGATGGCCAAGGCGGTCGCCGCGCTGCAGGCCAAGCAGGTCAGCCGGATCATCCTGACCCGGCCGGCGGTCGAGGCCGGTGAGCGGCTCGGCTTCCTACCCGGCACGCTCAGCGACAAGATCGACCCCTACCTCCGACCGCTGTATGACGCGCTGCACGACATGGTCGACGTCGAGTCCATCCCGCGCCTGCTGGCCTCGGCCACCATCGAGGTGGCTCCGCTGGGCTACATGCGGGGCCGGACCCTCAACGACGCCTTCATCGTCCTGGACGAGGCGCAGAACACATCGCCGGAGCAGATGAAGATGTTCCTGACCCGGCTGGGCTTCGGCTCCAAGATGGTGGTGACCGGCGATGTGACCCAGATCGACCTGCCGTCCGGGACGCCGTCCGGGCTGAAGGTGGTCCAGGAGATCCTCGAAGGCGTCGAGGACGTGCACTTCGCCGAGCTGAACGCCCACGACGTGGTGCGGCACGCTTTGGTCGGGTCCATCGTCGAGGCCTACGGGCGCTGGGACCAGCTGACCCGCGGGCCATCCGGGGCCACGTCAGCGCGCTCCGCGTCATCCACCTCTTCGTCATCCAGAACCCGGCGGCCATGAGCATCGACGTCCTCAACGAGACCGACTTCTCCCTTGACGAGATGGAGCTCGTCTCCTGCGCCAGGTACGTCATGGGCGAGATGAAGGTCCACCCGCAGTCCGACCTGTGCATCAAGCTCGTCGATGAGCCGGCGATGGAGGTCCTGCACGTGCAGTGGATGGACCTGCCCGGTCCGACCGATGTCATGAGCTTCCCGATGGACGAGCTTCGTCCTGGCAGGGATGGGCAGGAGGTTGTCGAGGGCGTCCTCGGCGACATCGTGATGTGCCCGTCGGTGGCCGCACGCCAGGCAGTCACTGCCGGTCATGCCACCGAGGAGGAGCTGCTGCTCCTGCTGACCCACGGCATCCTGCACCTGCTCGGGTACGACCATGCTGAGCCCGCGGAGCAGCGCGAGATGTTCGAGCTCCAGCGCACCCTGCTTCTGACCTTCCTCGCCGGCCGCGGCCGCCGCGTCGAGCGCTGACCCAGCCCGTAGACTCCGGAGACTCAAGAGAAACTCATGGTCACCCAGCTCATCATTGCGGCACTCGTCAGCATCGTGGTCGCGTTCGTCATCGCGGCCGCGGAGTCCTCCCAGTCGCGGCTCTCCCGCCACCGTGCCGCTGAGCTCGTTGAGGAGGGCCGGCGTGGCGCGTCGTCGCTGGCCATCATCGTCGCTGACAGCGCGGGGTACCTCTCGGTGGCGGCCTTCGTCCGGGTGCTCGCCGAGTCGGCGACCGCCGTCCTCATCACGTTGGCAGTGGTCAACTCGGTCGACAACTTCTGGCCCGCCCTGCTGACCTCCATCGGAGTCATGGCCGTGGTCTCCTTCGTCCTGGTCGGGGTCTCACCGCGGACCCTCGGGCGCCAGCATGCTGACCGGGTGTCGCTGCTGACGGCGCCGATCCTGGTCCAGCTTCGCCGGGTGCTCGGGCCGGTGGCGCGCCTGCTGGTGGCGCTCGGCAACGCGGTCACCCCCGGCCGCGGTTTTCGCGATGGGCCGTTCGACTCAGAGGCAGAGCTGCGCGATCTGGTGGACCAGGCCGAGGAGTTCCTGCTGATCGAGGCCGGGGAGCGTCAGATGATCCACTCGGTCTTCGAGCTGGGCGACACCGTGGTCCGCGAGGTCATGGTGCCGCGCACCGACATGCTGACCATGGACCAGGACAAGACGCTGCGTCAGGCGATGTCGTTGTTCCTGCGATCGGGGTTCTCGCGCATCCCGGTGGTCGGCGACGGGCCCGACGATGTCCTCGGCCTGCTCTACTTCAAGGATGTCGCCCGCCGGGTCTACGGTGACGCCAAAGCCGCCAAGCTCCCGGCGCAGCAACAGATGCGGCCCGCGCACTACATACCGGAGAGCAAGCCGATCGACGACCTGCTGCGTGAGATGCAGCGGACGCGGAACCATTTCGCTGTCGTCATCGACGAATATGGCGGAACCGCAGGCCTGGTCACGATCGAGGACATCCTTGAGGAGATCGTGGGGGAGATCGACGACGAGTACGACCGCGAGGCCCCCGGGGTCGAAGAGCTCGAGGACGGCTCGACCCGGGTTCCCGCCACCATGCACATCGACGACCTGGCAGAGCTCTTCGACGTGACCCTCGAGGAGGATGAGGTCGACACCGTGGGTGGTCTGCTCGGGAAAGCCATCGGGCTGGTCCCTATCCCGGGTTCTCGAGGTGAGGTTGCCGGGCTGTCGCTGACCGCCGAGCGGATGGCCGGGCGTCGTCACCGGATCGCCACGGTGATCGTGCGACGCTTGGCTGATACCAAGAAGGGCAAGATGATGCGGGAGGAAGCGTCGTGACCGAGGACTTCAGGGCCGGTTTCGCCTGTCTGGTCGGCCGTCCCAACGCCGGAAAGTCGACGCTGACCAACGCCATGGTCGGCCAGAAGGTCGCCATCACGTCAAGCAAGCCGCAGACCACCCGGCACACGATCCGGGGGATCGTGACCTCCGACAAGGGCCAGCTGATCCTGGTCGACACCCCCGGTCTGCACAAGCCTCGAACGCTGCTGGGCCAGCGCCTCAACGACATGGTCCGCGAGACGCTGCTGGAGGTCGACGTGATCGGTTTCTGCCTGCCGGCCGACCAGCGGATCGGCCCGGGGGACTCCTACATCGCCAGGGAGCTCACCGAGCTCATGGCGGCCAAGCGCACCCCGGTCGTGGCGCTGGCGACCAAGAGCGACCGGGTCGACAAGCACCGCCTGGCCGAGCATCTCATCGCCATCGACCAGCTCGGCGAATGGGCTGCCATCATCCCGTGTTCAGCCACCCGCGGCGATCAGGTCGGTGAGGTGACTTCACTGCTCTCGTCCTACCTGCCGAAGTCGCCGATGTTGTACCCGGACGGCCTGCTGACCGACGAGCCCGAGATCATCATGATCGCCGAGCTGGTGCGCGAGGCCGCCCTCGAGGGACTCGACGACGAGATGCCGCACAGTCTGGCGGTCGTCGTCGACGAGATGCTTCCCCGTGAGGGGCGTCCGGAGAGCTCGCCGATGCTGGATGTCCGGGTGAACGTCTTCGTCGAACGGTCCAGCCAGAAGGCCATCATCATCGGCAAGGGCGGGTCGCGCCTGCGTGAGGTCGGCACCACAGCGCGCAAGGGGATTGAGGCGCTGCTCGGTCAGCGGATCTACCTGGACCTGCACGTGAAGGTTGCCAAGGACTGGCAGCGCGACCCGAAACAGCTCCAGCGCCTCGGCTTCTAGGTCCCACCATGCGGGACTCTGGTCCAATTCGTGGACGGCGCGATGGTCGACGGCATACTGTAGAGAGGTGCGCATCGCGTCCGGAGCTCGACTCCTGCTTCTCTGCCGCGACGAGGCCCTCTGAGACGGCCGCCCTCGTCGCGGAGTTTGAGTTGCCCGGCCTCACCGAATGCAACCTGACGTTAGAGGCGAGAACATGATTCACCCCCAGAAACCCAGTGGTATGCCGGTCGGCAAGTACCTGCCCTTCGATCAGCAGATCTCGGTGGAGCTGCCCGATCGCACCTGGCCCACCAAACGGATGACCCAGGCGCCCCGCTGGTGCGCGGTCGATCTGCGCGATGGCAACCAGGCCCTGATCGACCCGATGAGCCCTGAGCGCAAGATGCGGATGTTCGACCTGCTGGTGCGGATGGGCTACAAGGAGATCGAGGTCGGCTTCCCCTCGGCGAGCCAGACAGACTACGAGTTCGTGCGGATGCTGATCGAGGGCGGCCACATCCCCGACGACGTCACCATCCAGGTGCTGACACAGGCACGCGATCATCTGATCGAGCGAACCTATGACTCGATCCGCGGGGCGAAGCAGGCGATAGTCCACCTCTACAACTCGACGTCGGTGCTGCAGCGACGGGTTGTCTTCGGCCTCGACCAGGACGGCATCGTCGACATCGCGCTTCAGGGCGCGCGCCTGTGCCGCAAGCTCGAGGAGAGCATTCCCGAGACGACCGTCTACTACGAGTACTCCCCGGAGTCCTACACCGGCACCGAGCTCGAGTTCGCGGCACGGATCTGCAACGAGGTGATCGAGGTCTTCGACGCCCGGCCCGACCGCAAGGTGATCATCAACCTGCCGGCCACCGTCGAGATGGCCACCCCCAACGTCTATGCCGACTCGATCGAGTGGATGTCACGTCACCTGGCCCGCCGCGAGTCGGTCGTCCTTTCCCTGCACCCCCACAATGACCGTGGAACCGGTGTGGCCGCAGCCGAGCTGGGCTATCTGGCCGGCGCCGACCGGATCGAGGGCTGCCTCTTCGGCAACGGCGAGCGGACCGGCAACGTCTGTCTGGTCACCCTCGGCATGAACCTCTTCGGCCAGGGCATCGACCCGCAGATCGACTTCTCGGACATCGACGCGATCCGGCGCACGGTCGAGCACTGCAACCAGCTTCCGGTCCACGAACGTCATCCCTACGGCGGCGACCTCGTATTCACGGCCTTCTCCGGATCGCACCAGGACGCGATCAAGAAGGGCTTCGAGGCCATGGAGAAGGACCTGGCGAACAGCTCCACGGCGTCCTCGGTCGACGACCTCCCCTGGGGGGTGCCGTACCTGCCCATCGACCCGCACGACATCGGCCGGTCCTACGAGGCCGTCGT
>DASVKO010000306.1:0-20282 GCA_036385355.1 Dermatophilaceae bacterium
CGTCAAGGCGCACAGCAGCGCTTCACATCCTGCCTGGCTGCCTCGAAACGTCCACCCCCTACGGCGAGGCCGATGCCTGGCATCAGCACACCCAACACGCAGCTGCTTGACATCTAAGCCCATGGGATGTCTACCAAGGCGGGGCCAAGATCGCCAAGACCCACCTGTCCAGGTTGAAGTTCCCCGCACCCGCCACCGTAGAAACCTGGGTGTCCGACGCGTCCGGGGACCCGGTCCTGGTCGTGATGGCGGCTCCCGGGGCGTCGCTGGCGATGGAGCTCCGCCGGCTGCTCCCTGAACTTCGCCGGGCCGTCGGCGACACCCGGCGGGTGCTGGTCGGGTTCGACCGCGGCGGCTGGTCACCCGCGTTGTTCGCGCACATGGACGCTGAGGGTTTTGACGTGTTGACCTGGCGGAAGGGCTCCGCCGAGGACGTCGGCGAAACCCTGTTCACCGACCTCACGTATGTCGACGAGACCGGCCGCACCCACGCGTGGCGGGTCGCGGACACCACCGTGGACCTGCCCACCAACGACGCGGGCGACGTGTTCACGATGCGGCAGGTCAGCCTGACCGTGCCAGGCACCAAGACCGGTCGGGAGTCGCTTGGCCAGGAATCGACCCGGCAGATCCACATCCTCACCACCCGCACCGACCTGGGCGTCGAAGAGGTCATCTACCGGATGGGGTCCCGGTGGCGGCAGGAGAACTACTTCCGGTTCGCCCGGATGCACTTCGACCTCGACTCCCACGACGCGTACGCCACCACCGACGACGACCCGACCCGGATGGTCCCCAACCCCGCCAAGAAGAAAGCCCACCAACAGGTCCTGGCCGCACGGGCCCGGTACGACCGGGCACTAGCCGCGACCGACGCGGCCCTACTAGGCGCCGTGGCCCCACCACCGGGGATGTCGGTGCTGATCACCAACACCGACCACGACACGCTGACCGAGGGTCTGCGCGCCGCCGAAGCCGACCTGGACACCGCCCAACACGCCCACCGGGCCATCCCCGCCCGACTGCCACTCGCCCTGGTGGCCCCCGGTCAGCAGGTCCTGGACACCCAAACCAAGCTCATCACCCACGCCATCCGGATTGCCGCGTTCAACACCGCCACCATCCTCGCCCGGGCCATCCGGGTCCACACCGGCTACGCCCGCGCCAACCACGAGGCACACGCCCTGATCCGGCAAGCCCTGACCGGCAGCGGCGACATCGACCCCAGTGACGGTGTCCTCACCGTCCGGTTGGACCCCCTACCAACCCGACGCGCCACCACCGCGATCGCCGAGCTGTGTGAGCACCTCACCGCCACACACACGCTCTACCCGGGCACCAACCTCATCCTGCGCTACGAGGTCAAAACCCGGCCCTGACCTAACAAGGACTAAAGCACTATGTCCAGAGTCCTGGGCACCGGCGAACCAGGACACGATGACCTCTGGGTCACGGCTGGACATCATGGGCCAGTTCTTGCCCAAGATCGACCCAGGATTCTTGGTACCCCCGCGCACCGGCACGACATACCAGCCTGCGGCGGCGTACTTGAGTGCAGCAGTCAGGGGATCGTCGTCAGGCCATATCGGGGGAATGCAGAGGCTGGTCATCGGACACCACCAACAGGCACGATCTGGACGAGCATGAGCTCGGCATAATCTCCACGTGCGTGGGCCCGATCAACAGCCTTCTGAGCGGCAGGCAGCCCGAAGAACACATGACGGCGGGCCACCTTGCCGATGACCAGGACGGCGTAGGCATCTTTGAAACTGGATACGAGTCTTAGTGACGGCGAATTGTCCGTGCCAATGGCTAGACTTTCGTTAGATGCCTTGGCAGGGATCTCGGGTTGCGCCTCCTCCGGGGGGCGCATTTCTCGTGCACTCATTGCACTGCACCGCTATCACTAACGAATGCGATGAGGCGTGCGGCTTCGGAGAGTTCATCGAGGGCTTCTCGTTGGGCAGAGGCTCCTCTGCGTGCTTGAACTGACTTCAGTGCGAGCCCAGTGAAGTAGGCCTTGCGGGCGTTGGCCGCACGCTTGGTTCGTTCCGCCTGAGTTAGTTCGTGGTCAGGATCAACCTGGTCCTCGAACTTGGCGAAGAAGGCGTTGCGCGCTGGCTCTGTTCGGGTGGTGCGGTTTTGTGTGTTCGCCCAAGACTGGTGGGCCGCAAGGCGAGCGATAAGTTGACGCTCAGTGGAGTGAGCAGATGACATGGGGGCACCGAGAATTTCTCCCAGTGCGTCACTTCTGGGGGTGCCACCGGCACTCGC
Organism: Dermatophilaceae bacterium; assembly: GCA_036385355.1. GTDB lineage: Bacteria > Actinomycetota > Actinomycetes > Actinomycetales > Dermatophilaceae > UBA4719. Next base: position 2,275 of record DASVKO010000306.1, read on the forward strand.
ATGATTGTTACCTATTTGAGGATAGCGCAACAACGTCGTGCAGATATATCACCATTGGTTCGGGAGTGTCGCGTTCACCATGCTTTTCCTGGCTCAGCTTGTAGATCTTGGCCAGTTTGACTATGTCTACTTCAACAGCGAAATGAATGGCGCACTTGACCCACAACGGTGCTATCACCGGGCCATCGAGCAGGATGCGCTCAACGGTAATAGGTATCGGCTCCCAGCCCGGTCCCCTTGCCTTCTTCGATTGGCCACGGGCAAGTCTGATGCGGTCACGCTTGGACAGGACTGCTGTAGGCGGAGCAGATGGGTCGCGGGGGTCATCGTCTGGGTCGAAGACCGCTCCCGGGAGCTTGGAGACAAACAACAGCCCGTAGCTGGTCGTCCACACCTCCGCCAACATGGGCGCTTCGCCGTTGGAATGAAGTGCAGGACTACACGTGATGCGCAAAACGGCCCGGGTGCCGTTTGAGGGGATGGGCTCCCACTCCGTCGTTCCCAGGTTGAGTGTCCGAGCAGTGACCACCTCCTGGTAAGCCTTGTCCAGGTCGTACTGGCGAGGATCGCCGTCTCCCAGCTGGGGCCACAGTCCGGCGACGATGCCCGTGTATGCGTCCCCGGGTCGATGAGGATCTCGGTGGTTCACAGCTCGCCCAGTTTCAGGGCGCGGGCCCCGACGGCGGCGCATGAGGTTGCCTGCGCCTTAACTCCGTCACTCAACACGCGCTGCGCGACAGGATTGCTCATACCCGATCCCCTCGCTTCATCCTCTGGGCTGCAGCCTTGGCCCGTACATCGGCGGCGCTGGCGCCATACCTCTCCAGCATCACATCGGAGGACCATCCAGCAAGCCGCTTCAGATCGCGCTCCTGTCCCCCGTTCATCAGGAAGTCGTGCGCGAACGTGTGCCGGAACTGGTGCGGATGCAGGTGGTCTAGTCCGGCCTTGGCAGCCAGCACGTTCATCCGCTCCCGGACGCCGTCTGGTGACAACGCCCCACGCTGGGTGAGCATCAGCGCATCGAGGTGTGCCCAGCGGTGACCCCGGCGCACCCGAATGTAGCGATCCACAGCCCGGGCAGTCCGCGCACTGAAGTAGACCGGGCGCAGCTTGTTGCCCTTACCTCGCACCATCGCCATGCCGTTGTCCAGGTCGATGCCTTCGGCAGTCAGGCCGCACAGCTCTGAGACACGCAGGCCGCAGTCAAGGAGCAGCCGGATCATGGCCTCGTCACTTCTGTTGCGAAACTCCTTACCTTGGCACGCCTTGAGTAGAGCGGCGAGGTCTCCGTCGGAGAGGATCGGAACGGGCTTCATCTTCGGCTGGGGTGGGCTGAGGGTCTTCATCGGGTTTTTGGGGATCTCGTCCTCGTCAACCAGCCAGCTACAGAACCGGAAGAGCCCGCGATACCGGGTCTTGACGGTGCTTGCCTCGTTGATGTCAGACAGGTGCGCCAGCCACTCACGGATGGCGGCACGGGTCAGCTCCTCGACGGTTGCTTCGCGGCCCTGTGCTTCGAGCCAGCGGGAGAAGAACGTGATGGCTTGCCCGTAGATGACCGCGGTGCGGTCACTGCGTCCTTCGGCCCTGAGGTGTCGGGCAAAGGATCGCTGAAGGTCTTCCAGCCGGGCGCTCATGGTGATGAGGTTATCAGGTGAGTGAGCGTTGTGCTACAGAACTCCCTAGGGAAATATCAGTCAATTCCGTTGGGATCAGGACGTTTTCGTGAGGGCTGGACCCTGCGCGGCTCGCCCGGCATCTTCGGGAAGTCGGGAGGGAACGGCATCTCTCCCAGCCCTCGCTGGGAGACATCCAGGTCCCAGAGGGCAATAGCAGCCGAGACGTCGCCCACCGCGTCATCGATCCCTGCCCACGCGTCGCCGTCCGCGGAGAGAACTGACGGAACCGTGCGCACCGTGAAGTCGCCCGGACTCACCTCGGCGAGTCTCTCCCACGGAACAGGCATCGACACCGGCGCGCCCGGCAGGGGTCGCGGGCTGTACGCCGAGGCAATGGTCCGGTCACGATTGGCTTGGTTGAAGTCGACGAAGACCCTCTCGCCGCGTTCCTCCTTCCACCACGCTGTGGTGACCTCGTCCGGCATACGGCGCTCGAGCTCGCGGGCGATCCCGATGACGGCGTGCCGGACGTCGAGGAACTCGTGGGTCGGGCGTATCCGGGCATAGACGTGCACTCCGCGGTTGCCCGATGTCTTGGCCCAGCCGGTGAGGCCGATCTCCCCCAGCAGGTCTCTCAGGACGTATGCCGCCCGCGCGGCGTCCGCGAAGGAGGTCCCGGGCTGGGGGTCGAGGTCGATCCGCAGCTCGTCGGGATTGTCGGTGTCGGCGCTTCGGACCGGCCACGGGTGGAAGGTCACCGTGTTCATCTGCACGGCCCACACCGCGGTGGCGATCTCGTCGATGACCAGCTGCGGATGGCTTCGGCCCGAGGGATAGGTGCAGATCACCGACCTGGCCCACCCGGGGACTCCGCGGGGAGGGTTCTTGGAGAAGAACTCCTCTCCCCCGAGGCCCTCGGGAAAGCGCTGGAGAGTGACCGGCCGATCGCCCAGCGCGCGAATCATCGCGTCCGCGACGGCCACCGTGTACTCGGCCAGCTGGAGCTTGCTGATGCCCGGGTCGTTGCTGTCGGCGGCAGCCGGCCAGATCAACCGGTCCGGGCTCGAGATCCGGACGTCACGGACCACGCCCGCCGGCCCTGTGACTTCAAGGACTTTCGCGCTGCTCGCCATCGAACGAGGGTACCGGTTGGCCGGCCATCCGCGAGTTGACAAGGTCGTCGAGGGGGTCCGGCGTTCGACTATGACATCGTGCACACCAACTCGGAGTTCTTCGACCAGGACTCCGACCACGACCCCCAGGTCGTGCGGCTCGCCATCCGTGGTGAACGTCACTGATCAGCCGGTCCAGCGCGGAACCGTGACAGCAGCACGCCCCGTCGGGAACGTTCTCGACGGGGCGTGGTGTTGTGTACAGGTGAAGTGGTTTTCAGCCCTGCGACGGAGGACTCCCATGAACGACGACCGGACCTATCCCTTGAGCAAGCCCGAGGAGCAGTGGCGCACGGAGCTCACCCCTGCGGAGTACGAGGTTCTCCGTCTGGCCGGCACCGAGCGGCCGGGAGTCGGCGAGTACACCGACACCAGGACGGACGGGGTGTACTCCTGCCGGGCCTGTGGCGTGGAGCTCTTCCGCAGCACCACCAAGTTCGACAGCCACTGCGGCTGGCCGTCCTTCTACGCACCGCTGGCGGAGGACCGGGTGGAGTACCTCGAGGACCACAGCATGGGCAGCAAACGGGTCGAAGTCCGTTGTGCCAACTGCGGATCCCACATGGGTCACGTGTTCGAGGGCGAGGGCTACGACGTCCCGACCGACCAGCGATACTGCATCAACAGCATCAGCCTGCGGCTGGAGCCCGCTGCGGAATAGGCCACGCCACAGGTCAGGGCAGGGACTCGACCAACGCCGCGACCTCCACCCGCGGGCCGGTGTAGAACGGCACCTCTTCACGGACGTGGCGTCGCGTCTCGGAGCCCCTCAGGTGCCGCATGAGGTCGACGATGCGGGTCAGGTCGTCCGCCTCGAACGCCAGGATCCACTCGTAGTCCCCCAGTGCGAAGGACGCGATGGTGTTCGCCCGCACGTCAGGGAAGCCGCGGGCCATCTGCCCGTGCTCGGACAGGAGGGTGCGTCGTTCCTGGTCCTCCAGGAGGTACCAGTCGAAGGAACGCACGAACGGGTAGACGCAGATGAAGTCCTTGGGGTGCTCGTCGGCCATGAACGCCGGGATGTGTCCCTTGTTGAACTCGGCCGGCCGGTGCAGTGCGACGACCGACCACACCGGCTCAAGTAGGGCGCCGAGCTTGGTGCGGCGAAGCCGGTGATAGGCCGCCTGCACGGGCCGGACGTCCTCGGCATGCCACCAGATCATGAAGTCCGCGTCGGCCCGAAGGCCTGCCACGTCATAGACCCCCCGCACGACGACGCCCTCCCCGGCCAGCTCGGCAAACAGCGTCTCGACCTCGGCTGCGACGGCGGCGCGATCTTGCGGCAAGGGGCCGGTGACTTTGAACACCGACCACATCGCATAGCGGATGCTGTCGTTGATCTCACGGATCTGGCCTGCGGATGGCTTCGGACTCATACCCTCATCCTGACCGGACGCCCGCGCCAGCTCGCAAGCGGGTCATCGTTCGGGCCCCGGGCTCCGGGCCCCGGCGACAACGGACTGTCGTGACCAAAACGCAACCGCCGGGCAGGGAACGAACACGGGCGAGCGCCACTCCAAGGGGCATACCGTTTCGTCCCAGTGCTCGTCCAGCGCTTCCAGCGCTCGTTCTCCGGAGGTCTGTCATGCGTCGTGCATCTCCCCGTCTCGTGTCCCGCCGGCACGCCCGGCACGCCCGGAGCGTGATCGCCGCCAGCGCCCTCTGTGCTCTGCTGCTCGCCGGTTGCGGCAGCTCTGCGAGCACCACCAGTCAGTCAGCGGTGAGCGGCGCCGGTACCGCCCAGGACAGGTCCGGAGCCAACAGTGCCCCCGAGGCCAAGAGTGTCGCTCCCGGAGCACCGACCGCCGGGCAGACCGACGTGTCCAAGTCCGGTGCCCCTGTGGCGGGGGTCGGGACCAAGTTGACCAGGAACGCCAGCCTCGACCTCCGGGTCAAGGAGGTTGCAGCCGCCGCGGCCCGGGTGCGCGGCATCGCCGCCGGCCTGCAGGCCCAGGTCATCAGTGAGCAGATCGGAGGGGGAAGCCCAGGTGATCCGATCCCCCTTCAGGAGGGCAGCACGCCGACCACCACTCGCAGTGGCTCAGGCGACGTGAGCGGCTTCGGCACCCTTGTCCTGTCGGTGCCCGCGGACAAGCTCGACACCGCGCTGGATCAGCTCAGCAAGCAGGTCGGCACGGTAGTGCGACGCACCACCTCCTCGCAGGACGTCACCGCCCAGTACGTCGACACGGAGAGCCGGCTGAAGACCATGCGCGCCAGCGTCGCGCGGGTGCGAGCGCTGATGACCCAGGCCAAGGACATCGGTCAGGTCGTGGTCCTGGAGGGCGAGCTGAGCCGCCGGCAGGCCGACCTCGAGTCGCTGGAGTCACAGCTGGGCGCTCTCAAGAGCAGCGTCGAGCGCTCCACGGTGACGATCTCGCTCAGCACGCCCGGCAACGAGCCCCAGACCAGCACCGGCTTCCTGGCAGGTCTGCGCGCCGGCTGGAACGCGTTCACCGCCTCCGGCAGCGGACTCCTCACCGCGATCGGGGCGGTCCTGCCCTTTGCGGCGTTCTTCGCCATCATCGGTGGATCGGTCTTCTGGTGGGTGCGCCGCCGTCAGGCGAACCGCCCTCCGCCCCTGTCAGCGCCATCGGGTGCGGTCGCCTCCCCGCCCGGCGGACCCGCGGCCCGATAAACAGCCCACACAGGAGCGTGAGGTCGCACTAATCGACCCAAGAACGCATTCCCAGGTCGATTCGTGCGACTTCACGGATCGTGGAATCCAGGGTGACCCGGATCGTGGGACCCGGGGTGACCCGGATCGTGAGGTCGGTCCCAGGTGGATCTGTCAGACCGCGGAGAGCTCGTGCACCAGGTTGACGACACGGGTCAGCACCTCTGGGTCGGTGTCCGGCAGGACTCCATGACCGAGGTTGAAGATGTGCCCGGGAGCCTGGGCGCCCTCGGCCACGATCGACCGGACGACCTTCTCCAGAGCCGGCCACGGCGCGAAGAGCAGCGCGGGGTCAAGGTTGCCCTGCACGGCGTACCCGTCGCCGATTCGCACGCGGGCATCGGTCAGGGAGGTACGGAAGTCCACCCCCACCACATCGGCGCCGGCGGCACCCATCGAGGACAGCAGCTCGCCGGTGCCGACACCGAAGTGGATCGTCGGGACGTCACAGTCGGCAACCGCTGACAGGGCTGCTCGTGAGTGGGGCTGGACGAACGTCTCGTAGTCCGCCCGTGACAGCGCGCCCACCCACGAGTCGAACAGCTGCACGATCGATGCGCCGGCCTGAGCCTGCACGCGAAGCATCGCTCCGGAGATCTGTGCCAGCCGGGCGCACAGGGCGTTCCACAGCTCGGGGTCGCCGTGCATCATGGCCTTGGTGTGCTCGTGGTTCTTGGACGGCCCGCCCTCGACGAGGTACGACGCAAGCGTGAAAGGCGCGCCGGCGAAACCGATCAGCGGCGTGGCCCCCAGCTCCCCGAGCACCAGGTGCACGGCCTCGGTGATGTAGGGAAGGTGCTCGGGCGTCAGCTCCGGAAGACGGTCGAGGTCGGCGAGGGTGCGGAACGGCTTCGCCACCACCGGCCCCACCCCGGGAACGATGTCAAGGTCGACGCCGACTGCGGCCAGCGGCACCACGATGTCGCTGAACAGGATCGCCGCGTCGACCCCGTGCCGGCGTACCGGCTGCATGGTGATCTCGGCGACCAGCTCCGGCGTACGGCAGGAGTCGAGCATTCCCACGCCCTCGCGAATCTTGCGGTACTCGGGTAGCGACCGGCCCGCCTGACGCATGAACCAGACCGGCGTGTGCGGCACCCTCTGGCGTCGTGCGGCACGGATCAGGGCACTGTCACGCGGGCTCTTCGGCGAGGATGTCACCCGCAGATTCTCGCATGTCAGGCTCGCCGGCGACTCATGGGTCAGAGCGCGATGGCGACCACTCCGAGCAGGGTCAGCCCGACGCCGATGGTCTGGACCCGGCGCAGCCGTTCGCCCAGCAGCACCCTCGCCCAGAAGAGTGTGGCAACCGGGTACAGCGAGCCCAGCACGCTGGCCACGCTGACCATGCCCCGGGACGAGGCGAAGGCGAACAACCCGTTCGCGCTCACGTCGCCCAGGCCGATCACCGCGAGCGCCGGCAGGTCGCGCGCGCGGGTGCCGCCGACCGAGCGGACCGCCAGCCCGGCGACGAGGAACAGGACCACGCTGGTCGCCCGCATCCCCCACAGCGTCTCCACCAGCGCATAGCGCGCCCCGCGGTCCAGGCAGTAGAGCGCGGTCCCGAAGCAAGCCGCCGCGACCGCAGCCAGGATCACCGGGCGGGGTGGCACCGCGCCGGTCAGCTCCGGCCCGGAGGCGAGCGCCGCCCCGGTCACCGCGACGGCCATCCCGACCCAGGCGGTCGCACTCGGGTGCTCACCGGTGAGCAGGCCGAGAAACACCGGGACGAGTGCTCCCAGGGATGAGATCGGCGCGACCACGCCCATCGTCCCGGAGGCCAGGGCGGTGTAGAAGCAGACCAGCCCGGCCGCCCCGGCCACCCCCGCCGCAACCGCCCACCAGGGTCCGTTCCCGCTGAAGTGCGGAGAGAAGCCGGTATTGCGGACCAGCAGGAACGCGCTCAGCGCGAGCAGCGCAGCGGCCTGGGTGAAGGCCACGACGGCGGGCGGGGCGATGGTCCGCGCCTTGACGCCTGCGAAGAAGTCGGAGGTTCCCCAGAACAGGCTCGAGGTCAGCGCGAGCAGAGACAACATCGCCGAACCGTATCCCGGCGTGCCGCGACGGTTCGGGGCGCCGGCCGACATATTCTTCAGCCGTGGACAGTCGTAGCGTCCCGGGCGAGGACTCTGCCGAATTCGCACAGGCCCTGAGGGACCTGCGCGACGCTCGGTTACGTCCGGAGGTCCGGGTCACGGAGGTGCCCGCCCCCGGCAGGATCGCCCCGCATGCCGTGGCCCTGTCCGCCGAGGTCGTCAACGCCGGGGTGCACGATGAGGGTGACGAGCTCGCCTCCGGACGATTCGTCCTCCTGTACGACCCGTCCGAGCCCGACCCGTGGGACGGAGCCTGGCGTGCGGTCACCTTCGCCCGCGCCGTGTTCGACCCGGAGCTGGCCAACGACCCGATGCTCGGCGCGGTCGGCTGGTCCTGGCTGATGGAGGCGCTCGCGAACCGCGAAGCGACCTGCGTGGCCGAAGCGGGCACTGTCACCCGAGTCGTGTCGGAGAGCTTCGCCGGCCTGTCCGAGCGCAGTGCCACCGTGGAGATGGAGGTCCGGGCATCCTGGACGCCCACCGGTCCCAATCTGGGTGTCCACCTGCAGGCCTGGGCCGATCTGCTGTGCACGGTCGCCGGTCTGCCCCCGTTGCCCGACGGCGTCGTGGCCCTGCCGCGGCAACGCCGCTGAACCACGACTGGTGCGCCCGGCTAACCCTCCGGGCCCGAAGGTCAATACATTGAGCGTGTGATCATCGGCTCAAGCGACTCCCCAGACTCATCGGAAGTGCGAGTTCCCATGCCCGCCGCAGAGGCGGAGGCCCGGGTCCTGGTGGCCCTGGACATGCCTGCCGACGGCGTTCCGGACGTGGTCGTGACAGAACGTGACCTCGTCCGTGCGGCCGAAGCGCTCGCCGACGGCACCGGGCCGGTCGCCCTGGACGCAGAGCGTGCATCGGGGTACCGCTACGGGCAGCGGGCCTATCTCATCCAGATCCGTCGCGAGGGTTCGGGCACCTGGCTGATCGACCCGATCGCCTGTCCCGACCTCTCCCCTATCGGTGACGTCCTGTCCGAGGTCGAGTGGATCTTGCATGCCGCAACCCAGGATCTACCGTGTCTGGCGGAGGTGGGCATGCATCCCACCCGCCTGTTCGACACCGAGCTCGGGGGGCGCCTGGTGGGTCTGCCCCGGGTCGGGCTCGCCGCCGTCGTCGAGCACTACCTCGGCCTCACCCTGGCCAAGGAGCACTCGGCTGTGGACTGGTCGACCAGACCCCTGTCGGAGCCCTGGCTGCGTTATGCCGCACTCGACGTCGAGGTGCTCGTCCAGGTCCGCGATCTCATGGCCGACGACCTGGCAGTTCAGGACAAGATGGCCTGGGCCGAGCAGGAGTTCGACGCGCTCACCAGGTTCACCGGTCCCCCGGTCCGGCTAGAGCCGTGGCGGCGGACCTCGGGGCTGCACAAGGTCCGCAACCGCCGTGGCGCTGCCATGGTGCGTGAGCTGTGGCAGACCCGGGACTCGATTGCCATCGGGAGCGATATCGCACCCGGCCGGATCCTGCCCGACAGGGCACTGGTCGACCTGGCTATCCGGGCTCCGAGGACGGAGACCGACTTCACCGAGGCCGGACGCGTATCCAGGTCCGTTCGCCGTTACCGGCGAGAGTGGCTCGCCGCACTGGAGCGTGCCCGGCAGCTGTCCGAGGCAGATCTTCCGGCCCTCACCGTGCGTTCCGACGGGCCGCCACCGGCAAGGGCCTGGGCCGACCGCGATCCGGTTGCCGCCGCCCGGCTGACCCAGGCCCGGGCGGCCCTGGGTGAGTTCGCGCAGGCTCGCCAGATCCCCGTCGAGAACCTGCTGTCTCCGGACTCCCTGCGCCGAATGCTGTGGGCCCCCGAACAGCACGCTGCCGAGACGACGCCGGACTCCGTCTCGGCTGCCCTCCTCAGGCTGGGAGCACGTCAGTGGCAGGTCGACATCGCCGGCCCCATCATCGAGGAGGCCATCAACCGTCCGGCTCCTCCGGCTGCTCCGGCTGTCCCGCCGGCTGCTGAGCCCGAGGTGGGGGTTTCCGAATAAGTTACTCACGGGTAGCATCGCTCCTTAGTCACAGTCCTCAACTGTCCAACAAGGGAAGGCACCCGTGCCCCGCACTCTGCGTGAAGTTGTGTTCGTCGAAGGCGTTCGCACCCCGTTCGGCAAGGCCGGCGCCAAGGGTATGTACGCCCAGACGCGCGCCGACGACCTCGTCGTCAACTGCATCCGTGAGCTTCTCCGGCGCCACCCCGAGCTGCCGCCGGAGCGCGTCGAAGAGGTCGCCATCGCCGCGACCACCCAGATCGGCGACCAGGGCCTGACCCTCGGGCGGGTGGCAGCTCTGCTCGCCGGTCTGCCCAAGACCACTCCGGGCTACTCCATCGACCGGATGTGCGCCGGCGCCATGACCGCGGTGACCAACGTGGCCTCGGCCATCGCGTTCGGCTCGGCCGAGATCGCCATCGCCGGCGGCGTCGAGCACATGGGTCGCCATCCGATGGGTGAGGCTGTCGACCCCAACCCGCGGATCATCTCCGAGGGGATCGTCGACCCGTCGGCCCTGGTGATGGGCGCGACCGCCGAGAACCTCCACGACCGCTTCCCCGGGCTGACGAAGGAACGCTGCGACGCGTTCGCCGTCTCGAGCCAGAGCAAGCTCGCGAAGGCGTACGCCGACGGCAGGATCCAGCCTGACCTGGTCACCGTTGCCACCCGCCATACCGAGCTCGGCTACGGCCTGGCCACGACAGACGAGCCGCCTCGCCCGGGCAGCACGGTGGAGAACCTGGCCGGGCTGAAGACGCCCTTCCGGTCCCACGGCAAGGTCACCGCCGGCAACAGCGCGGGCCTGACAGACGGTGCCACTGCGTGCATCGTGGCTTCGGCCGATGCGGCCGCTGAGCTCGGTCTGCCCGTGCGGATGCGCCTGGCTGCCTACTCGTTCGTCGGCGTCGAGCCCGAGGTCATGGGTATCGGCCCGGTGCCCGCGACCGAGAAAGCTCTCGCCCAGGCCGGTCTGAGCATCACGGACATCGGCCTCTTCGAGCTGAACGAGGCGTTCGCCGTCCAGGTGCTCGCCTTCCTGGACCACTTCGGCATCGCCGACGACGACCCGCGGGTGAACCAGTACGGCGGCGCGATCGCCACCGGCCACCCCCTTGCCAGCTCCGGGGTGCGCCTGATGACCCAGCTCGCCCGCCAGTTCGAGGAGAACCCGCAGGTCCGCTACGGCCTGACCGCCATGTGCATCGGCATCGGCATGGGCGGAGCGGTGATCTGGGAGAACCCTCACCACAAGGACTACGGCATCGACTCCACACCCGACACGACCCAGGGGGCTACGGCCTGATGAGCACCGACACCGCCAGAATCGACTTCACGTCCCTGTTCCCGGACGAGGTCATCACGATGGCCCTGGCCCGCGATATCGCCCTGCCCGGCGGGGCCGGCACCTTCGTGCTGATCACGCTGGACAACGGCTTCGACCACACCAAGCCCAACACCCTCGGCCCGGCCACCCTCTCCGGACTGTCCGGGGTGCTCAGCATCCTGCGTGCCCGGGCCGAGGCCGGTGAGATCGTCGGAGTCGGGGTGACCGGCAAGCCGTTCATCTTCGCCGTCGGCGCCGACCTCACCGGCATTCCCAAGGTGACCAGGCGCGAGCAGGCGCTGGCCATAGCCCAGCTCGGCCACCGGACGTTCGAGCAGTTCCGAACGCTGCCGGTGCCCACGTTTGCGTTCGTCAACGGCGCGGCGATGGGTGGAGGTGTCGAGATCGCGCTCAGCGCGACCTACCGGAGCCTGTCCGCAGGAGTGGGGGCCCTCGCGCTGCCTGAGTGCTTCCTCGGGCTGCTGCCCGGCTGGGGCGGCTGCTACATGCTGCCGAACCTCATCGGCGTGCAGTCGGCTCTGAAGGTCATCATCGAGAACCCGCTGAACACCAACCGGATGCTCAGGGGGCATGCAGCCTTCAAGCTGGGAATAGCCGATGTGCTGTTCGAGCCGGTGACCTTCCTGGAGGACTCCCTGGCCTGGGCAACCGAGGTCATCACCGGCCGGGCTGTCGTGGACCGCCCGGAGGTCGACCGCGACGAGACCGCCTGGGAGGGCGCCGTCACCGCCGCGCGGCGACTGGTCAAGGCCAAGACCGGTGGCGCTGCGCCCGCACCCCTGCGGGCACTCGAGCTGGTATCCGCGGCCCGCACCGCCACCCGCGAAGAGGCCTACGCCGCCGAGGACGACGCCCTGGCCGACCTGATGATGGTCGACGAGCTGCGCGCCAGCCTGTACTCCTTCAACCTGGTGCAGAAGCGTGCCAAGCGCCCGGCAGGAGCGCCCGATCGTTCACTGGCCCGCCCGGTCACCAAGGTCGGCATCGTCGGCGCCGGCCTGATGGCAAGCCAGCTTGCCATGCTGTTCGCCCAGCGGCTCGAGGTCCCGATCGTGATGACCGACCTCGATCAGGCGCGGGTGGACAAGGGCGTGGGCTACGTCCACGCCGAGGTCGACAAGCTGCTCGGCAAGGGCCGGATCAGCCCGGACCGGGCCAACCGGCTCAAGGCCCTGGTCACCGGGTCGACGAGCAAGGACGACTTCGCCGATGCCAGCTTCGTCATCGAGGCGGTGTTCGAGGAGATCAAGATCAAGAAGCAGGTGTTCGCCGAGGTCGAGGCCGTGGTGAGCGCTGACTGCGTGCTGGCGACGAACACGTCCTCGCTGTCGATCACGGAGATGGCCGCGGATCTGAAGCACCCTGAGCGGGTCGTCGGATTCCACTTCTTCAACCCCGTCGCGGTCATGCAGCTGCTGGAGATCGTCCGTGGTGACAAGACCGACGACGCCACCCTCGCGACGGCTTTCGCCACCGGCAAGACGCTGAAGAAGACTGCGATCCTGGCCAAGGACTCGCCGTCCTTCATCGCGAACCGGCTGCTCGGACGGATGATGGGCGAAGTGGGCCGGATCGTGGACGAGGGCACCCCGATGGAGGTCGCCGACCGCGCCTTCGCCGGGATCGCCCCGATGCCCCCGTTCGTCCTGCTGGGCATGGTCGGTCCCGCAATCGGCCTGCACAACAACGAGTCGCTGCATCGGGCCTTCCCGGAGCGCTTCTACGTGCCGGAAGGGCTGCGACGCCTGGTCGCCGCGGGCAAGCCCGGGTTCTACATCTACCCCGACGGCAAGCCGGTGGCGGACCCGGAGGTCGCTGCTCTCATGGAGAGACCGGCCAACCCGGTGATCCTGGACCCCGCCCAGGTTCGCGAGCAGGTGCTCTCTGCCCTGGCGCAGGAGACCCGGCTGATGCTTGACGAGGGTGTTGTCGCGGCTCCGATGGACATCGACCTCGCCATGATCACCGGAACGGGTTTTCCCTTCTGGAACGGAGGGCTGACCCCCCTGCTGGACCGCACGGGGATCTCCGAGAAGGTCACCGGCACGAGGTTCCTGCCTCCGGGTGTGGCCAGCGTCCCGCTCTGACCCTGTAACCGCAACGGCCGGTATGCCGGTCTGCACGGGCGTGAGGTGACTCACCTCACGCCCGTGCCTGGTCCGCCAGGGCCCCCTGCTAAGCACGAATTCGACGCGCCCGAGACCGCATCTCGCGGCTGACCCCCGTCCGGTGAACTACTGTTGCAGCCATGCGTGAGGACTATCCCGCCCGGATCGGCACCCTGATTCGGGAGGCCCGACGTCACCAGGGTCTGTCTCAAAGTGATCTTGCGGAGCTGCTGGGCACCAGCCAGAGCGCCATAGCGCGCATCGAGCAGGGCCAGCAGAACCTCAGTCTCGAGATGCTGGCCCGCATCGGTGCCAGCCTGGACTCCGAGTTCGTCTCGGTGGGCCACTCCGTTGCCCAGCACTTGCGCATCGTCGGCGGGACGAAGCTGTCCGGAGCGATCGACGTCAAGACCAGCAAGAACGCCGCCGTGGCTCTGTTGTGCGCGTCACTGCTCAATCACGGACGCACCACCTTGCGCAGCCTGGCCCGGATCGAAGAGGTCAACCGGATCATCGAGGTGCTGACCAGCATCGGGGTCAAGACCCGGTGGCTGCCTGACAGCAACGACCTCGAGATCACCCCGCCGGCCCGCCTCGACCTCGAGGGGATGAACCTCGACGCGGCCCGCCGCACCCGCACCGTGATCATGTTCCTTGGGCCCCTGCTGCATGAGTTCAACGAGTTCCAGCTGCCCTATGTCGGCGGGTGTGATCTCGGCACCCGCACCGTGGACCCGCACCTGAACGCCCTGCGGGCGTTCGGCCTCAACGTCACCGCCACGACAGGCTTCTACGAGGCCAAGGTCGACCGCTCGGTCAGCCCCAGCTCGGCAATCGTGCTGACCGAACGCGGCGACACCGTCACCCAGAATGCGCTGATGGCGGCGGCCCGGCACGACGGGGTCACCGTCATCCGCAATGCCAGCCCGAACTACATGGTCCAGGACCTGTGCTTCTTCCTCGGACAGCTCGGGGTGGTCATCGAAGGAATCGGCACCACCACGCTCACCATCCACGGACGTCCCGTCATCGACCTCGATGTCGAGTTCTATCCGTCCGAGGACCCGATCGAGGCCATGAGCCTGCTGGCCGCAGCGGTCGTCACGGAGTCCGCGATCACCATCCGGCGGGTGCCGATCGAGTTCATGGAGATCGAGCTCGCCCTGCTCGAGGGCATGGGCATGAAGTACCTGATCACCCCGGAGTACCGCTCCGCCAACGGGCTGACCCGCCTGGTCGACCTCACCACCATCGCCGGCCCGCTCATAGCCCCTGCCGACAAGATCCACCCGATGCCGTTCCCGGGCCTGAACATCGACAACCTGCCGTTCTTCGCGATCATCGCGGCCAGCGCGACCGGCACGACGATGATCCACGACTGGGTCTACGACAACCGGGCCATCTACCTCACCGAGCTCACCAAGGTCGGTGTCAAGGTTCAGCTGCTCGACCCTCATCGGGTGCTCATCACCGGACCGACCCGCTGGCGTGCCGCCGAGGTCATCTGCCCGCCCGCACTGCGTCCGGCGGTGGTCATCCTGGTGGCGATGCTCGCGGCGCCGGGCACCTCGGTCCTTCGCAACGTCTATGTCATCAACCGCGGCTACGAGGATCTGGCCAGGCGCCTGAACGCACTGGGCGCCACGATAGAAACCTTCCGCGACATCTAACACCCGCAAACCTAGGGACCGTGCGCCAATCCCCCACCAAACCTCGGGACGGTGTCCGGCGAGGTGAGTGAGTTCAGCGCCCGGCGAGGTGAGTGAGCTCAGCGCCCAGCGCCGTCGCGATGGCGTCCGGCGTCAGCCCGATCTGTTCCAGCACCTGGCCGCGCGATGCATGGTCCAGGAACTCCTTGGGGATGCCGAAGCAGTGGACTGCAGCCTTGCACCCTGCCTCGCTCATCGCCAAGGTCACCGCTGACCCGATGCCCCCGGACACCAGGTTGTCCTCGATGACCGCAACGGCCCTGGCCTCACCAGCCGCAAGGACCAGGTCAGGACTGACCGGCAGCACCCACCGCGGGTCGACCACGCGCACCGAATACCCCTGTGCCTCGAGCTTCTCGGCCACGCTGACCGAGGTCGACGCCATGGAACCGACGCCCACGATCAGCAGGTCGACGACGCCCGAGGAGGTTTCGCGCAGGACGTCGAGGCTACCCAGCCGGCGAACCCGGGCAATGGGCTGGGCGACGTCGCCCTTGGGGAAACGCAACACCGTGGGACCGTCCGAGACGTCGACCGCCTCGCGCAGCGCTGCCCGCAGCTGGGCGCCGTCACGGGGTGCGGCCAGGCGGAGTCCGGGCACCACCGAACAGATCGTCATGTCCCACATGCCGTTGTGCGACGCACCATCGGTGCCCGTCACACCCGCCCGGTCGAGCACCACGGTGACGCCGGCCTTGTGCAGTCCGGCGTCCATCAGCAGCTGGTCGAAGGCACGGTTCAGGAACGTGGCGTAGACAGCCACCACCGGATGCAGGCCACCGAAGGCGAGCCCGGAGGCCATCGTCACTGCGTGCTGCTCGGCGATTCCCACGTCGAAGACCCGGTCCGGAAAGCGAGCCGCGAACTGGTCCAGACCGACCGGGATCATCATCGCCGCGGTCACGCCCACGACATCCGGCCGCTCGGCACCGATCTCGCACATCTCGTCGCTGAACTCATCGGTCCAGATGCGACCACCCTCGTCGAACGAGAGGCCGGTCTCGGGGTTGATGACCCCCACCGCATGGAACCGGTCGGCCTCGTCCTGGCGGGCCGGGGCATACCCGCGACCCTTCTGGGTGAGCACGTGCACGAGAACCGGACCGCCGAAGGCACGAGCCTTGCGCAGTGCCGACTCGAGCGCCTGCTCGTCATGCCCGTCGACCGGGCCGAGGTACTTCAGCCCGAGATCCTCGAACATGCCCTGCGGCGCGACGATGTCCTTCAGGCCCTTCTTCATCCCGTGCAGCGTCTCGTACATCGCCGGGCCCACGACCGGTGTGCGCACCAGAGTGTGCTTGCCCCACTCCAGGAAGCGTTCGTAGCCGCGGGTCACCCGCAAGGTGGCGAGGTAGTCGGCGAGCCCGCCGGTCGTGACGGCATACGAGCGCTCGTTGTCGTTGACGACGATGACCAGCGGCAGGTCCTTGTCGGCGGAGATGTTGTTCAGCGCCTCCCAGGCCATCCCGCCGGTGAGGGCCCCGTCGCCGATGACCGCCACGGTATGCCGGTTGCGCTGGCCCTGCAGGCGGCGTGCCCTGGCGATCCCGTCCGCCCAGGACAACGCCGTGGAGGCGTGCGAGTTCTCCACGATGTCATGCTCGGACTCGGCCCGGCTGGCGTAGCCCGAGAGCCCGCCCTTCTTGCGCAGGCTGGCGAAGTCGTCGCGACGGCCGGTCAGCAGCTTGTGCACGTAAGACTGGTGGCCGGTGTCGAACACGATCGAGTCTCGCGGGGAGTCGAAGACCCGATGCAGGGCGATGGTCAGCTCGACGACGCCAAGATTGGGCCCCAGGTGCCCGCCCGTCTTGGAGACCGAGTCGACGAGGAATTCCCGGATCTCCTCGGCCAGCAACGGCATCTGGTCGGCAGGCAGCGCCCTGAGGTCCTCTGGACCATTGATCGATTCCAGCAGCTTCACGCGCGTGGTCTTCCTTCCGTACAGACTCGGACCTTCGAGTCTAGGACCTGCCCCGATCAGACGATTACGATGTCGACATCGTCCGGCGCGTCGATCAGCTCTGTGCTGCCGTCCGGCGCACACTTCACGCCGAAGGATCGTCCCGCAAAACGCAGTCCGCGAACCGTCATCGCCCCGTATGACGCCGGCCGGGCAGGCCGCAGGGTGAG
This sequence comes from Dermatophilaceae bacterium, assembly GCA_036385355.1. Classification (GTDB taxonomy): domain Bacteria; phylum Actinomycetota; class Actinomycetes; order Actinomycetales; family Dermatophilaceae; genus UBA4719. Next base: position 19,125 of record DASVKO010000306.1, read on the forward strand.
CCTGCCAGCGGGGGCATCGGGCTCGAACCCGAGCGCCACCGAGATCAGCACCGCTCCCGAGGCCGCGGACCAGGCCTGCGGACGGCAGGACGCGGGATAGGGAACCGGGCGGTCCAGAACGCCGGCGCCGGCGTACAGCTCCGGCCACCGGTAGTCGAACGCCTCGGCCGAGGACAGCAGGCTCTGGGCAACCCTCGTCGCCTCGTCCCGCCTGCCCTCCCTGGCCAGGCCCCAGGCACAGATCGCGGTGTCGTGGGTCCAGATCGACCCGGTGTGATAGCCGATGGGGTTGAAACCGGCGTTGTCCCTGGCCAGCGTCGAGATGCCGTACCGGCTCAGCAACGCCGGTGACGTCAGGGTGGCGGCGACCCGGTCGACCTCCTCGGCGTTCAGGGTGCCCGTCCCCAGGACATGGCCCATGTTGGAGCCCAGCCCGTCGATGGTCCGGCCCTGTCCGTCCACGGCGAGCCCGATGTACCGCTCCCCATCGGAGCCGACCCAGAAGCGGTCGCGGAAGCGGGTGCGCATCTGGTCGGCGTAGTCCCTCAGCCCGTCGGATCCGTCGAGGTTGAAGTGGGTGAACAGCTCGGCAGCGGCGCCGGCCGCCTCGACGGCATACGCCTGGGCCTCGCACAGGGCGATCGGCGCGTCGGCGACATGGCCATCCCGCCAGCGCATCGCGTCGCCGGAGTCCTTCCAGCCCTGGTTGGCGAGCCCCTTGCCCGAGGTATCCAGGTACTTCAGCAGGCCATCGGCGTCAGGGGCGGCGAACGTGGTCAGCCACCGGACCGCAGCCCGCAGGTTGGGCAGCAGAGCCTCAACCTCGCGGTCGGCCAGGCCCCACTTCCACGCGTCGCGCAGGAGGCTGATCCACAGCGGCGTGGCGTCGATCGTCCCGTAGTAGACCGGGGGGAGGTCGATGCCGGCGGTGGGGTCGACGAAGGTCGTCCGGCGCAGCTCGTGCGGAATCTTCCCTGGCTCCTCTGCCCGGTCCGGGTCGAAGGCGGAGCCCTGGCGCCTGGCCAGCGCTCGCAGGGTCCCGGCCGCCAGATCGGTGCCGAAGGGCAGGGCCATACGGGCTGCCCAGAGCGAGTCGCGCCCGAAGAGCGTGAGGAACCAGGGGGTTCCGGCGGCGGCGAAGACCGAGGACGGCTCCTC